>CBEVRO010000232.1:0-1505 GCA_965552295.1 uncultured archaeon | reverse complement strand
GGCCACAAATCGGTTCGAGGTTCCCGTCGTGCTCAAGTTCGGAGTGAGATCAAAGGAAACCTCGCTGACTTACGAAGCGCTCCTTCCAGACCACTTCAGGGACGAGGACGTCGTCAGGGCTATTGAGGCGATGGTCTGGGTGTACGACAGGCTGAGGGAGGCGGGGTTCCCGCTGTTTGAGTGAAGGGCTGACTCAGACGGCGAGATTCCTCCTTATCTAGGCCCGAGCGGAAGTAGCTGGGCTTAGACAATCCCCACGGAGGTACCAACCAGCGCCATAGCCATGGGTGCAAAAGCAGCTCGTGTATGCGGGTTCCACTCCCCTCTGGATTCACAATAGCTCAGGATCAAAGAGGAGTTAGACTGAGCGCAGGTCGATCCAGCCAGACTCGCATTTAGAGTAGGACCTGTCGGCGCTCAAGATCGGGATTCCTATTAGCTCCGCAAGCGCCCTGTGCAGGCTGTCAAAGTACCCCATTCCATCCGCTCTAAGCTCGGCTGCCCTGGAGTGCGCCTCCGGTCTGACGTTAGCCACGGAGACCCTCCTGATCCGAAGCTCCCTGGCCACGTCGCGCAAGAACTCCGCCTCGTCGTCCGTCTCGATCTTCCTCGAGAGGATCAGCAGGTCTAGCTCTACCAAACTGTAGGGGGAGAGCACCACGCGCATGCGCTCGCAGGCCCTGAGGGAATTCTCGTGCAGCGGGTCCTCTCTGTTGAGCAGGGCAACCAAGAAGTCGGTCTCAGCCAGCGCCTCCCGCGAGCTCCTCGGCAATCTCAGTCAGCTCCCTCCTCAGCTTTGGCACGTCCAGCGAGGTCAACCTAAACCTGGCCCTCTCTATAGGCCTCTCAGCCATGGGCTCGATGATCACCCTGCCGCCCTCGAGCCTCAGCCTGACGAGACCCCTCAGACCCGCTTTGTCCCTCATCTCCTTTGGTATTGTGACCCTGCCCTTCTCGTCTATCTTTCCCACAATCTCCATTGATCCCACTGATGTAAAAAGTGGTCCACCATAATTAACCTCTTCGCAGGCCGCGGCAAGCGGGCGACTAGCCGCAGGGGGCCTTCGCGGACATAATCGACCTAGCTGCTAGAGCCAAAAATGGGTAGACAGGTATGGAGCTAGTTGCTATCAGCTCTGAGGAGTAATAAGCAAGCGCGAGGCCCTTCGCGAGATGCCCGCTCACGACGCCAGATCCAAGAGGGTCATCCTGCTGGCCCACTGCCTCCTGAACCAGAACTCCGTCGTGGTGGGCAAGGCGCGGAGGCCGGGCCCCGTCAAGGAGGTTCTGGAGCTTCTCTCAGACGCGGGCGTCGGCATAGTGCAGCTCCCCTGCCCCGAACTCACGTACTATGGCCTGAGGAGGTTCTGGGCTGTCAAGGAGCAGTTCGACAACCCAGGGTTCAGGTCCCACTGCAGGAGGCTGGCCGAGGAGGTGGCCGCAATCGTCCAAGAGTATGTTCGCAACGGCTACGAGGTGCTCGGCGTTGTCGGGGTCAACGGTAG
>CBEVRO010000231.1:0-1516 GCA_965552295.1 uncultured archaeon | reverse complement strand
TGTATCAAACCCTACCGAGAGCGAGCCATGCCGCAGCGCAGATCAGCGCGATAGTGGGAACTAAGAACAGAGGGAAACCTAGGATCGAATCGAAAGGTATCGCTAGAAGTATTGTCAAGAGAACTAGAACCCTCTCTGCTCTAGTAGTTCTAACCTTAAGCTCCGACCCCGTCGGCAGGAACACTACCTCCCTAGACGACTCGTGTATATAATACGCCCTCAGACCGCTCTCGGCTGCCAGCACGGACAGGGCCGCCACTTCAGCCTTGAAGCCCCCGGTCAGGTTCAGCATGACCTCGCCGTACCTATCCACCAGCGACTTGACGGTGGCCTTCAGGTTCCTCAGCGCCAGCTCGTAGTCGCCGGACTGGAACCCCCTGATCGAGTGCACCGAGACCACAAGTCCCCTCTCACGCAGGAAGTCGGCCAGCGCTCCAGCCGCCAGAGAGCCAGAGACCGTGTCGGAGGCGAGTAGGTGGACCTCAGCTATCAGCTCGCTGGCTCGTTCCAAGTCGAGGCCGCGCGTCTGGAGATAGCCTGCCAGCGCATTTAGCTCCGCCGACGCTCTCCTGGGGTTGGTTTCGGCGTACTCCAGCAATCTCTCCCTGAGCCCCTGCCTCTTATCGGGGCCGAGCGAGGATAAGGCCTCCTCGGTCTTCCTTGGGTTGGCTATGCCCCTCGCAACCTCATCTGGAATGCCAAGGTCGAACTCTCCCGCCAGGTGGGATCTGGCGGCGTTTGTCAGCAAGCTAATCCCACAGGTGACGGCGTGTATCTCTACAGAATGGGGCACACGATGGGCTGTTTTAGAGGCTGATTAATTTTATCGGATGAAGTTGCGTGGTAGCCGTCTCGTATGCAAAAGCTCCTGAAATTGGTTTTATTCTATTCTTTATTAAGTCCGCTGGTGAGATTGTGGCCCTCAATCAGCCCGAGAGTCATCTAATCGTGGGGATTATGGGCAGCCCTGAGAGCCTGAGGGAAGTCGTCTACTCGCTCGGAAATCTGAGTGTCAGATCAAAAATTACTATGGCGGCCGACTTAGTCAAGTCGGCATGTGAGATCGGTGAATCAGGGGAAGTCCGCCTATTGACATTTGTCCCGCATTCGCTGGGCCCACTGAGCGAGTTGGGCAGTCTGGACTCCATCAGTCAATATCGGAGAAAAGATCTGCTCAAGATGCTGGAGAACTCGACAGTAATGGCCCAGCAAGATGTTCCTCTTCCAAAGTTCTTCAAAGCAAAAACGGGAAGGGATCTAGGGGAATCTGTTGATGTGGTTCCAGTGGAATCAGCTGGCAGGCTTGCCCTAAGGGACAAGAATGAGAGAGCTAGGGTCTTGTTTCATGGGAAGCCACTGTGGATAATGCTTAGGATGCTACTGGCGATGCAGGATGCCGCTAACATAATGAGGGGAAAGAGGCAGATTGTACTTGACGTATCCCACGGTCTGAACATCTACCTCTTATCGCTTTATCTCGCTGCCCAGATCTTGGCGGCCTCGTTACCAGGTATAA
>CBEVRO010000230.1:0-1533 GCA_965552295.1 uncultured archaeon | reverse complement strand
GCTGCTTCAACAGCTTTTTTCTTGTCTATGTTTTTTTCAGCCACTTTCATAAACTCTCCTTCGTCAGCAGGCCTTTCTCGTAGCACTCCATCGCCCAGGCAATGGTTCCGCCAAGGGAGATCGTGTCCATCCCGAGCTTGTTGCAGAGCCAGTTCATCCTGATGATGAACTCGGGGTCGTCTATCAGGACGTTCGAGCCTAGAGCGCATATGGTCTCGTACTCAGGGTGATCTCCAATCGTGTCGCCCAGCTTGAGGATGTTCTTGCAGTGGAACCTGCAGGAGAAGCAGGCCCTCTTCGCCACCCTGTACCCCCAGACTATCTTCTCACCGCTTATCTCCTCGGCCCGCTCGAAGGACCCCATGTAGTGGTTCTTCGTCGGGAACCTCCCTATGACGTTCATGGGCAGCACCAGCAGGGGCGTCCCAAGGTCCCTGTAGGTCTCGGAGAAGGGGCTCTCGTCTATCTTCCTCATGGCCTCCTCGAGCATCTCCTCGAATCCCCGAGGGTCGGCGACCTTGACTCCGCCCTCCCCACGCAGCGCCACGGCTTTGAGCTTCTTCGAGCCCATCACGGCCCCAATACCAGCCCTGGCGGCGACGCGTCCCTTGCCGGTGACGATGGCGGCGAACTTGACGAGGTTCTCCCCCGCCTGGCCAATTGTGGCCACTCTGACGTCTTCTCCGTGTCTCTCCCTCAGGGTGTCCTCCGTCTCCCAAGTGTCGAGCCCCCAGAGGTCGGAGGCGTCCCTGATCTCGGCTCTGCCGTCCTCCACGTAGAGGTAGACGGGCTTCTCGGACCTCCCCACGACTACTATGGCGTCAAAGCCGGCGTACTTTATGTACGGGGAGAAGTGCCCTCCGGAGTTGCTGTAGCCAGCCAAGCCAGTGAGGGGAGACTTGGCGGCCACCTGAAGCCTTCCGCTGCCCGGCCAGCTGGTGCCAGTGACCGGGCCGGCCGCAAATATCAGGACGTTCTCATGTCCGAGCGGATCAGTGTCGACATCGGTCAGGTCGTAGAGGAGCCTCATGCACAGGCCCATTCCGCCAAGGTAGTTCCTAGCCAGGCTTGGGTCGAGATCCTTCCCCTCAGCCTTCCCCCTCGTGAGGTCAACCCAGAGGATCTTGCCAGCGTACCCGTACATCGGTCACCACCCCAGCGCCCTAACTGGACAGGTTGAGACGCAGAGCCCGCAAGCAGCGCACTGAGCCTCATCGACGGCAGCCTTACCGTTGACTACGGATACGGCCCCCCTCGGGCACACTCTCTCGCAGAGCCCACACCCGGTGCACTTCTCGGCGCTCACACGAGGAGGACCAACCCTCAGGGGCCCGCTCTCCTCCCTCTGCTTTATCCTCTCTAGCGCGGCACCCCGGATCTCGCTCACGCTCTGAATGCCATTGGACTCCAAGAACGAGGCGAGCCCCCTCACGATCTCCCCTATCACACCGACTCCCTTGAGGAGTGGAGCTGTGCAAATCTCTACGGCCCACGCACCCACCAGCAGGGCCTCTACCACATCCTCGGCGCTCG
>CBEVRO010000229.1:0-1543 GCA_965552295.1 uncultured archaeon | reverse complement strand
CTCTTAGTAAATGACTTTTCCCCAAGAGGGTCTCGCGGAGACCTCGGGAGGATCTTGCCTCCCGCCCTAGACTCGAATGACCCTCTCGGTGCGCCTGGCCTCGAGGACCTTCCGAACTACCTCCTCGTCGTGATAGGGCTCCGCGGTCAGGTACTTGAAGCCCAGGTCTGGGAAGATCACTACCATGACGCCCTCGTCGATCTCTTGAGCGACTCTGGCCGCGCCGCACATGGCAGCCCCTGAGGATTGGCCTGCGAAGATCCCTTCCTCTCTTGTCAGCCTCGCCGCCCACTCGTAGGCCTCTCTGGTGGTGACCACTATCTTCCTGTCTATGATTGACTCGTCGTAGATCTTGGGCACTATGGCTTCGCTCATGTTCTTAAGCCCCTGGATCCTGTGGATCCTGTGTCCAGGCTCGGGCTCGACCGCTATTAGCTGTACCGAAGGCTTCCTCTCCTTGAGGTACCTGCCAGCCCCCATAAGGGTTCCGCTGGTCCCGAGCCCAGTGACGAGATGGGTTATCCTCCCGTCGGTGTCGCGCCAGATCTCCGGGCCAGTGGTCTCGTAGTGCATCTTAGGATTGGCGGGATTGTCGAACTGGTCTGGCATGAAGTAGAGGTTGGGGTTCTCCTGATACATCCTTCGGGCCTCCATTATGGCCCCGTCCGTCCCCTTCTCAGGAGGAGTAAGTATAACGTCGGCCCCGAAGGCCTTGAGAATTAGAACACGCTCCACGCTGACGCTCGCAGGCATGGTGAACAGACACGTGTACCCCTTGACGGCGGCTACCATGGCCAACCCTATGCCCGTGTTGCCCGAGGTCGGCTCGAGGATCACCTTGTCCTTTGTGAGGACGCCTGCCTTCTCAGCCTCTTCGATCATCCTGAGGCATATCCTATCCTTCACGGAACCGCCCGGATTGATCCCCTCGAGTTTGGCGTACATCTCAACCCTGGGATTTGGGCTTAGGCGGTTTATCCTGACAAGCGGAGTCTCTCCTATTAGCCCGAGAACCGTTTCGGCGAACCTCATCTTTAGAGCACTAGAGCGGAACCCCTAAATAACGAATATAACCTTTGTTATGAGGTGGTCGCCATTTGTGTCGAAGGCCCGCAGAGTGGTTCTACTGGACATAGACTCCCTCCTGAGTCACGAGATGACTGAAGAGAGCAGATTATCGTCTCTTAAGGAAGAGATACTTCGTGACGGCTTTTTGAGGAGGCCCATACTCGTTGACGAGAAGACGCGCGTCATAATAGACGGTCACCACAGGCTGAAGGCGCTCAAGGAGTTAGGCTGCAGGTACATCCCAGTGGTTCTGATAGACTACCTCAAGAGCGACGTTTGCGTAGAGCCTTGGAGGGATTGCGACAGGATCTCAAAGGACCTGGTAATCAAGTCAGCCCTCTCAGGGCGTCTGCTGCCTCCGAAGACCACCAGGCACGTCATCTTCTGTGAGGGCTGCAAGAGGCACGTGGAGTTCTTGGAGGGAGAGGTAAACATACCCCTGTCCGAGCTCATGGACCATGCGAGGTCGGGGAGG
>CBEVRO010000228.1:0-1545 GCA_965552295.1 uncultured archaeon | reverse complement strand
ACGATTTGGCTGAAGAGGAATTCAGGCCGCGGCCACCGGATCTTTTATACTCCTCACACAGCCTGTGGGCCGATGCCCCCCAAGGCAGTGATCCTCAGAGTCTCAGGGATAGTTCAGGGCGTTGGCTTCAGACCATTCGTGTTTAGAATCGCTCGCAAAGCTGGTGTTCGCGGTTACGTCAGAAACATGGGGGGCAGCGAAGTCGAGATCAGGCTGGAGGGGGAGGAGCATTCTATTGCAGAGTTCCTCAGGCTCCTCCTCCTAGAGAAGCCTCCTCCTGCGAAGATAGAAGAACTCACGCTCAGCGAGGATTATCCCACTGGAATTGACGACTTCAGGATATTACCCAGCCAGAAGGGGGCCCAGCTCTACTCCATGATTCCCCCAGATATCGCAGTCTGCGAGGATTGCCTGCGTGAGGTCTACGACCCTAAGGACAGGCACTACCGTTACGCGTTCAACAGCTGCGCGTGGTGCGGACCGAGATTCTCCATGATCGAGTCGGTTCCCTACGACAGGCCCAACACGGCCATGCGAGACTTTCCCCTCTGCGACAGGTGCAGAGAGGAATATGAAGACCCAAAGAACGTCAGGAGATTCCACGCTCAGGGAATATCCTGCCCAGCGTGCGGTCCTAGGCTCTGGCTGGAGGACTCCTCGGGTAGGCGCGTCGATGCAGATGATCCGATCTCGGAGGCCGCCAGGCTGATAGACTCTGGCGCGGTGATAGCGATTAAGGGAGTTGGAGGCTACCACATAGCCTGCCTAGCAACAGATGACTCCGTTATCGAGGAACTTAGGAGGAGGAAGAGGCGCCCTCAGAAGCCGTTTGCCCTCATGGCTCTAGATCTAGAAACTGCTAAAGAACACGCCGAAGTTGACGAGGTGGCAGAGTCCATCCTCACGAGCCCAGAGAGGCCGATAGTACTGCTGCCCAAGAGAGCAGGCTCACCGATCTCAGATCTGGTTGCGCCAGGGCTAGACACGATTGGCATAATGCTGCCCTACACGCCTCTCCACCACATGCTGCTCTCTGAGACTAGAGACAAGATCCTGATCATGACTAGCGGTAACGAGCACAACAAACCCATGTGCACAGATGAGGAGGAGGCCAGGCGGAGGCTGTCATCCTTCGTAGACTACTTCCTCCACCACAACCGAAGGATCGTGAACAGGGTAGACGACAGCGTGGTTAGGTTCACGGCAGGTCGGGTCACCATGCTGAGGAGAGGGAGGGGATACGCCCCGGTTTGGATCAGGCTGCCGGCTCAGCTGGAGCGTCCAGTCATAGCGTTCGGCGCGGAGCTTAACTTACAGCCTTTTCTACCATATGCTTTAACCTCCTTCACTGGCACACTAAGAAGAATGTCTCTATTCGACTTAACTATAAACTTCCCTTTTGCAATTTCAAACTTTGTAACTTTAGATAAATCAATACCTTTCCCAAGCAAATACTCATTAATTAACCCTTGGTAGAAGAAACTTTCTGAACAGAATAAGCCGATAGCAAATTTCACCTTCGAACCATATTTAGTATATCCATAG
>CBEVRO010000227.1:0-1573 GCA_965552295.1 uncultured archaeon | reverse complement strand
TGGGTTGGTAGCCCCGCCCGGATTCGAACCGGGGTCGCCGGGTCCAGAGCCCGGCGTGCTTGACCTGGCTACACCACGGGGCTCCGGAGGGGACTTGTGATGCGGGCGATATAACCCTTTCGACCTCAGCCCTATATATCATGTCCCTGGGCCCAGCCACGCGTGAGAGTCAAGCTGGCTGTCTTCGACCTCGACGGCACCCTGGCGCATCTCCCCATAGACTGGGATGAGCTTCGCGCGAGGGTCAGAGAGTTCATGGGCACCGACCACCCTCTCAAGCCTCTCGGCCCAAGCATCCCCATAGCGGCTGGAGGGGACAAGGAGCTGGAGGAGAGGGCCTTCAAGATCGTGGAGGAGGCAGAGCTGGAGGCGGCCAGAGAGGCCAATCCGGACCCAGAGCTGAGGACGGCGCTGGAGCAGCTCAAGTCAGCCGGCGCAAAGTTGGCGCTCGTCACTCTCCAAGCCAGAAGGCCGGCGCTGACGGCGCTGGAGGGTCTAGGAGTGAAGGACCTCTTTGACGAGATCATAACTAGGGAGGACAGCCTCTCGAGGGAGGAGCAGCTCAGGATGGCCCTGCAGAAGCTGGGGGTGGAGCCCAGGGAGGCGGCCATGGTCGGGGACCTGCCCTGGGACGCCGAGGCCGGGAGGAGGCTCGGGTGCGTCACGGTCATTGTAGGGGATAGGGCAGAGGGGGACTTCAATGTGGAGAGTGCAGCGGAGGCCGCCAGGCTCCTGGCTGAGCTGGACCCCTGACAGAGTAGAACTACTTTTTTGAGATCTGCCTCAACCCAATGACGCGAGTTGAATCTACGCCAGCCTCCCAGCACAGGTGGGAGATCTCAGCTCGGTTGGTCGAGGGTAGAGAAGCCTGAGTACCTCTTCCACGTGATAGCCGGAGCCCTAGCCTGGCCCCTCCTGCTCGTCCCCATGGAGCTCCTGGCCTCGGCGGGCCACATGCTCTACTCGGCCCTGCTGACGCTCGCAGTCCCCACCGCGATGACGTACGCTCACTACCGGCTGGAGAGGAGAATGAACCCACTCGCGAGGCTTAGAGTGGCCAGGGCAAACCTGCTGGGCCTGCTGCTGGGAGCGGAGGCCAGCTTCTTAGTTGAGTGCTGGGCTCGCTGGGGCCTCCACCCCCTCAGGGCAGCCAGCCTCTCGCTGTCCCTCGGGGCCAGGATGCTGATCAACGTGCCCCTGTGGGGCCTGCCCTTCTTAGTGGCGTCGATGCTGTGCTCGGCGGCGACGGCCGCATCTCCAAGCAGGTTCAGGTCGGTAGAGCTTGCGGCTCACGTTGGGGCCTTGGCCATCTCTGGAGGGATGGCTCTGGCCCTAGCGTCGTTGGTCGCTCTGGGAGGCTAGGCTAGCAGAACCACCGCCTCAGCCCTTGCGCGAGGGCCCTGAAGGCGGGCAGGCTGGAGCTAGCCTGCAGGCTGGCTCGGACGGTCTGCTCGCTTCCCCTAAGGGATCGGGAGCTTGGATTGGCGCTCCGCGTCGCGGAGGCCCTCGAGGAGGCGGGGCGGCTCAGGCAGGCTGGTCGGCGGGGGTGAGCCGAGGCGGTAGCTCAACTGAG
>CBEVRO010000226.1:0-1600 GCA_965552295.1 uncultured archaeon | reverse complement strand
TGAGAGGCAGAGTGTTTTCCAGAGAGAGGAGCGCCTGGCTTCAGCGCTCTCTCGACGGCAGGCCTTTAGCAGTCTCTGGCGCGGAGCTTGAAGTCCCTTGGCTCGATCCTACGAGCGAAGATGCGTGGGTCTCCCCGCTGTCGCCCCACAGGCAGGTGGTGTGCGACAGGGCGGCTAGGCTGATCTCGAAGGGGGGCGCCGACGGGATCTGGCTGGACGTCCCACACATGCCCTCCTATCTCACGGAGGAGCTATCCGATCTGTGGCCAGACGCCTCGGAGTGGGGAGTTCAGAGCTTCGAGGAGAGGTACTGGGAAGAGCCGCCGAGTGAGCCCGACTGGAGCGATCCGGCGTTCAGGAAGTGGATAGCCTGGAGGCACGAGGCGGTCTTAGACTTCGTCCTAGAGGTTGCCGACGCGGTGGTGGAGGCTGGAGGCGTGCTGCTCGTGGAGAGCTCCGCCTGCGACCACGGAGGGACCGAGCTGGCCTTCGACCCAACCCTGCTGAGGTGGAATCCGACCGTCATCCTGGTGCCGGAGGTGGGACCTCCAGAGTGGGAGAGGGGCCTGTTCAAAGCCAGCTTCAGGGAGTGGACGGACTTCTACGCGATGCTGAAGCACGCCAGGGCCTGCAGTCCGCTCAGGCCGTTCCTTCCCCTCACGTACGGGCTGAACCCAGAGGACTCCTCAAGACAGCTCGGACTGGTTCTGGCCATTGCAGATGGGTTCTTTGAGACCGACTCAGCCGACGGCCTCATGACGGGCTCCGTCGGGACTGCGTTCAGAGAGAAGGCCTTCTACCTAGTCTCGCTCCTTAAAGGTCCGAGGGAGAGTCGGGCTAAGGTCGCCGTGCTCTTCTCTAGGGCTACTAGGGACTACGTGGATAGGTACGTCTACGGACCCTACGACGTGAGCGACACCACGCACATGGCTGCCTTCAGGAGGGTCGTGGAGGTTCTCGCCAGAGCACACGTGCAGTTCGACGTCCTGCCCGTCGACGAGATGGATTCCAGCGAGCTGTCTCGCTACGAAGTGGTAATAGCCCCTCAGGTGAGGTGCCTCAGCAGAGGCGCCAGGCTGACGCTGGAAGAGTACTCCGGCAACCTGCTCCGGATCGGAACACTTGGAGACCTTGACGAGTACGGGTGGCCAGCCAGCCCTCTGAACATCGGCCTGATGGTCTCGGTGGAGGAGCTGCCTCAACTCCTGTCAGATTACGCGTCGGTCGTGGAAGCCCCAGAAGGAGTTCTCGTTGAGGAGACCTCGCTGCAGGGCTGCCACATAGCCGTGGCCGTCAACGTGGCGTCAGCAGAGGGCTCGCTGAAGGTTCCTCGCGGCGTTTGGGTCCTTGACTTCGACTCATGGAGCGCCGCTCCCGTCGACGACGCCGTGGAGACGCCCAAGACCTTCGCTGTTGTCGTGCTGCGCGGAGAGATCGCGAATAACGTGATCGATCTCTCTAACGCTGTTGTGATTGCTTCCTCCCCTGTGGATGAGGCGTTCAACCCCGAGCTGCGTCAATTTGCATCTGAGGGAATCTCTGCCGTCGTCGTCAGGCTGGGTGGCCCTCTGGTAGACCCGGCGGGCTGGAGCGGCGCAGA
>CBEVRO010000225.1:0-1602 GCA_965552295.1 uncultured archaeon | reverse complement strand
GACGACTACCCTAGCCTCGGGGTAGATCCCGGCAGAGATTGCCTCTATATCGTGAGCCAGCTTGTTGACATCCTTCAGGGGCATGTCTGGATCGGCTCCAACTGTGATCTCAAGCCTCGCCATGTCTGGGCTCTCCACGAGCCGCAGATCCACCCACCTCACGCCAGGTATGGCGAGGATCTTCTCCCTCAGCTCTTCGATGCTTGACTGGGCTTCTTCTGCCTTGTGGTCGAGGTGCACCACAGCCTCTTGGAGGGAGAGTTCGTCTCTCAGCCTCCTCTCTACCCTTCTCGCCAGCTTGTCCGCCTCCTTCAACCTCATCTTGTCGCTGAAGACGAGGTGAAGAGTGAGCCTGTCTCTCTCAGGCCCGTAGAACACAATGGAGTGAACGCCGAGAACCTCAGGCTCCGACATCACTATTTCAACGGCTCTGGTGGCTCTGCTGATCCCAGTCGGCATGGGGGTCAGCGTCACATCGGCAGGGCCTATCTTCTCTTCCACGTTCTTAACGGCACTCCTCAGGAGGCCCGACGCCTCATCAGCCGTGAGGGACGGATCTACGCCGATGACCGCGTCTGCAAGCACTATCCTGCCCACTCTGCGGGCCCTGACCCTCTCGACGAAGGCGACGCCCTCGCTCGACTCAAGGGCAGACCGGATCTCTTCCAGGAGCTTTGGATTAACCCTGTCGAGCAGGTCCGATGCAGACCAGTACGCCACCCTGAGCGTGGAGGGCATCACGGCCGCCGAGATGAGAATTGCAGAGAGGGGATCTAGCCACGGAGCGACTCTGCTTGAGACCAGGAGCACGCCAGCAACCAGCAGAGTCCTGCCGAAGTCCCAAGTGTAGTTAATCGCCTCGGACTAGAGAGCCCTGCTGCGTTCGGACTTTCCGACGGACCATAACACTCCGGACCTCACCACGTTGACGCAGGAGGTTGCGATAAGCGCTCCAAGGGCGAAGGAAGGGGCGCTAGGCGGAGGGGATCCTCGGATCAGCCCGATCACTCCCCTCACTAGTATGTAGGCCTCAGCCTCCAGCAGAACCGCTGAGGCTAGGAGACCGAGCAGGCTGTCGACCTTTGCGTGACCGTACGGATGGTCGGCATCTGGCGGTCGACGAGACACCCTCAGGGCTAGGAATGTGGCGGAAGACGTCATCACGTCGCCCAGAGAGTCCACGACCTCAGCCAGCACCACCACGCTTCCCGTTAGAAGAGCGGCGAGAGTCTTCACGCTCACTATAATCACGGAGACAGCGATTGATCCTATGGCTGCCAGTTCGGCTCTGCTAGGCACCGCTCGATTGTCCCACGCTTGCTATATGACCTTTTGATAAGACTGACCTAATTTGTCTCCCTCCCCTCGAATAGCCAGTCATTCGGTGGAGTTCGTTTCAACGTCTGCGCGGTATGGCACCGGGGTCTGCTCTCTTGATCCTTCCGTTTGGCTGTACCGCCTCCTCGCCCTCTCCGGTTAGCATAACGTAGAACAGGACTGCGACTGCTGCGAGGAGGGGGCGAGCAGAGTTCCGGTGACTACGTACGCACCTGGCAGGTTTGCCAGAGTGTTGACGGCTTCTGCGGAGAGGGCCTCAGCCAC
>CBEVRO010000224.1:0-1625 GCA_965552295.1 uncultured archaeon | reverse complement strand
GCTAAGAGAGGTCATCGCGGCGGAGGGACTTCTGGATAAGGAAGTAGTTGTGAGGACAGAAATCCTCACTCCAGAGCAAGCCATAGGGCAGCCGGGCGGCGACGAGTTCTCCCTAGCGGAACATTCAGAGCAGACGTGCTCATCGAGGGCGGCACGATCTCGGCGATAGGCAGAGATCTAAGCTCTAACGGGCTTGACGTGCTGGACGCCACAGGCATGCTGGTTCTTCCCGGAGTGATTGACGAGCACGTCCACATGAGGGAGCCTGGACTTGAGCACAAGGACGACTTCACTCACGGGACGATGGCGGCCGCAGCCGGAGGCGTGACTACGGTCCTGGAGATGCCCAACACCCTACCTCCCGTGGAAGACGTCAAGAAGCTGGAGGAGAAGGCGAGGCTGCTCTCGGCAAAGGCGTACGTTGACTTCGGCCTCATGGGAGTGCTGCACGACGGCAACGCTGACGCGATCGAGGAGATGCTGAACGCCGGCGCGGTGGGCTTCAAGGCCTTCCTCGGCCCGACCACGGGAAACATCCCTCCGCCGAGCGACGGCACGATCTACGAGGTGTTAGAGAAGTCAGCGAAGCTGGGGTTCACCATAGC
The DNA here is from genome assembly GCA_965552295.1 of uncultured archaeon. GTDB lineage: Archaea > Korarchaeota > Korarchaeia > Korarchaeales > Korarchaeaceae > DRBY01. The sequence goes on along the minus strand of CBEVRO010000224.1, from coordinate 1,020 downwards.
GTTTCACGCCGAGAACTGGGAGCTGGTCAAGCTGTTCACGGAGAGAGTGAGGTCCTCCGGCCGGAACGATTCCTTAGCGCACGTTGAGTCTAGGCCGCCGATATGCGAGGAGGAGGCAATCCAGAGGCTCATACTATACGCTAGGAGAACCGGGGGGAGAGTTCACGTCGTCCACATGGCTGCGGCCGAGGGAGTAGAACTCCTGAGGAGGGCCAGAGCGGAGGGGGTCAGCATCACCGGAGAGACCTGCCCGCACTACCTGCTCCTGTCCACCGAGGACTACGCGAAGTACGGTAACCTGATCAAGGTCAACCCGCCGATAAGAGATCAGAGCCACCAGAGAGAGCTCTGGAGGGGAGTGAACGACGGGACAATATCGGCTCTCGGGTCAGACCACGCTCCTCACACGACCGAAGAGAAGACCAAGGACGACGTGTGGTCCGCCGCTTCGGGCATGATAGCCGTCCAGACCTTCCTGCCCCTCATGCTGGACGCCGCCCTGCGGGGCAAGATGCCTCTAACCAAGATACCGGAACTCATGGCCGAGAACCCTGCCAAGCTGTTCGGCGTGTACCCTAGGAAGGGAGCCATAGCCGTCAGGAGCGATGGTGACCTCGTGGTGGTCGACCCCAACGCTGAGACCGTGATAGAGAAGGAGAACCTGTACGCGAAGCACCCTCTGACCCCGTTCGAGGGGTGGAGACTGAAGGGCAAGATCGCCTACACGATCCTCAGGGGTATAGTGATAGCCAAGGATGGGAGAGTTGTGGTCGAGGAACCGCGGGGCACATGGATTCCGAGGAGCACGAAGTCCCTCTCCGGCTGAGGAGAGATCGATTAAAGGCAATCGCGTTTTATGCTCTCGACCCTAGGCGGGTTAGATGCTCGACGAGGTCAGGTTCTTCGTGGTCGCCCACAGGGGTGCAAGCGCCTACGAGCCTGAGAACACGCTCAGGTCGGTTCGAAGGGCCATCGAGATGGGCGCCGACGCCGTGGAGGTAGACGTCAGGCTATCTGCCG
>CBEVRO010000223.1:0-1633 GCA_965552295.1 uncultured archaeon | reverse complement strand
CCTCCTCGACGTACTCTAGGTTGGCGGAGCGGATCGCTCGGAGCACCCTCCGCGCCTCCTCTAGGGTGGCGCCAGAGGACGCCATGAACTTCAGGAGTTCGGCGACCCAGCGCTGCTTGGTCTTGAGGTACCAGTAGTGCCCGTGCTCGCTCCGGAAGATCAGGATGATCTCCTCCTCGCTCACGCTTATTGGAACCCACTCCTTCGTGTTGACTGACGTGCTCAGCTCCTGAACGAGCGCGCCCGTCCTTGTGTTCAGCCAAGGCACGGCTGCAGCGGTCAGCGAGCCCCTATAACGGCTGGCCGCCGCCGCGGCGCGTCACGGCTATAAGCGGCCCGCAGCAACATACTCGATGTCAGCTGAGGTCTCCAAGAACCCCTGCCTCGCCTCCGGGGCTCGAACCTTCGTCTCCCCCAGGCACCTCGACGGCAGCGCGCCGATCTTCGCGATCCCAGTCAGGATCAACGGCGCGTTCGCCGGCTGCTACAAGCTCTACAACCTCTTCTACACCTACGGAAATGGGGACGGGGAGGACGATGTCCTGTGTATGGTGGCCGACAACATCCTGACGCTCCTGCTCTCCAAGCTTGGGTATGTCCCCGAGGCAGCCTCCTCCCTCCACAACAACAGCATGATTGATCGGCTGGCGAGGGACGGGAAGGTCGTCTGGAGGAACGAGTTCGCCGGTAGGGATCTCAGCCGCCCCGAGGTCTTCGCTCAGCTCTGGCGTACCCTGCCGGAGGACGTGAGGAGGTTCTTCGTCGAACTCGCGGTGCGGGGCCTCGACATCGAGATCAAGTTGTGACGCGCGCGCGAGATCAGGAGGTGGGCGGACTATCTCCACGTGCGTCGGGAGCTTCAGTACTCCTCGTAGAGGTAGAGGCCGACTTTCCGAAGCCCCTCCGCCTCCTCTGGCGACACCTCGACCCTCTTACCGTTTACGTAGAGCTCGGCCTCTTCAGCGAGGCAGGCTATCTCCACGGTCCCATCGTCGGCCTTGAAGATGATCCTCTCCTCAACCGTCACCCACTGACCCCCGATCACGCGCTGCTCGCGAGCCAAGTCGTCGGCTCGAGACACTATCGCCTCCGGGCTGGCGGACCCGGCCCCGATCATCTTGAGCTTCTCCCTGACCTCAGCCACCACCTGCGACGTGAGCAGGGGCTTCTCCCCGCGCACAGCCCACGCCGGCGGGTTCCCCCCGCGCGGCAGCGGGGGCGCCCTCGAGACGTCTCTGCGCCCGTGGTAGGTCGGGATGCTGCGCCACCAGCGGAGGGCCTCCGCGCTGCTCCTGAACGGCCCGTACCAGTTCTCCCCGCCGGTCCCCTCATCCGGCGCGAGGAGGCGCTCCGCCACCACGTACCACTCGACCAGCCAGTACTCCCTCTGCCCCGTCCTGACGATGTCCCACCCGTCGAAGTCGTTGACCTCGATCGGCTCCCGCTGCCCCACCTTCAGCCTGAAGAACTTGCGCTCCACGCCGCGAGCGGCCTGGATCCCCCCGGCGGGGGCCTCTCCCTCAGCGCTCATCAACGCGGCAGGCCGGCCGTCCCCTATAACGGTCACCTACCGCCGCGGCGCGCACCCCCTCAGCCCGCTGAGTATGCACCGGCGGAATTCTCCGAGTCCCCG
>CBEVRO010000222.1:0-1639 GCA_965552295.1 uncultured archaeon | reverse complement strand
AGGTCGAGCGGCAGAGCGACGCTGGAGGCCCTTATCTCCTGGAGGCAGATGAGGTCGGCGTCGATCCTCTTGAGTTCCTCCGCGAATCCCTTCTCGTAGGCGGACCTCAGCCCGCAGACGTTCCAGGAGATTATCCTCATGCCGAGTCTCTGCCAGGTCAGCACCCCATATCAGCGTTCCTGCACAAGTGTCCTCTGTAAGCTGCCCCCGGAAGGAGGTCTTGAAAGCCCCCTACCCGAGTGTGGGCGGAGAGATCCAGACCCTCAGTTTTGAGTACCTAGCCCCGAACCTCTTAAGCAAGCCCTCCAGGACCTTCTCTCCCCGCGACGGAACGAGAACCACTCCCCGCCCCAGCCGAGTTCCTCCAAGCTCCTCCAGCAGTCCCTTAGTCTCGCTGACGTACACCCTCTCCCCACGCCTCTTCTTAGTCCTCCTACCGTATAAGGCTCTCTCGAGTCTCAGCTTCTCCGGCCTCTCGAGGTTGCTCATGTCGATTGAGAAGACGACGAAGGGCTCGAGCCTCAGGGGCCCAGCCTCCAGCGAGAGCTTCCTAGAGTAGAGCACCACGCCTTCGCTGAGCGCAGCCTCTAGGAACTTCCTGTCCAGCCCACTCATGTGAGGATCGGTCACCAGCAGGGAGATGTCTCTGTCGAACTCCCGACTGACGTCCAGGGCTATCTCGCCGAGCGCGGCCTTCACATCATCACCCTGGCCCTCGTCCAAGATCACCAAGAGGTCCACGTCGCTCCTCGCGTCCGCCTCACCCCTGGCCACCGAGCCGAACAGCAGGATCATCAGGGGCCTGTACCTGGAGGCCCGCCTGGCGAACTCAAAGGCCGCGTCCAAGGGGTCGCTCATGTCACCTCACCTCCCCGCCGGGGGATCCTCTTCAGGCAGGCCTTCTCAATCTTCTCAAAGAGCTCCCGCGTCCTCTCTAGGGCCTCGCCGTCAATCCTGCCTCCATAGGTCTGGCCTGGCCTTATCTGATTCTCTATGATCTGAAAGGATCTCCAAACCAGCTCTGTGTCTTCCTCGAAGAGCTCCGGGTTGGACTCTAGAATTCTCCTGACGTGTCTGTGTCTGTTTATGTGGAGATCCCTGAGAGCGGCCACGGCGTCTATCAGGTGAAAGGCCGCCTGGAAGTAGGCCTCAACTCGAGTAGGGATTGAGTTGTCCTCGTTCTGAGCGTCACGGAGGAACATCCTGTACTTGCGCATGTGCACCTCGTAGGACGCCATATTCGTGATACTATATTACGCCTAGGAAGATTTAATCGTTTGCGTAAGATTATTTCACGACCCTCCGCGCGAGGAACTCTGGAGGCTTGCGTAGCGCGGTATGCGACTCAACATTTTTTGCTCATCACGATAACCCCTATTATCTTGGAGAAGGCCTTGTCGGAGCTAGAGGAGCTGAAGAGGGAGCCCTGAGAAGAGTACTCCCACTAAGCAGAGGATAAGATGGTGCGGACTCTGAACCGATGACCCGGAGAACTCGAGCTGAATGGTAATGCCGCCAACCCCACTAGGATTAGATCGCAACGAGAACTCACTTCAGGATTGTTGTCCCCTCGGACGTCTCACCCGTACACCCTCCGCCTGTAGTGGACAGAGTAGACGTAGACGATCTTCGACTCAGG
>CBEVRO010000221.1:0-1649 GCA_965552295.1 uncultured archaeon | reverse complement strand
AGAATACACATACGAAATAAGCTCGTTAAAGCTCAGTTTATCATACTTTTCAGTGGAGGAGTCGCTGGCCGTAGAGAGGATTGCCACCACAGCGTGCCCGTGCACCCAAGAACTGCTGAGAGTTTGGGGGGAGTTATCTAAGCAGGGCCAGCTTGGGCTAGCCACTCACACTCAGAGAGATGCTCGCAGAGGCGGCTAGGCTCCCGCTTCCAGACGAATCTGTGATGACGGCCTCCGTGAGGGCTCAGGAGAGCGTCCATGCTTATGACATATACGCTGAGGGTTCACACAGCGTTAGGGAGATCAGGAAGTCACTCGGTGCCTAGTGGAAACCTGCCGACGGTCAGCGAGCCGATTATGGCGCAGTGCTCCTGGGGCAGCAGTATCGAGTCCTTTCCGTAGGAGTCCGTGATCTTAACTCTGGCCCCCTTTATCAGAGCGAACGGAGTCAGTTCATCGCCTTCTCCCATGACAGCGTGGGCCGCAGAGGCGAGGGAGTCCGCCAAGTCCATCGACGTTATTCGTATGGTCCTCCCGTAGATGTCGGGTCTCCCTCTGTAGTCTACCAGCGGCTCCATCCCCGCGACTCCCACGGCCAGACCTACCGTGCCTCTCCTCAGCGGTATGAGGCTGCTGTCGACCAGTATGACGCCGACCCTCGCCTGAGTCCTCCGCCTTATTTCCTCGCGTATTCTCCAGGCCTGCAGGTCTGGATCCTCGGGCCAGGTGGCCAGCGTCCCTCTGGGTGCATTCTTGGCGTCCAACCCGGCGTTTGGTGCGACTGTCCCGCCTACGACGGTCAGGATCGCGTGCCTGACGCAGCCAAGCGTCTGATCAGCCCTATTCAAGACTGCTTGAACGAACTCGGGGGACATTCCGACCTCTCTCGCCAACTCGCACGCCAAGCCGGAGGGCCGAACGTCGCTCAGTCGTATGTAGAGTCCCTTGACCGCCGAGACGGCCTTCGTAGCAATCGCTACGACGTCGCCGGTCACGATCTCCACGCCAGACTCTGAGCAAGCCCTTAGGAACTCCTCTACCAAGTCGTCTCCAGGTGCAAGAGGAGATCTGAGGCCTATTGGGATAACTCGCATCTCTCGCTTCACCCCCGAACCTCCGAGAGGCCCTCCACCTGCTGCACTCCCCTCAGGGGTCTCGCGCGACGCGAGAGCGTGTAGAGCGGCGTCCGAGTGCGTTGAGCCAAGAGTTCCAGCAGCCAGGCGGCGATCTCAAGCTTCTCCCTCTTCCTCAAGAGGTTCTTGCCCGTGAAAACGTCGTGCCTGTTGGACCCGATTAGGTCCATTCCCGCCAGCACCACGGCGGACCCGGCGGCGCACGCGAGGTAGGCTGCCCTGTCTCCGTCAGTGAAGCTGCCAAAGTTGTGCACATTGCCAGTCAGCTCCACCTGAGTTGTCCCTATCACGCTCTCGAACTTGGGCACCCAGCTCCTCACTCTTGGGATGCTGTCCCCGTGTCCGTGGACGACCGGGATCGAGCCCCTCCCAGAGAGGATCAGCTTGGCCCCGTTGTCTCCGTCGAGATCTGTTACAATCGCGTCGGGAACCCCGGGTAGAGCGTACACCGTCGGCGCCGATCCGTCCGCAGCCATCAGGGCGATCTCTTGGAATTCTGGAGACCTCATGGCCCTC
>CBEVRO010000220.1:0-1674 GCA_965552295.1 uncultured archaeon | reverse complement strand
GTCTTGTAGAGAGCGTGGAAGGCGACTGCTGTTTTAATGAAGATCACCGGGTCTATTTCGGCGGGCCGGCCCTTGGGATCCGTGACTATCCATGTCTGGCCTTTCCCCGTCACTAGCCACTCGTAGATGTAGTTCGGAGTGCTCTCTATCGCTCCCTCGCTGAAGGCTCTGAACCTATTCTTCGACTTGAAGTAATTCTCGTGCGCTTGATACACTAGTCGAGCGTACTTAGTCAGAGGGTCTCCCTCCAAGAAGAGGGCTATGAACACGAGGGGCTCGCTCGTTATCCACTCCTTTGGAAGGTCTACGCCGCTCACACTTACCTTGGGAGCGCTCTCGACCGTGTTCGCCCAGGTGAGCCACTTCCTGACCGGCGCGCCGTCTCCGTAGCCGAACCTTGAGTAGCCCTTCGCCGCCAGATAAGCGTAGAAACCGCTTGTGTGGGCCCACAGACTGCTGTCAGACGAGATCAATTCAAGGTTGATCCTAGAGACGGCTGAGTCTACCTGCTTTGCGAGCTCCGGGTGCTTCTTCTTCAACCTGTCCAGGGCTAAGAGCAGCAGACCGATGTCGGAGGGGTCAGAGAGCTTTTCGAAGGAGGCTGGATAGCCGGTCCCCGAGGCGTACGCCCAGTACGGTATGTTGTCACTGTTCAGCTTGGCTGTCTGAAGGAAATCCAGAACCTTCTTCAAGCGGTCCACGGCGCCCCACTCTCCGCTCGTGGGGAGAATGCCTATCTCCTCTGCGTCCAAGACGCTCAGGATGTATGCCGACAGGTCCCACATCGTGAAGTGCTCCCATTTGCTGGAGGCCTTTGGCAGTCCCGTCTTCTTGCTGACCCCGAGCCAGCTTCCGTAGTAGTTCCATGCAGCACTGGCCAAGCTTATCCAGTCGTCCAGCGTCTCGGGGACCTTTGGGCTCTCCTCCGCCTTCAGTCGAGCGGGGAGCGGTGTGAGTAGCAGCATAACAGCCAGAAGAAGTGCTACATATGCTCGCTTGGTCTCCGTTCGCTTCAGCTTCATGGTCTCAAGGGAGATTAGAGGCAGATTTAAAAACGGTATTGAGAGCAACTAGCCATCGTAATAATGCTTACTTGGACCGCACTCTGTCGAGCAAGAAGAGCTACCGTGACCGATAATATTCGAAGCCATTTGCAGCCCACACGGATCGGGCGTCGATGGACGTGAGGCCGTGTGAGGAGCTGCCCCCTCACTTAATTGTAGGGAAATAGATTTTAATTACATATAATTACGCTGGCTTGGTGCCCAAGAGACGTTACACGACCATATCTATCCCTGTTCCGCTCTATGAGAAGGTGAAGAAAATGATTCAGGATACTGGCTTCTCTTCAGTTAGCGACTATGTAACCTACATCCTCAGAGAGCTTGTCGCCTCCTACGAAGAAGAGAAGCTGGGTTTCACCAAGGAGGACGAGGAGCGCATCAAGCGCAGGTTGAGGGCCTTGGGCTACCTAGACTGAGGTGATCTGGCATGGTGGCGAGGCCTCACGGCGGCAAGCTCGTGAATCGAGTCGCGACGGAGACTAGGCGAGAGAAGATTCTGGCCGAGGCCCCAGAGATCCCCCAAATCCAGATAGACTTTGACAAGGCCGTAGAGGCGGAGAACATAGCAAGGGGCATCTACAGCCCGCTAGAGGGCTTCATGCTCAGCGAG
>CBEVRO010000219.1:0-1677 GCA_965552295.1 uncultured archaeon | reverse complement strand
CCTCCAGCTCGATAGTCAGGGTCGCTAGAGAGGGGAGGAAGTTCGGTGTCTTCTTGACGATAATATCCCAGAGGCCGAGCGCGGTCGATCCCGATGTGCTCAGCATGTGCCAGAGCATGATAGTCATGAAGACGGTGAACCCAGCCGACCAGCAGGCCATCCGTCAGGCGGCGGAGAAGATGAGCGAGGACCTGCTGAGAGACCTGCCAGGCCTCAACGTCGGCGAGGCCGTGGTGGTCGGGGAGATCGTGAGGGCTCCGGCGATAGTCAGAGTAACCGGCAGGAGGAGCGCGGAGGGAGGCTCAGACATAGATGTCGTTGCCGAGCTGAAGAGAGCCAAGATGGACGCGAAGGCCGCGCCCGACGAGGATGTGGAGCGGCCCACCGGTAGGGAGGAGTGGGAGTTCTGAGGTGGGAGCGTGAGCCTTAGGATAGTCGGAGTTGAGGCCCACCTGGACCCGTACTTCGCCTGGCTCCCACCAGAGAGAGCCAGGGAGAGGAGGAAGGACTTCATCAGGGCCTTTGAGGAGGCTGTCAACTTTGCCCTGAGGGAGAAGGTCGACCTGTTCCTCCTCCCCGGCGACGTCTTCGACAAGGTCAACCCGAGGAACGCCGTGATGGCCCGTTTCGCCTGGGACCTTAGGAGGCTCAGAGAAGCCGGGACCAAGGTGTTCGCTGTTCCGGGCCACCACGACAGGCCCAGGCACGCGAGAGAGCCTTCGCCTCTCCGAGTCTTCCACGAGGCTGGCCTGCTGACGTTGTTCGACAGGCTGGACGAAGTTGAGGGCGTGACCCTCAACCTGGGCGGCTATCGGGCCTGGGTGGGCGGGCTGGGGTTCGACCACTTCCTCAACCCAGGCCAGGACCCGCTGGCCGGAGCCTCGATCTCTAGGCCAGAAGACGCCGACCTGACAATACTCATGACGCACTACACGATCCAGGGGTTCCAGGCGTATCCAGCCGGGGAGCCCGTCATAAGCCTCGAGAGCATACCAGAGTGGGTCGACTTGGTCGTGGCGGGCCACCTGCACCAGCACGCCGTCAGGACCGTTCGGGACACGGTGATATGCTACGTCGGGACGGCCGAGAGGCTGAGCTTCGCGGAGGAGGACCAGGAGAAAGGATTCACTATAATCGAGGTTGAAGGGGGCAGAGTGCGCGTCGAGCAGATTCCCACTCACGCCAGGCCCATGAAGACGCTCCGCGTCACGATTCCTGAGAGAGGAGACCTCACCCAGCTCATTCTAAGGGAGCTGAGCGAACTCTCGAAGAGCCTCTCCGGCGAGGCTTTAGTGAGGGTCAAGCTGGTTGGGGCCATGACCATGGAGGTCCTATCCACCTACAGACGCTCAGAGATGGTCAGGGAAGGGAACAAGATGTTCTTCGGAGTGAACGTAGACGACGGCGATGTAGAGTACGTGGGAGCCTTTGAGGCCCCTCACGTCGAGCTTGAGACCCCGCTGAAAGAGCTGGAGAAGGTCTACCGCAAGATGCTCTCCACAGCGAGTGACGAGGAGGAGAGAGATCTCCTAGAGGAGGCATACCAGAGGGCGAGAGAGGCCCTCGAGGAGGCTGGAGGGTGGTAGGAGTGAGGCTCATCTCGCTCGAGGTCGCCAACTTCAAGCACCTACGGGGCCCCGCAGAGGGAGACCCCCTCAAGATCGAGTTCAAAGAGGG
>CBEVRO010000218.1:0-1682 GCA_965552295.1 uncultured archaeon | reverse complement strand
GACTCCAGCTTGGCGCCTTGGGCTGTGGCTGGGGTAGTCGAAGAGGTCGCCTCTGGAGGGTTTGACGTGGTGACCGCGGTCCCCACCTTCGTCTGCAGGACTCTCGCATGTGGGGCTGTCGAGGTCGCGCTGGCCTCCACGATAAGGATCTTCTCCCCACACTGGCGTGTGTCCGATCCGAGAGGCAATCCTTGGGTGTTTGGCGGATTCTTCGCCGTGAGGAGAGCGGCTTACGAGGCGGTTGGCGGACACGAAGCCGTTAGGTGGTCCACTGTGGAGGACCGTGATCTGGCCCGGCTCCTCAAGGATCGGGGCTACTCTATCGAGATGGTGAGGAGCGAGGGGGCGGTGAGGTTCTGCTGGGCTGAGAGCTACAAGGAGGCGCTCGAGACCGTGGCCAGGATTTCATCGAGAGACGCGCCTCGGGAAAGGTGGATAGCTCTGCCAGCTTGCTCCTTCGTAGGAGCCATGTGGGTCCTTCCTCCAGTCCTCCTGTTTGCATCACTCTTTGGGCCGACGCACAACCTTGCTTCATCGATTGTCGCGCTGGTTTTGGAGGCGGGTCACGCGTCACTCACGCTGCTGAGCGGCGAGGTTGACGCTAACCCGTTCTCAATCATTCTGTCACCGGTTGGGGGTCTCATCGTGGCGTGGGGAATCTGGCGTGCTCACCTCTTCAAAGCCCGCAAGCGCCCGGTGATGTGGAAGGGAAGGTGTGTGTTACCGCCTCCTGAGCATCCTTAGAGCGACTAGGGCTATCGCCAAGATCGCCAGCGCTATGGCCGCCGCAGCCATGTAGATGGGTGGAATCCCCCAGAGTAAGAGCTTTGGCTCCAGCTTGATCAAGGCCGAGTAGGGAGCGCAGCCTTTAGCTTTCGCTGCTACGACTACAGTAGTTGGCTCGCTGACGCTCGGCAAGGTTACGCTAACCGAGCCGTCCGGACCCGTCGCGGCAGTGACCCCATTTAATTCGACCATGGCCCCTTGGACAGGCTGGCCGGCGCACTTCACGCCAATCTCGACCTCTCGTCCGGGCCTGGGCTCCGGGGTGATCGAGACCTCGAGGGGCGGTAGGTAGACCACCGTGAATCTAGACGTCCTCGTCTCACCGCCAGCGGACGCTGTCACAACGAACTCATTTCTTCCGGGTCTGAGCTTGACCTTCTTCATGAAGAGCCCAGTCTTGGTTGTCTTGACCTCCTCTCCATTTATCTGGAGCTCTGCGAAGGGTTGAGTCCTTCCTCTGATGGTGTAGTCTGCCTTGTAAACAATTATCACGTCGCCGTCACCCGCCGGAAGCTCCAGTATGAGGGGCTTCCTAACCTCGTAGGTGACTTCCTCCCCATCCACTCTGACAACCACGTAGTGGAAGAACAGGTTCTCCGCCGGGTACTGAGGGTCAAGCTCGGCTCCTCCACCGCCCGTTATGAAGTAGTGCACGCCGTTGCTCTCGTCCTCGTAGAACATGTGCTCATGCCCTTGGAAGACGCAGTCTACGCCATAGGACTCGAATATCTCCTTGAGCTGAGCCTCCACGGCCGGATCCTCGAGACCGTGAGCGTACTTGTAGACCGGCTGGTGGATGAACACGAACGTGTGCGTCGCGTTTGAGTGAGCCTCTAGGTCCCTCCTTAGCCAGTCAATCTGCTCCTCGCTCAGCGTGTAGAGGTGGCCAATCACGT
>CBEVRO010000217.1:0-1686 GCA_965552295.1 uncultured archaeon | reverse complement strand
CTCGCTGCTGGGGCTGCTGCCCCCGTTCTCATTCGCGGCAGCCGGATTTGGAAGCATAACCTCCGCGCTCGTCTCGCTGTCCTTCGTGGCCCTCTCCGCCCTCGCGTTCAAGTTGGGGGCTGGGAGGCTCTGGAGGGTTGCCTCCACGGGCTGGACCGCACCTGGACCCATAGTCACCCCCAGAGAGTGGAGGCTCTGGCGAGGACCCATTCCGCCGTCGCTGATGAAGGATCTCAAGCTCATGTTCAGGAATCCGAGGATGCTGGCTGCAACGTTCTACTACATGCTGATGGGGCCTCTTCTCTTCCTGTTTCCAATAATTTCCGGAGCCAGAGGGGGAGCGCCGCTATTACTGGGAGAAGCCCTTCCGGCCATAGCGCTCTTCATAGGGGGCATGGGCGGCTGGGCCGTCGAGTACATCTACGTGGTGGAAGGAGAGGGTGCGAAGCTCCTCTACCTGCTTCCCATATCTAGGGGGAGGCTCGTTGAGTGGAAGGCGTCCGTCATCGCCATGCTCAGCCTTCCCGTGGCCGCGGTCATCACTCTAACCGCCGCCTGGCTGTGGGACCCCTTAATCGGGCTCTCAGCGGGAGTCACTTACCTGCTGGCGCTGGCTGGCTCCACGATGATCAACTCTCTCATTCTGGCCAATCAGCTGCCTCGGGAGCCCAGCTCATGGACTCAACACACGTTCTCAAGGGGCCTGTTGCTGTTAGTATTCTTGAGCGAACTTGCACTGTCCGCCGTGCTGGCTGGCGTCGCAGCGCTGCCTCCCCTGTTGAACATCCTGGGATTTCAGGTAGGTCCTCTAGGCCTGCTCCCCGGCCCAAAGGTGATCGCCCCGCTGGAGGCCGCGGCGCTCCTCGCGGCAGCCTGGGGATTTAGCAGACGCTCTAGGGGCAGCCTCTGAGTATCTCTGTCATCTAGTCCCTCAACCAACGCTTTTTCTTACCTCGATAAGCTAGAAATATGACGAGCTGGGATTAAGCGCGAGGTTGATCTCTTACAAGGGGGTCTTCAAGACCTACGGGTACCTGCTGGTTCTCAACGGCGTCACGGCCGACTTCGAGCCAGGAGTTGTCCACGCTCTGGTGGGCCCAAATGGGTCTGGCAAGAGCACCATGCTTAGGATGGCGGTGGGGCTGACGAGGCCGGATCACGGAGAGGTCTCTGTGGCAGGCCTGAACCCAGCCAGAGAGCCTGAGAGGGTAAAGAGGATCGTGGGGTATGTCCCTGAGGAAGTCTCCCTGTACGAGAGTCTGACGCCAGCAGAGACGTTCTCGCTTGTGAGCTGGGCTTACGGCTTGGGCCGCGGTAGTGAGTCGAGGATTGACTGGATAGTTGATCTCTTCGGCCTTAGGGGAGATCTCAACAGGTTGGTCGGCGAACTCAGCCTTGGCACGAAGAGGCGCCTGATGATAGGGCTCGCCCTAAGTCACGACCCACGCGTCTTGATCATGGACGAGCCCTTCTCGGGACTTGACCCAGAGGGAGCCACTATCGTCAAAGAGATCCTGAGGAGGTCCGCAGAGGAGGGGAAGACCGTTCTCTTCTCTACCCACATCCTCGAGCTAGCAGAGGCGGTTGCTGACGTCGTGACCATACTTCACAGGGGGAGCGTGGTGGCGAGGGGGAGCCCGGAGGACCTGAGAGATCTTCACGAGGCATCTTCCTTGGAGGGCGTCT
>CBEVRO010000216.1:0-1708 GCA_965552295.1 uncultured archaeon | reverse complement strand
CTCTCCTCCATTAGCTCATCTACGGTGACGATCTCTCTTACGTCGAAAGCCGGGTCGTACGGCAGCGTTCTGGCCCCTGGATCTAGGTTAACGGCCCGAGCGTCGAGACCCCTCTCCTGCAGCCACGATACAAATGTCTGAGTCAGGGTCGTTTTCCCAGAGCCCGCTATACCGAGCACGAACACCACATCCAGCCTAGGCCACCCCCGCCTCTCTCAACACTTTCACCGCGAGGCTCGAGAGCTCTCTCTTCCTCTCGTCGGTCGAAGCTTCAACGTAGACCCTAATCTTGGGCTCCGTTCCGCTGACGCGAATGAGCATCCAAGCGTCCTCCAAGATTAGCTTGACCCCATCCAGCCTGTCGACCTCCCTCACCTGCGACGATAGTTCCTTTTCTAGCGTCTCAGTTACTCTGGCGAATATAGCGAACCGGTCTCCGGAGACCTTGAAGCTCATCCGCTCTTGGTAATACTTTGGCACGGCTTCTAGGGCCAGTTCAAGAGATCCAAACTCGTGTATCGTCTGCGCCACGAGCGCAGCTGCCTTAATCCCGTCGAAGTAAGGCCCCCACTCCGGAACCATGATCTTCCAAGGCTCCGTGACGAGATCCGCGGACCACCCGGCCTTTAGTCTCCTCTTGTACTCGCTGTGGAGATCCCCGAGCCTCCACACCACGACCTCCCCGCCCTCCCTCTCGAGGAGGTCTCTCAAGCCCCAGCCCATATCCACTGAAACTATTGCCCTCTTCGCTCGAAGAGCCAAGGCCACTAGGGACGATACGGCGTACTGGGGAACGAACCTTCCTCGGCCATCGATTAGCGCGACCCTGTCTGCGTCCCCATCCCACGCGATTCCGTAGTCGGCGTCCATCCGCAGCACCATCTCGGAGAGGCCCCTCAGGTTGCCTGCGGTTGGCTCTGAGGGCCTCATAGGGAACCTCCCGTCCACCCAGTTATTCACAGAAATCACGTTCAACCCCATCTCAGATAGGACTCTGGGCGCTATGTCTGACGCGCAGCCGTTACCTGGGTCTGCCACGACCCTCTGTCCCCCAACGCTGGCTGACGAGGACAGCAGGTCCCTCAGATATTCTGCTACCCCGTAACCAGACGGCAGCACAGCAGGAGCCCTCTCGGGCAGCTTAGGCCTTGAGAGAACTCCTATCTCATGCTCTATCCTCTCCTCGATGTCGCGCGTAGCTTCAGAGCCGTCTCCCATCAGGGCCTTCAGCCCGTTGTACTCTGGAGGGTTGTGACTGGCCGTCACGTACACACCCGGAGTACCCTGCTTCATTGAGGCCCTGCAGGCGACGGGCATTGGAGCGAGGCCTAGCACCCTGACGTTCTTACCCTCTGCAAGCACTCCCGCGATGACGGCTGAGGACAGCGAAGGGCTCGAGAGCCTGCCGTCCCAGCCCACCACTACGTCGGCGCTTGAGAGTACTCTGGCCACGCTCCTCCCAAAGTCTAGAGCGAGCTTCTCATCTATCTCTACCCCGTACACACCTCTGACACCGGCGGTGCCGAAGAGCTTTCCCATCTCCCACCAAATGCGTTATATAGCCCGTCCGAGATAAAGAGAGTGGGTGCCGGGGTACCCTAGCCAGAGGGCCTCCGGCCCGGCGAAGCCAAGGGGCCGGACTCGAGATCCGGTGGCCTCTTGGAGGCCACGTGGGTTCAAATCCCACCCCCGGCGCCACTACTTTATG
>CBEVRO010000215.1:0-1749 GCA_965552295.1 uncultured archaeon | reverse complement strand
CTGCCTTCGCCAGGAGCGTCTTGCCGCAGCCCGGAGGCCCGTAGAGCAGGATGCCCTTGGGCGGCCTGGCGCCCGCCTTCTCGAACAGCTTCGGGTACTTGAGCGGCCACTCAACTGCCATCTTGAGCTCGCGCTTGACCTCCTCCAGCCCGCCGATGTCCTCCCACTTGACCTTTGGGACCTGGACGACGACCTCCCTCATGGCGGTGGGCGTGATGTCCTTCATCGCCTCCAGGAAGTCGTTCATGGTGACCTGCAGCTTCTCGAGAACCTCTGCGGGGATCTCCTCAGCCTCCCAGTCCACCTTGACCTCCGCTAGCACTCTCCTGAGCGCCCTCATGGCAGCCTCCTTCGCCAGCGCGGCGAGGTCGGCACCCACGTAGCCGTGGGTCATGTCAGCCAGCTTCTCCAGGTCTACGTCCTCGGCCAGAGGCATGTCTCGCGTGTGTATCTGGAGGATCTCCAGCCTGGCATCTCTGTCCGGGACTCCTATTTCTATCTCCCTGTCGAACCTGCCCGGCCTCCTCAGCGCGGGGTCGATCGCGTTTGGCCTGTTGGTGGCTCCGATCACGATGACCTTGCCCCTAGCCTCCAGCCCGTCCATAAGCGTGAGCAGCTGAGCAACCACTCTTCTCTCGACTTCTCCAGTCACCTCCTCTCTCTTCGGGGCTATTGCGTCTATCTCGTCTATGAAGATTATGCTCGGTGCGTTCTCCTCGGCCTCCTTGAAGATCTCCCTCAGCCTCGCCTCGCTCTCGCCGTAGTACTTGCTCATGATCTCGGGGCCGCTGATGCTGATGAAGTGAGCATTGCTCTCGTTGGCCACGGCCTTGGCGAGGAGCGTCTTGCCGCACCCAGGGGGACCGTAGAGCAGGACTCCCTTCGGAGGCTCTATGCCCAGCTTCTCAAAAAGCTCAGGGTGCCTCAGCGGGAGCTCAACCATCTCTCTTATCTTCTGTATGGCGTCCTTCAGATCTCCGATGTCCTCGTAGGTCACTCTGGGGATCCTTCTGAGCTCAACCTCGGCTGGCTTCTCGCTGATGACGACCTTGGTGTCTGGATTTACTATCACAGCGTCCGCGATGGGCTGAACGGATGTGACGACTAGGTCGACCCTTCGGCCCATTATGCTGATGGGTATCATGTCACCCCTCGTCAGGGCCCTGTTCTCGAGAATCTGCTTAAGGTAGGCTTCCGCTCCTAGCAGCCTGAGGGGCTCTGTTGGAGCAAGAGTCACACGCTCTGCTGGCTTCACGATGGCCTTCCTGACCTTCACCCTGTCGTCAATAGCCACTCCAGCGTTCCTCCTGATGTAGCCGTCTATCCTGATTATGCCGGTGCCGTAGTCCGCTGGGTGGGCTGGCCACACCATTGCGACGGTCTTCCTCTTCCCCTCTATCACCACGACGTCTCCAGCGTGAAGTCCAAGCTCCTCCATGGCCTTGACGTCAATCCTGGCGATTCCCCTGCCCACGTCTCTAGGCAGAGCCTCAGCGACCCTCAGCTCGATGGTTTTCTTCTCGTCAGGCATTCCCAGCACCTCCTAAAGATCATTGACACTAGGCATACTTAACAAAAAGAGAAAACAGTAGCTGCACCAGAGTTCACTCGACCTTTATCTTGGTACCCTTCGGCCTGATCTCCCTCTTCGGCCTGAACGTTATCTCGAGCACGCCGTTGTTGTAGCTGGCCTTAGTTCGCCTTCCCCCGTGGCATGCCCACCCTTCATATTGCTCCCTCTGGGCCGAG
>CBEVRO010000214.1:0-1753 GCA_965552295.1 uncultured archaeon | reverse complement strand
GCAGCCGCATACTCGGCTGCCTTCCTGCGGGTCTCCTCTATCTTCTCGATCCAGGCGTCGAGTATCTGAGCCATGCTGATCATCCTCACGCCGTGCCCGAAGGGAGGCATGTCGAAGATGTAGGGGTCGTACTGCCCGCTCGCCACCAGATCCGCCATCGCGTCGTAGGTCGCTGACTCGTGCATGGCGGGCTCGTAGGCGGAGGTTCGAATGTATTCGTCTATCTCCTCAGGTATCTTGCCGAGCCCGTACATCTCCTTTATCTTCCTCCTAACCTCCTCTTGGAACTCGGCTATCCTCTTGTCCGCGTCGATCTCAACGACGAACAGGTTGGGTATCAGCTCTTGCACGCCCTTGCCAAACAGATCCCTCTCGAATATGTCGCTCAGGGAGGCCTGAGGATCTGTGCTGAAGCAGAGCGGCCTCTTGCCGTTCTTAGCAAACCAGTAAGCCGTGGCCGCGCTGCAGGTGGTCTTCCCGAGCCCTCCCTTGCCCGCGTAAACAATAACCTTGATATTCGGGTTTCTCTCGAAGAACTCCTTCAGGGACAGCGGCAAGTACAACCACCTCTCAGTACAGCATGTCCGTAACGTCCCTCTCCTTGAACAGCCGTCTCTTCCACGTCTCTATGTTCGGGAGCGCGTAGGGCAGGAGCTTAAGCGAGTAGTACGGCGGCAGTATCGGTATTCCGAGCATGTCGCCGAGCGTTATCAGCATGAACAGGTGCTCCAAGTACATCCTGGTCTTCAGCATCTGCCTGACCATTTGATGCGAGGCCATTCCATAGAAGATTCCTTTAACAGCCTCCTTTATCTCCTCAGAGGCTTTCTCACCAGACTTCTTCTCTTCCTTCCTCCTCTTGAAGACCATCTAGGCACACCACCCTCGGGGTGGCCTCATTCTGGGTTCTAAATGGGAGGGAATAACGTTTTTGCAGTCGCGAAATCGAGAAAATCAATAAAAATTGCGAAAGTGGAGAATAGGATACAGTGGCCAGGTACCTGAAGGTTAGCGAGGTGGCTGAACAGCTAGGGGTTCACCCCTCCACGCTGAGAAACTGGATCAGGTCTGGAGAAGTGAAGGCGCTGAGAACCAAGGGGGGACACTACAGGATTCCCGAGTCAGAGGTAAAGAGGCTGCTGGAGATCAAGAGGGAGAGACCGCGAGCTGTGATATACGCGAGAGTGCAGAGCAGAGGTCTACGAGACGAACTCGAGAGGCAGGTACTCGTCCTCAAGAGATACTGCAATAGGAAGGGCTACAGGCTCGTGAGCGTGATAACCGACGTCTCACCGGCGGTGGACGAGAGGAGGGAGGGACTGCGTCGACTGCTCAGCATGGCGGCACACAAGGAGGTAGACGTGATCGTGGTCGCCTACAGGGACAGGCTGGCCAGGTTCTGCTTGGAGTACATCGAGGAACTTCTGAAGGGATGCGGGGTCAAGCTTGACGTCATCTTCGGAGACCGCCCCCCCTGGGGGACCGAGGAGCTCATGGAGGATCTCATTTGGGCTGTTAAGTCCCTTGCGTGCAAGATATACGGACCTGAGAGCGAGTGCGTGAAGAAGCTCGTCGGCGCGGTTAAGAGGGCCATGCGCTGACTACTCGAGCTCAAGCTTCTCTACGAGGTCTCTCTCCTTGAGCACGAACTCGCGCCACTTGTCAAACAGCGGCAAGAAGTGAGGCAGCATCTTCAATCTGTAGATTGGAGGGACGAACGGGGTCCCCAGCATGTCCCCGAACAGCGCGATCA
>CBEVRO010000213.1:0-1757 GCA_965552295.1 uncultured archaeon | reverse complement strand
AAGGGTCCTCTAATAAATTGAAAACCGTCACTTTCCAATGCGATAACAGGATCATCTATTTTAAAAGCTAACTTTTCAACTCCAGTAGTAATCGGATGATCAAACATAACTATATTGTCTTTCTCTATTACAATTTTGGTGGGGGGCGGACACTCAAGCTCTCCAAAGTACGACTTACAGCTCTTCCCTGCCGTCGCTGTTATTCGGATCCCCAACTTTTCGAGCAGAGTCGCGTACGAGTCACTCATTTTTGCACGCGAATCATATCGAATGATAAGGCCTCCTCCAGACATAACAAAATTAACTATTGAATTAATCTGCTCTATTGTGAGAAAAGGAACATAAGTAGGGTTTGGGTCCATTATTAGTACATCAAATGCCTCTAAGCCATGTAATCCCTCGAAATTAATCTCAATAACGTAGTCATATCCTAATTCCTTAAGTTTAGAGACACTTACTAGGCCAAAACCTGATGGGCCCCAGCCTACATCATTTAGGACCGCGATCCTGAGGCCTCTGTGGATCCTTTGAGTCACCTCGGGAGGTAGCGCCTCCACAGAGTGATTGAGTGGCAGGAGAATAGTTGATAGATAGGGGAGGAGGAAGAAGACTAACATCAAATAACGTGACAACTTAGCGCGCGTCAGATAAGTTTTCCTCAGCATCATCGGCTTTGCGAGCTGAAAAGTTAAAAAAGCTGCGCGCAGCTCTCTGGCCCTCCTATCTCAAAGTAGTAGCACGTCTTCCTCGCTGTAGCTTCACCTCTAGATGTCCTGATAACTTTGCCCTCCGCGTATAGCCTGAGAACCCTAGAGGAGGCTACTCCGAGGCACCTGCGGGAGGCGCTGGATCCGGCGGGCATCAGGGCAATCGAGAACGCTGTCAGAGTCAACAGGATGGAGCTGGAGAATGTGGAGGCCCTCAGGAAGTGCTCCGCCGGGAGGAGCTCCCTGGTCATACTTCCGGACGGCAGGGTGTCGTTCTGCGAGAGGGTCGCGCTGGACGAGAGGTTCGTGGTCGGCGACCTCAGGAAGCAATCGCTGATGGAGATATGGAGGTCGGAGAGGCTCATGAGGCTAGTCTACCCGCCCAGAGAGCTATTCAAGGGGACCGCCTGCCACGAGTGTCCCACGTTCGAGGAGTGCTCCAGGCTCGGGAGGAGGTGCTACGTGCGGGCCATGGATGCCTACGGCACTCCGTTCGCCCCAGACCCGATCTGCCCGGCGGCCCCGAAGGCTGCGGCGAGGTTCGTCTGAGCAGGGGTGGTGATGGACGCCGTGGTGGCGGAGGGTCTCGTCAAGTACTACGGGCAGTTCAAGGCCCTAGACTCGGTCTCCTTCGAGGTGAGGCGCGGTGAGGTGGTGGTACTCCTAGGCCCCAACGGGGCGGGGAAGACGACCACCATAGGGATACTCTGCGGCCTGATCTCGCCTACTGAGGGACGCGCCAGCGTCCTGGGCGTACCGCCAGAGGACAGGGACAGGATAAGCAGGATGATCGCCTACGTGCCGCAGGAGATAGCGCTGGACTACATCATGACGGTGGAGGACAATCTGCGATTCGTCGGCTGGCTCAGGGGCCTCTCCGGCTCGACGCTGAGGGAGCGTGTGAGGTGGGCTCTGAGGGAGTTCGGCCTGGAGGAGAAGAGGGGGCTCCCCATCATAGCCCTCTCGGGGGGCCTGATGAGGAGGGTCCAGCTCGCTGGGGATGATGGCGGTGGGGATTGCCGAGGAGCGTTTGCCCAGAGAGATCCTGAG
>CBEVRO010000212.1:0-1772 GCA_965552295.1 uncultured archaeon | reverse complement strand
CGTGGTGTGGATGTCGATTAGCGGATGAGCCTCAGCCTCCGCCATCATTGGGGTAAGGATGCACAGGGAGCAGTCGCCGGTCGGGAACACCCTGTCTAAGAGGGCCATGAGCCCGCCCACAGTGGGTGATTTCTCCACTAGGTGAACCTTGATGCCCTTCTCCGCCAAGTCTAGGGCCGCGGCGAGTCCCGCGACCCCACCTCCGATGACGAGGGCTTCCCGAACCACATCTGCCTCCCCTACCTCAATGGGCTCCGCGGCCAGGACCTTCTCCACGCCCCCCAAGACGTACCTGATGGCCTTCTGGGTCGCCTCCTCCGGATCCTCGGTTGACCAAGAGACGAGTTCTCTTATGTTCACCTGCTCCAGGTATCCGGGGTTGAGGCCCGCCTCAGACACGACCCTCCTGAAGAGGGGTTCGTGGAGCTTGGGGCTGCACGCCGCCACGACTACCCTGTTTACCTTACCTGCCTCCACATCCCTCCTAATGAGTTCCTGTCCTACCTTACTGCACATGAAGAAGTAGTCCCTAGAGACGGCCACCCTCGGATGCCTTCCTACCTCCTTGGCCACACTCTTCACGTCCACCTTGCCAGCTATGTTCTTGCCGCAGTGACAGACGTATACCCCCACCCTCGGCTCCGATGCTGACTCCATTTGATCACCCGAACATCTCGGAGAAGGCCCGCCTCAGGGCTGACACCGCCGGAGAGTCGTCCGGAAGTGTGCCCACTCCCCTGCCCTCGATGCTTGCCCTCAGAACCTCTGGATCGCGGGGAACGAAGAATACCCTAGCCTCCCCGGAAAACCTCCTCTCCACGGCTTCTCTGAGCGTCCCACATTCCTCGGGCATCTTGTTGACGATCAGGGAGAACTCGCGGATCCCAAGCTGCCGGCCCATCCTGAGGAGATGCTTGGAGATGTTCAGCGATGCCACCGTTGGCTCCGAAACGCAGACCATGTGATCGAAGCTCTCTGCGAGCCCCCTGCCGAAGACCTCCGCCCCAGCCTCGGAGTCCACGATCACGGCCGACGAGTCGTCGGCGGTGGAGACCAGGTGCTTCAGGAGCCTCTTTGCCAGCGCTATGGCTGGACAGAGGCACCCCTGCTTGGCAGCGTCTATGCTGCCGACGACCAGCAGGCTCAGGCCGTCTCCTACGCTCACCCCGTATCTCTCCGCCAGGTCGTCGACCCTCGGGTTGACCCGGAACAGAACCCCCCAGGCCTGACCTGGCCTGGCGCCCGTCCTCTGCTCAACGAGTTCCTCGTTTCTCACAAGAGGAATTATGGAACCGGCGACCTCGGGTGGGAGGCCAAGCGCTATACCCAAATTGGGGACTGAGTCGGCGTCGACCGCCAGGACCCTCAAGCCTCTGTCACGCAAAAAGTGGGAGAGGAGGGCAGACACGGTTGTCTTGCCCACCCCTCCCTTCCCGGCCACGAGAACCCTGAGGGGCAAGGCCATCACTCCGGCCAGCCCAGTGCCCTCCTCTTCTCCAAGATGTGAGCCATAATGGCCTCGGCAGCCTTCACCGGGTCGGGCTCTACTAAGAACTTCCCTCCCACAAGGTCCTCCGCCTTGTCAGTGAGTATCTCGACGACCTTCTTGCTGCCAAGCACCGGAGGAACAGTCCCCAGGTGCACCAGCAGTCCAGACGCCACGAAGTAGGAGCCGATGGAGACAGCCTTCTCGCTCATCCACTCTGGCGCGGACCCCGCTGCCGGGAGGTCAGGTATGTCGACTCCTAGGTGCTCCGCGAGCGCCGGCAGGG
>CBEVRO010000211.1:0-1775 GCA_965552295.1 uncultured archaeon | reverse complement strand
CCGTAAAAGTAGAGGCGGTTAGAAGGGCCTTTACTCGGGCCTTTGGCAGCGTGGATGTAATTCCCGTCAGAGTGGACTCAGGGGTCTCCCCTCAGCCAGTCGACGAAGAAGGTCTCGTAGGGGCCATCAATCGGGCCAAAAGGTCTCTTGCCAAGGTACCCTCTGCAATGTATGGCGTTGGGATAGAGGGTTGTCTAACTCGCTTGTTCGGGCACTACTTCTGCACGGGCTTTGTGGCGGTAGTAGATCGCTCCGGCAGGTTAGGCCTCGGCACAAGCGGGTGGTTCCAATGTCCAGAGACATTCGCTTCAAGGATGATTGCGGGAGAGGAACTCGGAGACCTGATAGACGACCACGTCGGCCGGAAGGGCATCAAGAGAAGCGAGGGAGCTATCGGCGTGTTCACGAGGGGGCTGGTGAGTAGGGTAGACCTCTACGAGCACGGGGTCTACATGGCTTTGGCGCGGTTCCTAGCGGGCAAATTGTGGCCCGGAGAGGGATCTCCCCGAGGCGAGGGGGTCTAAACTAGGTGTCCTTTCAGGGAGGCTGCATCATCTCGCTAAGGTAGAGATGTCTAACGGTGGACCCCCTCCTGACACCTACAGCGACATCGAGCTTAATCGGTTCATTCGTCGTAATGATGTAGTCCAGTATGAACGAGTCGAGGCCGCAGGCCCCGATGTCTCTCATCGTGATTTGATAGCCCCAGTCTGTCGCTTCAACCTCTACGAATGCGTCGAGCGGCCTCATCGTGAGCAGGCCTATCCACGTGAATGTTCCTGAGAGGTTGCTGGAGAAGTACTCCACGCGTGAACCCTTTCCGCTCCAAACGCCGACGGTGAGCCTCAAGAAGCCTTCTTCCCTCCTGAGCCACAGCCTCACAATCTCCCCCGTGTCGTACTCCAACTCAACGAAGTATAGCTCTGGAGAGGACGAGGCCCTCCTTGATATGGGCGAGGGGGTCTCCTCCTTGGTGAGAGCCGACGAGATCACCGCTGTGGCGATGCTGAGAATTAACAGCACGTATATGGCTTGGTATCTATCCATCTTCGGGAGAAGATGCGCATACCGGTTTTTAACCTGAGCTTTTAGCCTAACCTGACTTCGCAATCTAGCTAGGAGGACTGCTCTCAGATCGTTCGGCTCCCAGCAATCCGTTTCAACAGAAATCTTAATTAAATCCGGCAATCAACGGTTCCGGGGGCGAAGCCCCAAAACCCTCGTAAGGGGGGATCTAATGGAGACGAAAACTCTTGTAGGAATCTTCATCGTCCTCCTCATCGTAGTAGGAGGAGTGGCCTACTGGGCTGGCAAGCGAGCCGCCCCGCCTCCAACCGTCGCGCCGACCACGACTGCTCCGCCGGAGACTACGGCTCCTCCCGAGACGACTCCGCCTCCGATGGAGGTTAAGAACCCTGACAAGCTGATCATAGCAACGATCGGCGAGCCGGAGACGCTGGATCCGGCCTGGGCTTACGACACCGCCAGCGCAGAAGTGATCTTCAACATGTACGACACTCTGATCTTCTTCAAGAGGGAGAAGGTCGACGAGTTCGTGCCCATGATCGCCGAGACCGTGCCGACCGTTGAGAACGGCCTCATAAGGGACAACGGCATGACCATAGTGTTCCCGATCAGGTCTGGAATCAAGTTCCACTCTGGCAGAGAGCTCACGCCAGAGGACGTTGAGTATTCCATCGAGAGAGTTCTAGTGATGGACAGGGACGGTGGTCCGTCCTGGATGCTCCTTGACCCTCTGCTCGGCGTCGAGTGCA
>CBEVRO010000210.1:0-1775 GCA_965552295.1 uncultured archaeon | reverse complement strand
GCTCCTCCGCGGGCATCTCAGGTTCCACCGCTGTGGGCGGCGTCTCTGGAGCGGGCACCTCAGGAGCTGGTTCTTCTTTCGGAGGGAGGGGAGCAGTCTCCTCAGCAAGAAGGCTGTAGACCACACTTTCAACGTCCTCAGCCCTGCTCTCTAAGTCCCCAGCCACAGTCTTGTACTCCTCTTCGCTGATCTCACCCTTCCGCAGGGATTCTCTCAGCCTGATCAGGCTGAGAGCGGACTCCAGCTTTACCTTCAGCTGCTCGTACTCGTCCTTCTCTACCTCTCCCAGTAGGTATTTCTCACTCAGTTTGAGCAGGGCCCTCTTCACCTGTTGCTCGTCTAGGCCCGGGAACTCCATCCTCGACCAGCCAAATCTTTCAAGCCTCGAATAATTTTAACTTGCCTCGGAGGGCTCTCAGAACTTTGGGAGGAAAGCGAAGTTGACTAAGCTCCTCTATCTCGTCTTAGATGGCGCGGCAGGAACCGCTGGGAGAGAGACAGCCTTGAAGACCGCTCGAAAACCGTCCTTGGATACACTGGCGGCGAGGGGAGTCTGCGGACTCACCTACACGATATCCAAGGGGGTTGCCCCCGAGAGCGATGCCGCCGTTTTGTCTATACTCAGCTACGATCCCCACAGGTATCACACAGGGAGGGGGCCAATAGAAGCCATTGGGGCTGGACTTACTCTGAAGAGTGGCGAAGTGGCGTTTCGAGCCAACTTCGCGACGGTCGATCCGAAGAGCCTCAAGATAGTAGACAGGAGGGTGGGCAGAGATCTCTCGACGGAAGAGGCCAGAGAAC
Source organism: uncultured archaeon (assembly GCA_965552295.1). Lineage (GTDB taxonomy): Archaea > Korarchaeota > Korarchaeia > Korarchaeales > Korarchaeaceae > DRBY01. Next base: position 971 of record CBEVRO010000210.1, on the reverse strand, counting down.
TTGCTAAAGCTCTGGACGGAATGGAACTCAGCGTTGAAGGCTCATACGTTAGGGTTAGGGCCACAGTTGGACACAGAGCTGTCGTAGTTATTGGGGTCGAAGGAGCTTCCCTCTCAGATCAGGTTGATAACACCGATCCAGCCTATGACAGGGTCGGCCTCATCAGCGTTGCTGCCATGCAGCCCAGCAAATACCTCAAGAGGTGCAGACCAATGGAAGACTCGCCAGAGGCTCAATTGACGGCCTCACTCGTCAACGAGTTCAGCCTCAAAGCTATCTCCATACTGGACAAGCACCCGATCAATGAGAGGAGGAGAGAGGAGGGCAGGCTTCCAGCCAATGCCATGCTGCTCAGAGACGCCGGAGCCCGGCTCCCCCCTGTGAAGCCGATCAGCGAGAAATTCGGGCTGAGGTTTGGCGCGGTGGCCGAGATGCCCGTGGAGATCGGCATCTCGCGGATGCTGAAGATGGAGGTCGAGGAGGTCCCACCGCCCAGCGGAGACTTGAGGAAGGACCTGCCGTCGAGGCTCGAGGCTGCGAGGAGGCTCCTTCGGAGAGTGGATGTGGTCTACGTTCACCTTAAGGGGCCTGACGAGCCTGGTCACGATGGAAACCTTGAAGCCAAGGTTCGAGCTATTGAGCTGATTGACGAACTCTTCGTGAAGCCCATGGTGGAGGAGGACGGGCTGGGCGTTGATCTTCCCACTCTGGTCACTTCCGATCATGCCACTCCTTTCTGGGCGAGGACCCACACGGACGACCCCGTTCCAACGTGCGCGGCCTTTAAACGAATTGAGCCAGACTCGGTGAAGAGCTTCGATGAAGATTCCTGCGCAAGAGGGGGCCTGGGAATAATAGAGAGGGGGCACCAGCTGCTACCTAGGGTCCTAGAGATGCTCGGAGTCAGTCCCCAAGCCTGACGAATCTACCCGCGAATGCCGTGTACACGGCCGCCATAAGCGCGCGAAAAC
>CBEVRO010000209.1:0-1781 GCA_965552295.1 uncultured archaeon | reverse complement strand
GGGAAAGGGGTTTCTCGCTGCGCTATTCCTCGATATCCCCGAAGTTGGAGAGCCTTCCAGCTCTGCACGAACTCTTCGGCGAGGTGCTCAAAGTTGGAGAGACAGAACTCAGAGTTGAGTCGGTTTCTGGGAGGCTGATAGACCCAGCATCTCTACCGAGAGCATCGAAGGTTAGGCTCAGGCTTGCCACACCGCTCCTCTTGGAGAGTCCAAGGGGCCTGCCGCCTATCAGCTGCGTGCTCGAATCTGCGGCGGAGCTGTGGGAGAGGCATGTGGGAATCAGGCTGAGCGTGCCAGCCAAGGTGGTGGTTCGCAGCATGAAGCTGAGGGCGGTAAGGGGTTGGTGGGGCGTAGGCTACGTGGGATCGGCCCTTCTGGAGCAGCGGAGCGGGGATTCGCTGGGAGCTGTGGCCACTGCAGCCTCGATATCTGGAGCTGGGAGGTGGAGGCTCTTGGGCTTCGGAGCGGTGGAGACTGAGGTGCTGTGAGGGCCCTGCGCTCAATTCTCAAGAAACTCCCGCCGGTGGAATTTCATCGGCCTAGTCCACCAACATCTGTCTGAGTAACTCCTCATTGACTTCAATGTGTGAGTGAAGCAGACGAGCCGCTTCTTGCGGCAGGGTTGAAAATTGCCGAGAGCCCTAAGCTCGCGCGCGATCAGATCCTCTGAGAGCGAGACCTCCTCGAGATCTTTTCCACGAGTTCCTCCATCCTCCTGACGAACCTCTCCGAGCCCTCGACCAGCTCCCTGACCTCCTCCTTCAAGAGGGTGAAGGCTGGCGTGTAGTCTCCCTCCTCCCTCGCTTCCCTCAGGACGTTGAGCATCCTGGCGTACTCCCTCTCGAGGAGTCCTCTCTCCACGAGCCTGAACCAGAGCTTGAAGGCGACTCCCGAGTGAGTGGACGGCTCCTCGCCCAGCAGGAGGAGGACCGCGCGTGCGGCGCTGAAGGCGGCGTAGTAGGCCCTGCTCACGGCGTCCTCGAGTTCTCCAGCCTCGAGCAGGAGTTTGGCCGACCTGAGCTTGGCCTTCGCCTTCCTCAGCAGGGCTTCCGCCTCGCTCAATCCTTCCACAGTACCTTCCCCTCTCTCTTCGCCCTCCTTATGAGGGCGGTGCGGTCTGAGGCGTAGTCGTCAAGGGACGCGACGATAACGGTCACCGGCACGCCGGTCTCTGAGAACACCCTCGAGGAGATCCTCTTCGCCTGAGTCCTCGCCCTCCTCACGTCTTCCACCACAAGCAGGAGGTCTACGTCGCTGTCAGGTCTGTAATCCCCCCTGGCCACCGAGCCGAACACGATTAGCGCCCTCGCTCCTGGAACCTTTGACAGCTCGTCTCTGAGCTTCTTCAGCACATCTTCCAGCCTGAGCGCCAGCATCTAAGGCCTCTCCCAACGCCCCACTAATAACGTTGACGGCCGCGACTCACGGTCGTTTTGCGAGGCCCGACGGGGCTCCCTCCCCTATCCGCGATCTTGGAATCGGTCGCGGAGATCTGGGAGAGACACTTGGGGGTCAGGCTAAAGGTCCCGGCTAAGGTGAAGGTTCTGAGAGCCAACCTGAGGGTGCTAAGAGGGCCGTGGGGGTCTGGCCTAGTTGGGTGGGCCGTGCTCAAGCAGGAGGGGGGAGAGTCGCTCAGGCCGCTTCCCTCTCCGGCGCCGGAATCTGGAGGCTCCTGGGATTCGGCGCCGTGGAGGCCGAGGTGCTCTAAAGGCTTACACTTGGTCTATGGCATGGCATTCAACTCGAGGCTTTTCTGAGAAGAAGTGAGATGACGGTGACCT
>CBEVRO010000208.1:0-1791 GCA_965552295.1 uncultured archaeon | reverse complement strand
GTCCTCGGGCTCGTGGGGAGCAGGGGGGAGGCTGCTTACTGCGCCTCAAAGGGAGGCTTGGTGGCGCTGACTCGAGCGATGGCCCTAGACTTTGCAGAGCACAACATCAGGGTGAACTGCGTGTGCCCCGGGTCGGTTGAGACTCCAATGAGGGAGCAGGTGTTAGCTAAGAAGGCCAAGAAGGAGAGCAGATCTACTGGTGGGGCAAAGATCCCGTTGGGAAGGGTTGCCAAGCCCGAGGAGATTGCGCGAGCAATACTCTTCTTGACTTCTGACGATTCTAGCTACGCTACGGGCTCTATTCTTGTGGTTGATGGAGGCTGGACGGCCCAGTAGAGTGGGGACTCACAGGCCCTCGTTACCCTTTCTAACCTCCGCTGAGCGATGCATTCGACCTGAGCCGATTTGTTTTTAGGTAAGTGCAGCTGGTCAACGAATTCTCAGGTGGCCACTTTGAAAACCTCAACGTTGGCAGTCATAGCTGTGGTCCTCGTTCTCATTGTTGTCGGCGGTTACTACAGCTACATGCAGGCGAAGAGACCCAAGGCACCGACCGGCGAGGTTGTCCTGAAGGTCAGAGGAATGATAGGGAGAACCAATGTCGACGGCGAGTACCACTTCGACCTGCAGATGCTGGAGAAAATGATCGATACAGAGTACGACTGGGAGTGCCCATGGTTCGGCATGCACCACTGGGAGGGCATCTCCCTAGTGACCTTCCTCAAGGAGCTGGATGTGTCTCCGGACGCCAAGTACATCAGGTTCATCGCCAAGGACGGGCTGACCGCTGACTTCCCAATCGACATGCTCAAGTCCCACCCGAAGATCATGCTGGCCCTCAAGATGGACGGCCAGATAATCCCAGACGCTAACTGCGGACCTCTGAGAGTCGTAATTCCGTACGACCAGTATCCTGAGCTCAACGAAACCTATCCACCGTTCCCGTACACGATCGGGTGGGTGGTAGAGGCAGAGGTCGGGGGCTGAGCTCCTAACCCTCTTCCTACCCCCTTTTTTAGCCAGTCTTCCTTTTCTTCGCCAGCATGTAGGAGGCCGACCCAGCCACTACAACAACTAGGACACCTATTGCCAACATAGTCTTCTTGGTCGCGACGATACTGGGTTTCGTTGCCTCTCTAGCGGCGCCCTCGGCTTCTTCGGCGAGCTGCTTCGCCCGGGGATAGTCTCCTGCAGAGTAGGCCGCGGTGGCCTCGCTTAACTTCGACTCAGCCTCGCTCAGGCCCTTGGTCCTGCCCTCCTGCTTGGCCTGGTTCACGGCCTGACTGGCCAGCTCTATCGCACGCTTTGCGTCTAAGGAGAGCTTTGCCAGCTGGATGGCCTGGTCCGCCGACTCTATGGCGCCTGAGTAGTCTGCGGACTCCAACTTCTCTCTTGCTGAGGTCAGGGCTTCTTCAGCCGCAGACAGGTCGCACTTGCCCGACAGCGAGGACAGAGTCAGCTCCGCCAGCCTCACTCTGTCCTCAGCCTCGAGCGGAAGCGGATCCTCGAACTCAGTGAGTGGGTGTCCAACGGCGGTCGGCGGAGAGGGCACTCCCAGGAGGTGACATATGGTGGGGACTACGTCCACGACGCTGGCCTCTCTGCTAGCCTTCCCGGCTGGGACGCCGGGACCGGAGAGTATGAGTGGTATCCTGATGTCCCACTCGGTGAGCCCTCCGTGCTGGCCGAGCTTCTCCATCGTGCCCGTGAAGATGCGCGCCTCGGAGGCTATCACGATAATGTCGCCCGACTTGTCGGACCAAGCCGTGAGGTTGAACTCTGGGAACCTGT
>CBEVRO010000207.1:0-1806 GCA_965552295.1 uncultured archaeon | reverse complement strand
AGTGATTGAGGTGGAGGAGGTCCGAGACGGGAGAGAGAGGAGCGTCGAGGAGGTGCAGGAAGAGATAAGAGCTGGGCTGTCCAAGGTTCTGGAGGAGTTCTCCCTCTGCTAGGGGGGTGCTCAGGCCTGAGGAGCTTTGACGTGGTTGTAGTGGGCGCGGGTCCAGCTGGAAGCGCCGCTGGTGCCCTGCTGGCGAGGGCTGGGTTCAAGGTGGCGATCATAGAGAAGTGTAAGCTTCCCAGGCCGAAGGCCTGCGGTGGGGGGCTCACGCTCAAGTCTGGAAGGCTACTTGAGGAGCTGGGACCGCGCCTCTCAGAGCTGCCGGTGGAGCGGTACGTCGACAGAGTCGTCGTTAGGGGTTGGGGGAAGTCTGTGGAGATCTCTTACTCGCCCTGGATCATAGCGACCGTTGAAAGAAGCAGATTCGACTGTGAGCTCGCCTCGTGGGCCGAGTCCGAGGGGGCCACCCTCGTCGAGGGAACCTCAGTTAGGGGGGTCGCAAGCGGGGGAGACTCAATACGCATCGTTACAAACCGCTCCGATCTGTACGAGTCGACATGGGTTGTCGGGGCCGACGGTGGTACGAGCTTGGTGGCCAAAGCCGCCGGACTCAGGCGCGGCTACTCTAGGGACGAGCTGATACTGGCCGCGGAATCCAAGCCTTCGGCAAATTGGGATTATGCCCTCTTTCAGATGGACGCAGTCCTCTCTGGCGGCTACGGCTGGCTCTTCCCGCTTGACGGCAGGGTAAACGTTGGAGTGGGTGGGATGCTGCCCCAGGTCTCAGATCTGCTGGGCATGTTGGCCCGCCACATAAGGTCCCTCGGCCTCCCGGGTGGGTCGAACTTCGAGTGCGGGTTCATACCCGTCGGAGGGAGGCGACGTCTGTTCAAGGGAAACGTGCTCCTCGTTGGCGACGCGGCAGGGCTGGGAGATCCGCTAACCGGCGAGGGGATTTACCAGGCTTTGTTCAGTGCGAGGGCGGCGGCCAAGGCCATTAGCGCCGGTCAGCCGAGCCTGTACGAGAGGGAGATGGCCCCCCTCCTCGACGACATGGCGCTCAGGCTCAGGGCGGCTAAGGTCGTCATGCCGAGACTCCGGAGGTTCTTCGAGTACATGACCTCTGACCCAGAAATAGCGTATCGATACACTCTCGCCAACCTCGGAGAGATCTCGTTCTCCGAGTTCTGGAGGTGGGTCTGGAGGCGGGTCCCCGTCGCGGTCGCGAAGAAGGCCCTACAATCCCTCCTTGGAGGGACTTCTGGCGGGCCTACCCGGCAGGAATAGGAACGTCGGACTCAGGGTATCTCCCACAGCTCTACCTCGCCTCTCTGCTTCTCGAGCTCTGTGTCCTTTCCGACCGCCATGGAGACTAGGAGTATGAGAATTCCCGCCAACAATAGACCTGCAGGCAGCGGTCCTCCCTCAGGAAGCTTTCCTTTGTCGTAGGCCGTTAGCGCTCCACTCGACACGGGCACCTCTGCGACCAACCCTCCACCCATGTAGACCTCGACCTTGAGGGGCTCCGCACCGCTCCAGAACTCGATGGTGGACGGCACTCCAGGATCCAGCGCGACCCCTCTGGACTGATCCTCTCCAGGCCCAACGATCCTCACGACAGCGTACCCGCTCTCATTCGCCGTCAAGGTTACCCTCACGGTGTTGCCGATTCTCGATGCCTGGACGTTAACCTCTCCCACAGACGGGGGTCCGACCACCAACCCCGGAAGCCTGACCCTGAGGATGTAGATGTCTGGAGCGGAGGGCTCGTTGTAGTTCATCCAGAGCAGGAAGTCCTCACCCTGC
>CBEVRO010000206.1:0-1815 GCA_965552295.1 uncultured archaeon | reverse complement strand
GAGCGTCGTGGAGGTTCTGAGGCCGTACATCCTAATGAGGGAAGCGGGGGAGATCTGAGATTCGTGTATGAGAAGAAGTCAGAGACTGGGCTAAGAGATCACGGTATCAATAGGGAAAGCGCGCGCCGCGGCTGCGCGGGACGCTTCTAAGGTACGCGGGTACTTGTACCCTGTGACCCTGGCGCCCAGAGGGTGGGACTCCGCGATATCCCGGGCCATCACCATCGCCGAGGAGATGAACTCGCTTGGCATAAGGCCGACGCTGAGGGCCGTGTTTTACCGTCTGGCCGCCAAGGGGTATCTGGTTCACTCTCAGACCGCGTACCGCAAGCTGAGTTCTAGGCTGGCGGAGGCCAGGAGGGCTGGCAGGGCGCCCTGGGGTCTCTTCGAGGACAGGAGCCGCAGCGAGATGCCGTCTCCCACTCCCTGGGTGGAGCCCGAGCCTGTGGAGGACGTGCTCAGGCGCGAGCTCTCCTTCGCGCTGGATCTCGCGGAGGGGGCTGTGAAGCTGCCTAGATGGTACGGCCAGCGCTACTATGTGGAGGTCTGGGTCGAGAAGGAGGCCATGTCGGGCTACTTCGAGTTCGCCAATAGGGACTGGGAGGTCACGGTCTTTCCGCACAGGGGATACGCCAGCGCCACGTGGCTCTACAAGAAGAGCCTGAGGTTCAGGGAGGCCCTCTCCGCCGGCCGCAAGGTGGTACTGCTTCAGTTCGGCGACTGGGATCCAAGCGGCCTCGACATACCGCGCGCCATAGAGGAGGAGTTCAGGAGGACGTTCGGGCTGGATGTGGAGGTTCTCAGGGTCGCGCTCACGCCGGAGCAGATAGCCGAGTTTGGCCTCCCCACGGTTCCGCCCGGCGACCCCAGCTACGAGAGGGTCAAGAAAGATCCCAGGTACGGGCGTTTTGTCGAGGTCTGTAGGAGGCACGGGATCCCGCCCCACGTGGTGGAGCTGGACGCGATGGTCGGGCAGAGACCTTCAGAGTTCGTGCGTCTAGTCGAGGACGCGATCAGGCGGTACTTTGACTGGGAGACATACAAGGCCGTTCTAAGGATTCAGAGGGAGAGGATAGATCGCCTGAGGAGCCTGAAGTCCAAGATCCAGGCGGCCCTCAGAGAGGCCGGCGGCGCCTGAGATACTGGTTACACATGTAACCGTTGTTGGTTACAGGTGTAACCAACAACGCCGGGGAATCGTCAACTATTGCCGGTTAACGATTGCGCTGATCTGGGCTCTGAGACAGCCAGGCTCTGAGTGTGTCGTCGTAAGCCCTCCAGTCGTACCGCGGGAACTCCCTTCTGAGCTCCTTCTTGACTATCACTCTGCCTGGGAACGCGCCGGAGATCCACTCCAGCAGGGGAGGGAGCCTCTCTCGGTAGTAGCCCCTGGGCACCCCGTGGTAGTTCAGCCTGCCCAGTATCCACCAGTCGACCAGGTCGGCGAGTTCCGCCATGATCTTCATTGGATCCGTGACTCCTGGTATCCAAGGCTCGATCGAGACGAAGGTCTCCAGCCCAGCGTCTTTGGCGGCCTCGAGGGCGCGGATCCTTCTGGAGGGGGGAGGGGCCAGGGGCTCCCACTCCCGCGCGAGCGAGTCGTCTAGGCAGGTGATGGTGAAGCCGACGCGAACGCCTCCCGGGCGCTTGGAGAGAATGTCTAGATCTCTCTCCACTAAGGGGGACTTGGTCAGCACCAGCGCGCCGTGCCCGGCCTCCAAGGTGACCTCGATCAGGCGCCTCGTGAGCGACAGCTCGGCCTCGAGCGGCTGGTAGGGATCCGTCGCGGAGCAGAACCAGATCCACCTCCTCCCT
>CBEVRO010000205.1:0-1815 GCA_965552295.1 uncultured archaeon | reverse complement strand
CTCGTCGGCGCGGTTAAGAGGGCCATGCGCTGACTACTCGAACTCAAGCTTCTCTACGAGATCTCTCTCCTTGAGCACAAACTCCCGCCACTTGTCAAACAGCGGCAAGAGGTGAGGCAGCATCTTCAATCTGTAGATTGGAGGGGCGAAAGGGATCCCCAGCATGTCACCGAACAGCGCGATCATGAAGAGCGAGTTGTGAACGAAAATCTTCCGCTCCAAGAACCTAATCTGCCCGAAGGTAGTGAAGCCGTAAGCGAACTCTCTCAGAAGCTTCTTCAAGGCACCTTGACCCAGATCTTCTCGAGGCTCTCTTATTATAAGAACTTGACCTCAGCCCTACCCCTTGAAGAGGATTGGGGACTCAGGTAACGCTTGAGGCGAGCAACCTGCTGATGGGCACGGTGAGATTCCTGTCCTTTGAAATTCCCGAGGGCTGGAGCGCCTTTCCTCTGGGCTTGGTTGATGCAGAGAGGTCGAGGCTAGTTGGAGCAGATAGATGGGTTACCAGCGGGTACATCATGATAGGACTCGCTTCTAGTGAGGGAGAGAGGATCTCACTTAAGGTCGATGTTGCAGAGCCATTGAGAGCGTTCAATCTGGGTAAGTGGCTGAGAAAGCAGAGGAGGCGAGCGGACTCTTGGGGGAACGTAGAGATAAACGGCCACGCGGGAGCCTACACGATCAGGGAAGTCAGGAGGAGGATCCCCAGGCGCCGCGAGTGGGTCGAGGCGACACTCTGCTTCTACTGTGATAAAACGGAGCGAAGGATTAGGCTGGAGGTGATTGGCGAGAGAAAGGAGAGCGTGGCCAAGATCTTAAACTCGCTCTTCAAGCTCTCGTGCCACTAGCGCAGCAGAGTGAGGCAATTCTCTTTGTGACGGAGAGCATCAGGTCTACGATCTCGGGGTCTACCTCGCACCTTACGATTATGTGAGGCTCAAGGGGAGCTATGGAGAGCCCCTTGAGGCGAGATCCCATCTCTTCGAGACACCCTCTAACCTTCTTGTCGAGCATCAGGCGGGCTGCCAGCCCAGGCTTATCGGAGTACAGCCTTAGGCCAGCTATCTCAATATCCCCTATAGAGCTAAGCCCATTCCCTGCCTTGGCTAGCTTTAGATTCAGATCAGGCTTGCAGTGAAAAGATGCCCTGAGGAATAGCTCGTCCTTTCTCTTCTGAAGCTTCTGGACAATGTAGTGAATTAAGTTCTCTCTGTCCATGAGTATTGTCGTGAACTCAACCCTAGAAACGGGAGGGCTCCCAGGGAAGCTGATCTGAAAGGCACTCGACCCCAATCTCCGGAAGTTAACCTTTTTCGTGTGTCCCTTCAGCCTCTCAGATAAGATCTTCCAGGTCTCGCTCTGCTTCCTTAAATTGACCCTCCTCCCGTAGGCATACCAGGCAGTGAGCGTGGCAGCCAGAGCAACGACGACTTGAACCCCGGTTTCCATACATCTTCTCGCCTTTTACGATTTTATCGCTTTTATCAAAATGCACTATTATAAGTAAATCGCCGAAGTTGACTTCGACCCTCTCAGAAGGGGGTATGCCCATGTATCCCACGCTTTTCGTGGTCTTGGGCCTTCTCGTGTATGCTGCAGCCTACTTCCTTTACGGAAAGTGGTACGATAGAACTGTATGGCAGCCGGATCCCAAGAGAGTTACGCCGGCTCACATGTACATGGACGGTATAACATTCTTCCCAGTGAGCAAGTACGTCCTGTTCGGATTTCAGTTCAAGGGAATAGCCGGCTTGGGGCAATACATCTTGGCTACGATATCATTGCCAAGAACTTCAACGTCCAGTTTGAAGC
>CBEVRO010000204.1:0-1826 GCA_965552295.1 uncultured archaeon | reverse complement strand
AGGGAACTCTACGGCAAGCTCCCCGGGGGGCTGAAGGCGCTGATAGAGAGGGTATACGCGCCGAAGGTCGACTGGAGGTCCGTGCTGCGGAACTTTGTGGTGGAGACCCTCTCCCGCTACGGGTTCAACCCCCCCGACTTCACGCTGTACGACCTCACGGGCGCCGTCCTGCCAGACCTGAACCCGGCCCCCACCTCGGTGGAGGACGTGGTGTTCGCCATAGACTCCAGCGGGTCGATATCCGACCGCCAGCTGGAGCAGTTCATGAGCGAGATCCGCGCGATAGTGCAGGAGTTCCCCGACATCAGGGCCCACCTGATAGTGTGCGATGCGAAGGTACAGGGGGTTTACGAGCTGACCCAGGACTCCCTGCCCGATGTCGAGGTGTGCGGCAGGGGCGGGACGAATTTCAGGCCGGTCTTCGAGTATGCGCTGAGGGAGCTGCAGAACGTCAGGGCAGTCGTCTACCTGACGGACGGCTGTGGGGACTACCCAGACAGGGAGCCGATCCCCACCCTCTGGGTGCTGACCACGTACCACGCTAAGCCGCCCTGGGGTCTTTACGTGGTTATGGAGGATGTGTAGGCGCGCGTGGAGCTGCGAGACACCGCGATACCTTTATCCCGCTCGAGACACTCCTAACACATGATGGAGCCCCAAGATCCTGTGAATGAGCTGGCCTCGGCGCTCAAACAGCTCCGCGCCCGCCTAGACGAGTTCGAGGTCAGGGGTCCTGACGTCAACCTCTTGGTGCGGGGGATGGAGACGATTAGGAGGGCCTCCCGCCACTTTGAGTCCAGCTTTGGTGCGACCATTGAAGAGAGGATCTCAGTGCCAGAGGGCAGGCGGATCCCGAGGCTTGCTGACATTTACCCTCAGTTCTTCCCGCAGAACCTCACCGAGGTGGTGGCGGTCTCCGTCGAGCTGAGCGGCTCCGGCCTGAGGTTCAAGGCCCTAGTTTACTCGGGGGTCGCCATTACTTGGAGGGACGTAGAGAAGTGTCCGCTCATCTTGGCCGAGTACGCCGACCTCTACGCTCAGGCAGTCTCTAGAATAGCCGAGCGAGTCAAGCTGGTATCTGAGAGGGCCAAGAAGCTAATCGAGGGGCTGGGCTCCTGCCTCCTAGAGGCGGCCAGGCCCTACGCCCCCGAACTCTTGGCGGACAAGCTGAGCGAGCCAGCCAGCCCAGAGGAGGGTTCTCACGCGGGAGGCAGTCTTCCCTGAGGTCACGCCGCCACTGCCTGGGCCTGCGCGGAGAGTCGTCTGGCCAGAAGCTTGCCCTTGACCTCTCTGGCGATCTCGGGCGGTATGAGGTCTAGGGCTCCTCGAAGGTGGGGACAGCTCTCCAGAAGCTCTACGGCGAAGTCCACATCTAGGTGGCGCGCTGCCACGGACTGCGCGAGGAGCTTTGGCTCCACGCAGAGCTCGTACCTATCCTCCTTCTTCTCCCAGGTGGGGAAGCACCTCAGCACCTTCCTCCTCCTGAGCGCCCTGAGCGCCAGCCACCCCCTGGAGCCGAGTTCGCGTAGAAGTACGTCCAGCGCCGTGCTCCTGTTTACCTCCGCCACGCCCCTCTTGCTGACGAGGGAGGGGAGGAACGCGATGACCAGCGCGGAGAACCCCCTGAGCACGTCCTCCTTGCTGGCTCTGCTCCTCGGCATCCTCAGGATTTCGAGAAGCTCCTCCCTACCGCAGCTCCTGTAGGACAGGCTCAGGCTGATCCTTCCTTCCTCCGCGCGGCGGAGGATTGCGGCGGCCTCCGGCGTGTTCGGGTAGCGCACGCGGATCTCATACGCATCCCAATTCAAACCCTTGACAGAGATCGA
>CBEVRO010000203.1:0-1833 GCA_965552295.1 uncultured archaeon | reverse complement strand
CTGGAGGTAAACCTGCAGGCGTCTCAGAGGAGACTGCAGGCCGTTGAGTCTGAGATCGCGCAGCTCGAAGAGTCAGTCGACAAGCTCGCCTCTGACAGGAAGAGATTGGAGGAGATCAGGGAGCAGATAGAGGTGCTCGAGGGACCGTCTGAGGACTCAAGGTCGGTCAGGTGGGCCGAGGAGAGGCGCGACAAGCTCAACGCTGTAATTTCAGAATTGAAGGGTCTCAAGGATCGCCTAGTTGAAAGAGCGAACCTCATGGGAAGGATAGAGTCCCTGACGGTCAGCGTAGGAGATCTCAGGAGTAGGCTGGACAGGATAAGGCAGGATATAGAGACCAAGAGGGATGGCCTCAACAAGCTTCAGGCGAGTCTCAGAAGTGCCATAGCGAGGCTTCGCGCTCTGGAGAGGAGGGTGAAATTGTGTAAGAGGGTTACAGCGATCTCGCTGTTGACGGGCGCCCTTCTCCTGATATCCTCCGCCTTCCTGCCAATACCTTCCAAGCTGGTGGTCCTTCCAATAGGCCTTGGCCTTGCTGTGTGGTTCGCGGGGTCTGGCTTTAGAGAGGCTTGGAACAGGCTCCAAGGCGAGATATCGGTAGAGAGGGAGCAGGTCTCGAGGCTTCGGGACGAGCTAGAATCTGCTCAGAAGCTTGGGCTTGAGGTGGAGAAGAGGCTTAGGGAGCTTGAAGAGAAGCTGAGGCGCCTGGAAGATGAGGAGAAGGCGCTCAACTCAGAAGTCTTCAAGATGAGATCCAAGCTAGAAGAGAGGGGAATTCTGGCCATTTCCAAGGAGGTAAGCTCTCCTGAATTACTGGATCCCATCATAGCGGAGTTTAGGAGAGAGTTGGATGATGTCCTCCAAGAGTACTCCAAGAGGCGAACCAGCCTGGAGAGCCTCAAGAAGCAGCTCAAAGAGGTGAGTGCCGAGATAGAACGGCTGAAGGACTCGCCCTCAATGCTGGAGAAGAAGAGGAGGGAACGTGAGGCCGTGGAGAAGGAGATAAGGGAAGTTGACAGAAGATTGCGGGAACTCGTCGAGCCAGAGTTACCCGATCACCTAAAGCCCTTCTCTGAGGAGTTACTAGACGAGGCCGACCGAGAGCACGAGAACGCGCTGAAGGAGCTGACTGCGAGGAAGGAGCAACTGAAAAGCCTCGAAAAGTCCAGGGCCGAGATATCTGAGAAGATAAGACTCATGTCTGGCATAGAGGAGAGGGTGCTAGAGGCCAGGCATAGGCTAGAAGAGCTTGAGAGAGAGCTCAGAGTGGTTAAGCTGGCCAAAGAACTCATCGAGGCTGCAGCAGAGGCCAGCAGGAAGTCTATACGACCGGCGATCGAGTCTGGCATGTCCTCGATACTCCCCACCATAACGGGTGGCAGGTATCGCTCGGTCAGGATAGACGAAGAGACCTTCGACGTCAGCGTGTACGACTCGGAGGCGGGCGCCTATGTCAAACTGGGCAGGTTCAGCGGCGGAACCGAGGACCAGGTGCTCCTGGCCATGAGGCTCGCCTTCACACTCTCAGTGATCCCCAAGATGAGGGGAACCCACCCGGAGTTCCTCTTCATGGACGAGGTCCTGGCCTCGAGCGACTCCGAGAGGAGGCGCCAGATAATGGAGCTGGTGGCCAAGAACCTCAGGAAGAGCTTCGCTCAGATAGTCGTGATAAGCCACCAGGAGGACGTGCTGAGGCTGGCCGACAGGCACCTCGTGCTCAGGGAGGGAGAGGTGGTCAAAGCCGGGACGGCTTAACGAGTAGGCTTAAAGTTGGTTGAAGGGAGTCTCCGATCGAAGAACCATTTTTAGCAAGGGTAGATCTTACTCTTGATG
>CBEVRO010000202.1:0-1837 GCA_965552295.1 uncultured archaeon | reverse complement strand
CGCGGCGCGCGAGCTTGGTCGCGGTAGAGCCTGCTCGCGACCCCCGAGAGTCTTACTCAGATCCGAGTATGAGTAGTAGGTATTGGTAAGGTTGGGGTATCCCGGATTCCACACGCGCCGCAGGCCTCACCACCTCTCGACCCCCTTACCAATACCAACAGGTCGCGGTAAGGTCCGATGCTCACCCGGGAAGATTACCTCACTCATCCGCGGGGCTCGCGTGTCTACCGTCCCGGCACGTCAACAAAAAACAAGGCAGCCAACTTAGATCAGGACGTGGCGTAGCCGCTTCCCCTAGCCACTGGGCTTTTAGACGCGGCCTCACGATTCCTCGACCCCCAAGTCAAGCGGGACCGCGGGGTCCCCGCCTATGCGGATCCGAAGAACTCCACCACGAACCTCTTGGCTATCCTGTGAACGAACTCGGCCTTGCTCAGCGCGTCCTCGGCGTCCCTCAGATCGAACAGCTCGCTGGCAGGCTTCCCAGCAGCCTCCAGCCCATACACGCTCGGCCCTCTCTTCTCCGCAAGATCCCTGGATATGTCCGCCACCTCGTCGAGGTGGGCCCTCATCCACTCCGGGAACCTGTCGGAGCAGGCCCTAACGACGTCTCCCACGTCGTGGACTTTCGGGTACTCGACCCCGACAGCCCTCAAGCATGCCTTCAGGGAGAGTTCGACGCACTCCTGAGAGTACCTGACGACCTCCGGGTAGTCACCCCTGCCCAGCGCCGACCTCGCGTCGATCAGCCTCGACTCGGCCCTCTTCAGGTAGTCCCTCGCCATCACGTCCGTCCTCAGAGCTCCACCACCTCCCCCCTCTCCACCCCTGGCTTGAGCTCCCAGTACCACCTGCCGTCCGGCAGCGTCACCCTCCTAGCCCCGAGCTGGCTCAGCCTGGCCCTCAGCTCCCTCAGCTTCTTCCTCATGAAGCCTCCCCTGTCGAACATGACGACGCAGCAGTCGACCATGTCTAGGTAGAACGGGTGGGTCTCAGAGGCCTCCTCCGGCGTTAGTATGATCGGGTCTACCAGCGGGTAGATTCGCTTCTCCTCCCACAGCCTCAGCCTCAGCTCCTCCACTCCCCTGACTGCCTCGTTGAACAGCCTGAGCCTGTCGGAGTACCTCTTGGGGAGGTCCCTCACCACCACCAGGAGGTCGAGGTCGCTCTCCGCCCTCCCCTCTCCCCTGGCCACGGAGCCGAACAGCACCACCGAGATCAACATCTCTCGGAAGCCCTCGACCAGCCTCGCCAGCACGAACTCTAGGAGGGGGCGGTACTCCGCCTGAACCCTGTTCCTCCACTTCAGGCCAGCCCACTCGAGAGCCAGGACAGTTGGGTGGACCGCTCTGTAGACCCCCCTGGCGACTCTCTCCAGCAGCCCCCTCTCACACATCCTGTGCAGGAGGAGAGCCACTCTCGGCTCATCCAACGCATCCCTGGCCTCGCTCGCGGTGAACTCTCGGAGCCAGAACTCTGCGAGTACCCTCCCGTAAGACCACAGATATTTCATACATTGAAATCAGTTCGAAATATGATATTTAAGTACGGCATGCTAGGAGCTAGAGGGCGATCTGACCCTCGCACACATCGGAGATGAATGTGCTCGAACGAGGCGAGGGGCACCCCCCTATCAACACGTGCTCCCTGAGCACGCTCTCAGCGAATTCGTCTCGCTCTCTCTTCATCAGCTCCCACCTGTGAAGGGGAACGACTGTGAGTCGCAGTAGATCTTAGCACTCCTCGGACTGATCTTGAGCAGCCTGGCCAGCTCCCGCAGGTGAATCTTCTTAGACGGATTGCGCAAGAAGTACTCAAGCGCCTGGAATCCGACGAA
>CBEVRO010000201.1:0-1847 GCA_965552295.1 uncultured archaeon | reverse complement strand
AGGGAGCGCTCCTATATGACGTAGATGGGAATGTGTACATAGACCTGAACTCGGGTCTGGCTGTAATGAACGTTGGACACTGCCACCCTGAGGTTTTGAAGGCAATAACTGAGCAGGCAGGCAAGCTCCTTCACTATTCAAACACAGACTTCTACTACGAGATCTCGATAAAGCTCGCCGAGAAGCTCGCTCAGATAGCACCTGGCGAATTCAAGAAGAAGGTTTACTTTGGGAACAGCGGCACAGAGGCAGTAGAGGCGGCGCTGAAACTCGCAAGGTGGCACACCAAGAGGCAGTACTTCATAGGCTTCATCGGCGCATTCCACGGGAGGACTCTGGGATCTCTGAGCCTGACATCCAGTAAACCTGTTCAGAGGGCCAGGTTTTCCCCCCTCCTGCCCAGCGTGGTCCACGTCCCGTATCCCTACTGCTATAGGTGTCCCTTCAGGCAGAACTACCCTGAATGCGAACTGTACTGCGTGGACTACATCGAGGAGTGGGTTCTCTCAAAATTCGTGCCCCCCGAAGAGGTCGCCGCGTTCGTGATAGAGCCCATCCAAGGCGAAGGGGGCTACGTAGTGCCGCCTCCAGGCTACTTCGAGAGGCTCAAGAAGCTGGCTGAGAAGTACGAGATCCTGCTGGTTGTAGACGAGGTGCAATCGGGCATGGGCAGAACTGGAAAGTGGTGGGCTATTGAACACTGGGGCGTCAACCCAGACGTAATGACGTCTGCGAAGGCGCTGGGTGGAGGGCTGCCGCTAGGCGCGATGATAGCTAGAGACGAGCTAATGGACTGGGTTGGTGGATCTCACGCTTCCACATTCGGCGGAAACCCATTAGCTTGTGCCGCAAGCTTAGCAACGATATCAGTCATCGAGAAGGAGGGGCTACTAGAGAGGGTCTCTAAGCTTGGGAAGGAGGTAATCAAGCGTTTCAAGGATATGAAGGAAAAGCATCCGTTGATTGGAGACGTCAGGGGCAAGGGATTCATGATAGGAGTTGAGCTTGTGAAGGATAGGTCAACAAAGAAGCCTGCTAAGGAGGAGGCCAAGGAGGTGATGCTCAGAGCTTGGAAGAGCGGCGTGGCTGTCATAACCGCTGGTCTGAGCACGATAAGAATAGCTCCTCCGCTCAACATCCCTGAGGAGTACCTTAACAAGGCCATCGACATAATCGAGGACAAGATCACCGAGGTTGAGAGGGAGAAAGGCCTCTCCTAAGGTTACTGTAGGTTCCCGCAGGTAAGACGGGCGTCGAGCGCCCGTCTTTTTTATTCCACAAAGAGACATCTTAGGGGTATCTTCAGATGGGAGGGTGGCCCAGGAAATCGACCGCTTTCTTGCTGGTGTTGCTCCTTTCAGGGCTTCTGGTGACCTCAGCCCTTGCAATCCCTGTAGTCATAGTGTATCTCCCGTATGAGCAAGTGCCAAGCGAATTCGTAGTGACGGGAACTGGGGAAGGCCCACCCACAGCCATCCCTGATCCGCCGAGCGCTCAAGAGAGCGGAGCCCAACCAACTTACGGCGGGTTGGTGCACAGCATACCCATAGTTCCGCTGTAATTACCCCACACACTCAAACCTTTATTTCACACAAGCCTTGGCACACTCGCCCGGAGCAAATATCAATTCAGTGAGAGTCAAGAGGTGATTCAGCATGGAGGCAAAGGTGATCTCTGAAGGACTCTCTGCACGCCTTAGAGAGAGAGGTTACGTAATCAAGAGGTTCCAAAACAGAATCGAGGCAGTAGGCGAGGAGGGAAAGGTTGTGATATTCTCGCATGGCGGATGGATAGCCATGAGGTACGAGGGTGAGGGTGTGAGGGCAAATCTGTCCCTCAATTCGGAG
>CBEVRO010000200.1:0-1851 GCA_965552295.1 uncultured archaeon | reverse complement strand
CATCAAGCGACCTTTGGAGGGTTGAGGAGACTCGCTGGCCCGCGTGGTGACCGCGGGTCTCTAGCCGTGTCGAGGTTATCAAGGGCGCGCCTCATCCTCTCAGAACTCTTCCTTCGTGTCTCTCATTGCGCCAAGTCTGGCGACCGTGAGTCGCGGCCATCAACGCCATTAGCGGGGCGCTGGGAGAGGCCTTAGATGCTGGCGGAACCTTAATGCAGATGCCGTGGCTAATCTACCGATGTTAGTGAGAACCGCCACACTCTCGCTGACGAGAGTGGCGCTCCTTAAGGAGCCCCCACAGAGACCACCGACTGATAAGCCCAGACTGCTGAGGAGGGCCACCGAGAGGGCCAGAGGGAGGCTAAGCTCCACGGGACTCCTTCCCGACTACACTGCGACTGTGGATATGAGGTGGCTTCAGCCCAAGCCCGGGCTGATGAGAGGCCTGGGGTCTGCCACTCCCCCTCAGCTGGTGGTCTCAGAGTACGGGCTGGGCTTCATCTCAGCCAGAGTTAGGCTCACGGTTCACCCCAACAGGCCTGTCGAGTGGCTCGCAGAGAGGTGGTCCACCCTTGCCAGGTGGGCGGCGGGGGAGTTAGACTGCGAACTCAAGAGGAGGGAAGGAACCTCTAAGTCCCGCCGATTCTCAGTCGTCAACATAGTTGAGGGGCCACCTCTTAACTCCATATCTGAGAACGTACTCCTCTGGCTGGCCCATCCAATGCTGAGAGGTCTACCCTCGCGGGAGTTTGCGAGGAGGAGTGGGCGCAGAGAGAGCGGGTTGATGGAGGGGGACTCCTACTTCCTCTGCAGGACTGGCGCGGTAGTTGCCATTGGAGCCAAGCGAAGGTCCGTGAGGAAGAGAATGAGGAGGATGATCCACACAGCGCTGGACGTGGTCTTAGCCCTAGAGGCGGCGGTGATCAGCCCTCCAACAGAGAACATAGAGGGCTCTGACTGGGTCTGGGAGACCGCAATGCTCCACCTCTCTCCAGGCCTCTGGGCCTCAAACAGGCTGATCTGGGATGCCCCCTTCTTCGGCTCCTACGCTAGGCTGGGGCGAGCTCTGGGCGCTAAGAAGATGTATGAAGAGTTCTGTAAATCTACAACCTCAATTCTCACTCCTGAGCAGTTCGCGCGACTCTCTCAAATCCGAGAGGCAGCCAAGAGACTTAGGCTCAGTTTGCCGATCGCAGAGACTCCTGAGTTGTTGAGCGATGATGAGAGTAGGGTTCTGAAAGCAATAGCCCTGAAGGAGGCCATAGATAGGAGTGGGCGTGGAGACAAGCCAAGCTACATGGTCAACCGCCTATCTATGATGCTGAGAGGTCTAGACAGGCGAAGGAAGTGGGAGATAGAGAAGCGCCTCAAAGACCGAGAGGATCGATCGGGGTTGACCTGTCCAGAGCTATCTTACATCCTTAACAAGGATCAGAAGACGCTGAAGAGGATCCTAGACAGGTTGGTAGATAGGGGGATGTTGACGGCATCCTCAACGCAGAGGAAGGGGAAGGGGAGAGGAACCGTGAGATTCTACAGGCCCACGAAGGCCGTTGAACCTCTGGTGGTCGGGTGGGCCTCTAAGTTAGTCACTCAGCCTTGAGAGCGGCTGCTCTGAGCCTCTCGATCAGCGGACCCACTCTGAACCTCTGCGCCTCCTCGTCCCACAGCTCAACGGGTATCCTCCAGGAAGACGACGGCACGCTCGTGGAGAGGCTCAGGCCCACCAGCCTATCTCCAAATGCCAGCCTGAGCGCTCTGGCTACAGCCACCGCAGACGAAGGATCGACGAACACAACGCCCCAGACTCCGGTGAAGTCCCCCTCGACGTAGGTCACGACAGCCGAGCCC
>CBEVRO010000199.1:0-1856 GCA_965552295.1 uncultured archaeon | reverse complement strand
TTGGATGTTGTTACACAAATGCGCAGCCGACCGCGCGGGCGGCCGCGGAGGAGTCTCAGGGAGTGGATCTCCTGCCCCAGTAGATCGCTAGGATCACGGTAAGGGCTAAGCCCGCGATACCTAGGATCAGGAGGGGCAAGGACCTGATCTTTACCCCAATCCCGGGACCTCCCGGTGTGGAGGGCGGCGCGGTCGTCTGCTGCGGTGAGGTCTGATTGGCTCCCTGGGAGGTCTGGTTGACCTGGGCCTGACCCTGCCCTCTGCTGGATGGAGGAGCGAGAGAGGTTCCGTCCGAGAATATGTCCTCCAGCCCCATGCCCAGCCACTCCTCGAGCTCGCTCCAGCCTGGCCAGTCCTCGTTCCTCACTATGAGGATTCCCTGAGCCAGTACCGCCTCCACTCTGAAGGGTCCGCAGCTAACTACTGCGTGCTTCTGCTCTCTTATTATCTGAGCGAGTTCCCTGTAGCGCTGGGCCGCCTCCTCCGGGGTGATTACGCCCTCTAGGTAGGGCGGCACGTAGCCCTCGTCCGCCATCCTCTCTAGGGTGAGCCTCAGGGACTCGGCGTGGTTTAGGTCGAGGAGGCTGAGCTTCGGGTACCAGGCCTTGCCCTTGACCTGGAGGGCTGCCTCCATGAGCTCCCAGGGCAGGCCGAAGGTGGGGGACGGCTCGAACCACTCAGCGGCTGCCACGGCGCCTGGTGGCGGCAGCAGGAACTCCTTGAAGGATCGCCTCTGAGATGCGCTCTGTCTGACGGCAACCGCCACAGTACTGTTGTCGATCCTCCAGCCGACCTCGTTCTCATAGGGAACCTCCCAGCTCACGTCCATCACGAACCTCTGCCCGACCTTGACGGCGCCGCTAACTCTCACCACCCTGGCCATGTCGTCCAGGGCCGCCATCCAGTAGACGAGGTCCTCCTGCTCCAGCCCTCTGAAGCCGCCGTAGGTGACGTTGGGTAGAGAGAGGCTAACCAGTCCCACCAGGCCGTCGCCAGGATCCTCCTCGTATCCCCCGGGCCCGGAGGCGCTGGGCGCCCACCTCCTGAGACCCTCCAGGCTCAGGTTGCCCTGCACGCGTCTGGCCAGGAGCTGGGCCGAGGGGAGCTCCTGCTGAGTGACGTTCACCGCGTAGCCTCCCACGCTGGAGTAGCCTCTCAGCACTCCGTACTCCACGCCCGGGGCGGGAACCATGATGCTGAGGGTCGGGTGGAGCAGGGCGGGCCTGAAGAGCAGCAGGTCCTCCCAGATCCTGGCGCCTATCCAGTCAGGCCTGGCGTAGAAGGGGCTCACTCTGAACTCCCAGACCGATGGGAACCTGGACTTCGGTGACATGAGCCAGGTGGCGTAGTACGGCACGCCGGGTCCGTAGTCGTACTCCTTCTTCTGCCTCCAGCCCATGGCCCCGTCCATAGGCAGGGCCACCACGAGGGTGCCCGTCCTCGTCCTAGCCAGGGCCCAGGGGTCGAGCGGCCCGTTGGCCACCCCCAGGAAGGTGAACTGGACCCTGTCCGGGTTGTAGGGCACCCAGTCGTACTCCTCTATGATGTACTGCTTAGGCCAGACGTCCTCGAAGTCCCTCCTCAGGAGCTCGCCCATGAGCTGGGCAGCGCACTCCAGGCTGGAGCACGGCTCGCCCTCCAGCGTTATCCCCTGCTGCAGGGCGAGTATGGGCTCCCAGACGTACGTGTAGTTCACGACGTACTGGGCGCCCGGGTACATCATGTTCTCCCAGTGGAGGAAGAGCGTGGAGTGCCAGGTGTAGACTGGGGCCAGCGTGAACTCCACGGGCACGGCGTCAAGGCGTATTTCAATGACGCCCGGCGTGTCGCTCGAGGCGTGGGAGCCGGCGGCCGTG
>CBEVRO010000198.1:0-1897 GCA_965552295.1 uncultured archaeon | reverse complement strand
CTTTCGCAGAGTCTCGCTTGGAGTACCCAGAGAGGTCACCCCTCCTAGGCGTTACGATCGGGACTGGCGTTGGCGCCGGCCTTGTAGTAGACGGAGAGCTCTACGTCGGGAGAGGCCTCGCATGCGAGCTTGGTCACGTGTTCGTGGCCAGCGAGGGGAAGGTCTGCGGTTGCGGGGGCGTCGACCATTTGGAGGCGTACTTCTCGGGCCGCGCCCTTGAGAGGGAGTTGGGCATGGTTCCTGAGCTTGCGCTAAAGGAGAAGCCTCAAGAGGTTAGGAGAATGCTAAGGTACTTGGCAAGGGGGCTGGCGAACGCCGTCCACCTCTTGGATCCAGATATTGTGGTGATAGGCGGGGGTCTCGGGCTGGCGCTCAACCTCGATGACCTGAAAGTTGAGCTCAAGTCCCTGCTCTTGCCGGGATTCGAGCCCGAGCTCGTCAAATCAGGGGTAGAGCACGCCTCAGCTGTCGGAGCGGCACTCTGGGCCGGTGCCATGGTTGAGCATGGGCGACCTCGGATGTGAGCTTCTTAGGGCAATCTCCACCTATCACCGAATCTCCGCGCCGTAAACCTTGAGCCCCATTATGGCGGTGGGTCTGTTCAGGAACTCGAATCTCTCCGGGCTCTTCACGAAGGCGTCATAGATAGACCGGCCGCCCAGGCGGAGAGGGTCCTCCACCCAGGCCTCAACGGTCCTGGGCTCTGGGACGTGCTCGTAGTGAGTGTTGAGAGCGATGCCGTCGACGAGTTTGTACACGGCCGCCCCCCTCAGCCTCTGGTAGGGCTTGTAGTCTGACGTGTTGGCCGTGGAGATCAGGTTCGCCATTATCAGGATCTCCCTCGTCGGGTTCACGGTTACGTGGCCGTACCCCGGGGGGACGAGGATGATGTCGCCCTCGCGGGCCTCCACCAAGATGAGGTCCTCGATCACCTCATCGGTTTCGCTCGGCCTCTGAAGCACCATGACGAGGCTCCCGGATAGCACCTGGTACACCTCCGGGTACTGGAGGCCGTCGGGAGCCTCTGAGTGGTAGTGGCCGAACGTCTTGACGTACTCCCGCCCGATCGTCCTGGGCGGGATTACCGTGATGTCGTAGCGGATCTGCCGGTCTGCGTATAGGCTCTCTTGGCCGAAACCGGCCACTCCCCTGTACATGTAGTAGGCTGCCTCCTGGGGCTCCCCCACCTCGTCTGGATAGGCTAGGACTGGCGAGAGGTCTCCCAGCCTCCTGACGCTTGGAGAGAGCCTCTTTGAGTCAAAGCTAAGATCGCCTCCAACCTGGAGGCTAGCGGTTAGCCCGTCAAATGTGAGCTCAAATACTCTCACAAATTTGTCACCTCTCGGGCTGGCTCTGTCTACCAGACGACCCCCACAACAATTAACAAGTCGCGCGCTTTCACAAATAAAAAATCTGGGGGGCATTTCTCAGAAAAAGATGCTTGGTCTGAAGTCGTCCAGATTCTTGAAGGCGAGTAATCAGATTCGCCCTCCCTACCCTCAGGCCCCGTACTTCTTCGTCCTGAACATGAGGTCCATCACTATCGGGACCAGATCCACACCCCTTATCCTGCCAAGACCTCCCTTAGCCGCATCTCTCTCTCCGTATCTCGTCACGTCGTCTACCCGAACTCCGGGGCCTGCAATGGCCACGGGCACTGGGTCGGCGGTGTGATCGCCCACGCTGCACGGGGTGGAGTGATCCGCGGATAAGGCGATGTATGTGTCGTCTGGCGAGACCTCGTCCAGCAGCCTGCCCACCATCGCGTCTATCTTCCTGATGATCTCCATCTTGCCCTCGATGTTGCCATCGTGCCCCGCGATGTCCGGCCCCTTGACGCTGATCAGGACGAAGTCGTACCCCTTCTTCAAGGCCTCTAGGGCCACCTCCACCTTCT
>CBEVRO010000197.1:0-1906 GCA_965552295.1 uncultured archaeon | reverse complement strand
GCCCGACGAGCAAGGCCTCCTCAGGAGAGTAGCGGGGTATCTCAACTTCTTCATAAGGCACGTCAACGGCAAGCACTACGTAGTCCTAGCTGGCCACACCAGGGTAGAGACCTACCAGGCGGTTCTCCTGTTCGAGTCCGGCGGATATCAGGACTGGATACTGTATCCCGGCAGAATCGCGGAAGTGTCACCCTTCGGGTACAAGACCGCGGACGTTGCCAGCAGGGAGTTCAGGTGGACCTACGCTGGCAAGCAGTACTCCCTAGGGTTGACCGTGCCGAAGGACCTCTACCTCTACTACCTAACCATGGAGCACACCATCCCCTACGAGGATTGGGCTGTCTTAGCCTCGGACCCCCTCTCGAGACCCTACATGCAGAGCTTGCTGAACAGGCTGCTCTCAATGGCGCGTTCTGAGGGCTTCGACGAGATTCAGACCATAGAGTTCCTGGCAGCCTTCGTCCAGAGCATCCCCTACAGCCTAGAGAAAGACATCATCATGGCGGAGGGTGAGTACCCCAGGTACCCAATAGAGACGCTCTTGGACTTCGCGGGCGACTGTGAGGATCACGCCATACTCCTGGCGACCCTCTACATGGAGATGGGCTATGATGTAGTATTAGTCATAATCTGGGGTAAGCCGGGATTCCCGTTTGGTCACATGGGCGTGGGTGTAGCGCTCGAGAGCGGGAAAGGGCTGCGTTGGGAGGTCAACGGCACCACTTACTACTACATAGACGCCACGCAGCCGGGATACGTGCTTGGACAGCCTCTCCTCCCTGAGTACCTCGACTACGAGAACCCCATCTTCCTCTTCCCGAAGTTCGAGGATTACCCACACCCGGTGCTCGTCAGAGACAGGATCGGCGTGATATGGCAGGAGTCTGCCAGAGCAGCTACGGTCGTGGTGACCGTGGCCAACTTCGGTCAGGCGTGGGCCAACCTGACCGTGACGGCTGGCGTGGCGGCCATGGGAGACCGATACATCAACAGCAGCACTCAGGAGGTCAACATACCGCCTGGACAAGTGGCGGTAGTCACGTTGACCTTCCAAGGGCCTCCGAGATCGGCAGTAAGGCTAGAGATAAGGATGGAGGGCAAGCTGGTGGACCGCATACGCAGCCTCCCAATAGTGGGCGAGCTGCCGTAACCGGTCTCCGAACCTCCATTTTTATCCCCCCACGAGTCAGGGATCAGCGAGCATGCCGGCCAGAATATCCAACCTAGGAAGGCTCAAGCTCGAGATGTTCGGCACCATGGCGCTGCTGGTGGGACTGGCGACCCTGGCTTTCGCCGTGCTGCTGAAGTTCTTGGCGCCAATCCCAGCCATAGCGCTCGCCGTTGGATTCAACGTGCTCCTCTGGCTCCTCTCCCCCTCTATAATCGAGATGATGTACCGAGCGAGGGAGTTGAAGCTGGAGGAGGCTCCAAAGCTCCACTACATCTTAGAGCACATAGCTAGAGAGAGCGGAATCAAGAAGCCGAAGCTCATGCTGGTTCCTCTGAAGATCCCGAACGCGTTCGCCTACGGAACCCCGATCTCAGGCTACAGAGTGGCGGTCACCGAGGGTCTCCTGAAGACTCTGTCCCCAGACGAGGTCGAGGCGGTCATTGCCCACGAGGTCGGGCACATTGCCCACGGGGACATGCAGGTCATGATGGTCGCTTCCATGCTTCCAGCAGTGCTCTACCACGTCGGGAGGGTGCTGTACTACTCCTCCTACTTCGGGAGCAGGAGAGACGACCGTGGAGAACTTGTGATGGCCGGCGGGATAGCGGTGGCCCTCGCCACAGCTCTCTGGATCATCTCTCTCAGGTTGAGCAGGCTTAGAGAGTACTACGCAGACGCTCACGCGGCCACGGTGATCCCGAGGGGCGCGAGGAGGCTTCAGAACGCCTTGATCAA
>CBEVRO010000196.1:0-1914 GCA_965552295.1 uncultured archaeon | reverse complement strand
TGAGGTGATTGACGCTGAAGATAAGGGCTCTGTCCTACCACGTTCCGCCGACAAGCCCTGAGGGGATTGACCACCTGCCCGACTTGATATTCGCCAGGTCCAAGCCCCTATTCTCAAACTCAGGCGGTTTGGCGTGGACCAACAGGGTGATCCTCCCGCGTGGACCGTGGGCAGAGAGGTCCGAGCTAGTTGCGGAAATACTGGATTCCGTGGTTAGGGCCGGAGCTGGCTACCTGGCAGTGCCCGTGGATGTGGAACATGTTGACGCCGTGCCGACCCTTCTCTCGATTTCAGATAGTGTGTTCATAGGGGTTGAGGTCCGACAACTTCAACCCGAAGTAGCAACGAGGCTCGCGGGGCTCCTGTATCAGATATTTGAGACGCAGGGGTCTGAGGCTCTCACTAGACTGGCTCTAGGACTCGGCGGTCTTGTCGAAACTCCCTACTTCCCGTCTACAGTCTCTAAGAGAGAGGGGATCTCGCTCAGCCTTCTCTACGTGAACGACCTCAGGGTGGCGGCACGGTCCAATTCCTGGCGCGGCGTGGAGAAAGAGATCAGGGAAGTCTTAGCGCAGGCTGTAGAGGGAGGCATGCGTGTGGCTGAGTCCTCAGAACTCAAGTTCCTCGGCGTAGATCCATCTCTATCCCCTTGGATGGACGAATCGGTCGCCAAGCTCATAGAAGACCTCACTGATAGTGAGTTCGGCTCTCCAGGCACCTTTCACGCCGTTGCGAGGCTGAATTCCATGATCTCCGAGGCTGTCGACCCGGAGACCATGGGCTTCGCAGAAGTCATGCTTCCGGTGGCTGAGGACAACAGACTGAAGGAGCTGACTGCCGAGGGGGATCTGAGGCTTAGGGACCTCGTAGGGCTCTCGATGGTGTGCGTGGCTGGGCTAGACATGGTCGCACTCCCAGCCAGCATATCTGTTAAGGGGCTGGCGTCCGTGCTAGCCGACACGTTCACAGCGGCGCAGATCAAAGGAAGGAGCATGGGAGTCAGGGTTCTGATCGTCGACGGAAGGCCAGGCGACTGGGTGCGGTTGGGCCGATTCGGCGAGGTGCCGGTAATGAAGCCCTGACCAGCCAACTTCCACTCGAGCGACTGTCACGACCTCGCAGCCGAGTCTGAGCAGGGCGGTCGATCCGCAGAGCGGCTAATAGACCGTAGAGAACGTCCCAGACAGGGTGAGCAACGACGATTCTCTCTGCAAGCGTGATGGCAATTCAATTAATGTGAACGGCTACCGGGTCTTGAGGTGAGCGGTTGAGGAATTGGAAGGGACTGTTCATCGCCTTCGAGGGCATAGACGGCGCCGGGCTCACCACGCACTCCAAGCTGGTTGAGAAGTGGCTGATCGAGGAGAAGGGGATCGAAAAGGTTCTCCTGACCAAAGAGCCCACGGAGGCGCCAATAGGATTCCTCCTCAGGGGAATAATGAGTCGGCAGATCAACATAACGCCCTATCCGCACGTGATGGCCCTGCTGTTTGCGGCAGACAGGCTGTACCACCTCTACGAGGAGCCATACGGGCCTGGACCTAGGCACAGGGGGATACTGGCGGCCCTGAGGGAGGGGTACGTCGTGATCTCAGACAGGTACGTAGTGTCCTCCATGGCCTACCAAGGGGGGAGGGACGTCGGAACCCTCGCCGTGTCCGTGGATATGGAGTGGGTCAGAGAGGTGAACAAGTTCGCTCCGCTACCGGACGTGGTGGTCTACCTAGACGTCCCTCCAGACGTCTCAGCCACTCGAATAAGGCGGGCTAGGTGGACTTGGCAGATATACGAGAATAGGGCCGACCTCCAGGACACCTACAGGAACTTTCACACGATCCTCGAGGATCTGAAGTTATAAAGCTAATCATTTTTGGCATAACTCGTAGCCTGAAAAATTTATAAAAAAATAAAGAG
>CBEVRO010000195.1:0-1916 GCA_965552295.1 uncultured archaeon | reverse complement strand
GATCGACCTGATCGATGAGTTAGAGCCTAAAATGATCTCAATT
This sequence comes from uncultured archaeon, assembly GCA_965552295.1. Taxonomy (GTDB): domain Archaea; phylum Korarchaeota; class Korarchaeia; order Korarchaeales; family Korarchaeaceae; genus DRBY01. The sequence goes on along the minus strand of CBEVRO010000195.1, from coordinate 1,873 downwards.
ACAATTCCTCCTGCTCCAGAACACCCAGACTGGATCGTACCCCTCTTAGAGCGGGCCTCCAAGGTGTCTGAACACGTCGAGGTGGTCGTGCTTGTGCGAGATCCCGATCGAGCCCTAGACCAGGTAGGCTGGACGCTCTCCGAGCTGGAGGAGTATGCCGACGCCGTGAGGATCTCAGGCACTGCAAAGGCGCTATCGAAGGTTCCTCTAGAGCAGATCGCCAGCCTCGTGAGGTCTAGGGGTCTGGAGTTCGGCGTCGGCCTGATCGGACCTGCTTCGAAGGAGTTCTTCAAGACCACCACCTCGCTGGCCGACTACTTTGTCGTGCACGTGCCCCCCTCGCCCGAGCTCTCCAACAAGCTGGCTGAGGTATGGCAGATCTTGGGGGAGAGGCTCGTCGTCCAGGTCGACCTATCCATGGCTCCAGAGAGGTGGCAGGAACCGGCTCTCAGGATGTTCTTGACGTCGCTTCCACCAGAAACTCATGGTGGCACTCTGCTAGTGGAGATGCGATCTCCAAGCATCGGTCCTATGCTGGAGAGCCTACTTCAGGCTTTAACCTCTCAAGCCAAGCAGGGCTGATCGAGTTCCAGCACAGGGACAGAGGCGTTTATACGAATCCCGGCGCCGTGTGCGCGTGCTGATAACAAGGGTTGACATCTACCACGTCGCCATGGTTCTCGTCGAGCCGTTCGAGACGAGCTTCGGCGTCGAGAGAGTGAGGCACACGCTGCTCTTCAGGCTTGAGGAGAGAGGAGGAGAAGTAGGCTGGGGAGAGGCTCCAGTATCAATCGGCCCTTGGTACAGCCCCGAGACCGTAGCCACGGCTTGGCACGTGGCCAAGGAGTTCCTCATCCCTCCAATGCTTGGAGTGGAGATTCAGGGCCCGGAGGAATTTGTCGAGAAGGTGTCCAGAGTCAGAGGACACAGAATGGCGAAAGCTGGCCTCGAGTTTGCTCTCTGGGACCTGAAGGCCAAGCTCGAGGGCAAGTCGCTCAGCGAAGCGCTGGGGGGAGTGAAGGAGAAGATCGAGAGCGGGATTAGCGTGGGGATCCAGCCCGGCGTGGCTGAAACCCTCAAGGCCGTCGAGGGGTACCTAGAGAAGGGCTACAGGAGGGTTAAGCTGAAGATACGTCCGGGCTGGGACTACGAGCCCGTCTCAGCGGTCAGGCGCGAGCACCCCGACGTCCTGCTCATGGTGGACGCAAACGGGGCCTACAGGCTCTCGGACTGGAGGGCCCTCGCCAAGCTCGACGATCTCGACCTGCTGATGGTGGAGCAGCCCCTGCCCCCTAAGAGCCTGCTGGGGCACGCAGAGCTGTCCAAGCTCATTAGGACTCCAATATGCCTCGACGAGAGCGTTGAAGATGTGAGCGATGCGGTTGAGGCCCTACAGCTCGATTCGGCATTTATCCTCAATCTGAAGCCAGCTCGAGTTGGCGGGCTAGGCGAGTCCCTCAAGATTCACGATCTCTGGGCTGGCTCAGCCGGTAGACCCCTCTGGATAGGGGGGCTCTTGGAGACCGGGGTCGGAAGGGGCCACCTGGTGGCTGCAGCCTCCCTCCCTGGCGTCAGCCTGCCTTGCGACATATCTGCCAGCGACAGGTACTTCGAGGAGGACGTCGTCGAGCCTCCTTGGACGCTCAACCCAGACGGCACCATAGATGTCCCGAAGAAGCCTGGCATTGGCGTTGAGGTCGTCGAGGAGAGGATCGAGAAGTACTTGGTGAGGGAGGAGGTGATGACGGCCTGAGCCTCTGCTTGGTCTTGGGGGACCAGCTCAGGTTCTACTCCTTCCCCCACGGGCACCCGTTCAGAAGCGACAGGTACGACCACTTCCTCCAACTCCTGAACTCGAGGAGCGACCTGCTGA
>CBEVRO010000194.1:0-1927 GCA_965552295.1 uncultured archaeon | reverse complement strand
GTCGTCGAGACCACGCCGCCGGGATCCCTCTACCGCTTCGCGGAGAGGGAGCAGAACCTCGGGACGGTCACCGCGAAGGCCAGCAACTGCGTCTACTGTCGGAGAAAGCTGGTGAGCGAGTGCCAATCCAGGGCCGAGCCGATAGTGGAGCAGCTCGAGAAGGATCCCGACGTCGACCCGGACAGCATCCAGGTGGAGCTGAGGGACTACTCCTGCACTAGGAACTATTACGGCGGCTGGTCGAGTAGGTACAGGTGCTCTGCCACCTGCGTCGTGACCTGGCGCGAGCTGGAGAGGGATCCCAGGGGGAACCCCGTGAAGGAGACCGATCCCTCCAAGGTCTACGTGGACGGGCTCGGGGGCGAGTGGACCGTCGTGGCGGTCACTACGACGGAGGGAGGGCTGGAGCTGACCGACAGCGACACCTTTGTCGTGAACGACGCTCCAGTTGTGTCCGCGTCAGCCCACGACGACAGCGGCTGGCTGGGCTGCCGCTGCCCCGGCAGGTGCATAGTCTACGGCATGAGTGCGGCGGACCCCGACGGTAACCTGGCGCAGGCGGAGTGGGCCTGGTCGGCCAGCGGGACGTCCAGCAAGAGCGGGTCTGGCTCGGCCGACCTCTCCGGCGGATCGTGGTCGAGGGACTTCAAGAGCGGCTGCGTGGCAGATCTAGATGACTGCAACTACTGGCTCAGGGGGAGCATAGGGCTGGACGTCTACGACTCCTTGGGCGCCAAGGGATCCGCCAGCGCGTCGAGGAGCGTTTACGTCACCTGCTCCGGGGGCGGTGGAGGCGGAGGGCAGGGGAACCAGGGAGTGAGGGTGCACATTAGGTGCTCCTCCGGCTCGGCGCTTCAGGGCGACGTGTACCTAGACGGCTCCTGGAGGGGTAGGGGGAGCGACGTGAGCGTGCCGACCTCTCCGGGCGCCCACACGGTGAAGGTCACCACGGACTACGGGACCAATCAGAAGAGCGTGAGCGTGCGGAGGAACACCTGGACAGACACGTTCTTCTACTTCGACTGTCGGGGAGGCGTCGGGCCCGCCTGCATGAAGGCTTGGGTGACCGGCGACCTCTACAAGGGAGGATCCGGCTCTCTCTGGTTCAAGTACTGCGTCGAGCCTGAGGACCTCTGCAGCGCCTGCAAAGAGAAGGTTGAGAGCAGGGACTGGGTAATGAGGGTGGGAGACGCAAACGGGAGGATCGTGGCGGAGGGAGGGAGCTTCGTCGGGTACTCAACCGAGACCTACGAGGGCGTGACGGTGCGATACAAGGTCTACAGACTGCCGTTCCAGATAGGCTACGACGACCCGGCCGGCGACTGGCTGGGCGTCGTGTACCCCTGGCTGACGGTAGACTTCTTCGTGAGCCCCACGCCTCCCGAGGCCAAGATAACCATGTGGAACGAGTCCTGGACGGCCGTGGACACGATAAACTCTGGGAGGGATCGAGACCCGGAGGTCGACTTCGACATATACGGCAAGATCAGCCTGGAGACCCAGGTCCTGACGGAGAACACCTGGGGGCCGTTCGACGGAGGATGGAGCTGGGTTGACAGGCAGCTGAGGGTTCTGACGACGCGCACTGGCACCTACAAGGGATACACTCGCGTGACAGCCACCAGCTCGGAGGTTCCTGACTGGAGCGCGTTCGCCGAGGCCGCAGACGATGTGTACGTGGAGGTTCCTTAGCGCACGGCCACCCTCCACGCGCGGTAGCTCTGAGAGGAAAACACCGTCTAGGCGCATCTACAGGAACTCACGCGCGAGATCCTCCAGTAGGGGGGCCAGCTCTCCGAGGAAGGATCTGGCTTCCTCCACCAGGCCCTCGACGTCCGGCTGGGTGGTCAGCAGCCTCCACTCCTCCCTGCTCTCCACCCACCCGTAGTCCCCCTCTGTCAACCAGCTAACCGCACTCCGGATTCCC
>CBEVRO010000193.1:0-1929 GCA_965552295.1 uncultured archaeon | reverse complement strand
ACGGGAGGGAGCTCTTCGAGGTGGCGCTCGAACTCTGGCCCCTGCTGGGGTGGGCCGAGAGGGTTCAGCTCGTGGAGCTGGACACCGAGACCGGGGAGGCGACCGTCAGGATCTGGGGCTCCTTCGAGGCCGTCGAGCGTGACGTCAGGCCAACATGTCACTTCATGCTGGGGGCCGTCACGGGCTTCCTCTCAGAGATGGCTAAGAAGCCTCTCTACGGGATGGAGACCAAGTGCCAGGCCAGAGGGGATGAGTACTGCGAGTTCGCGGTGAGGAAGAAGCCGTTCGTGTTCCCAGAGTAGGCTTCGGCTGGTGAGAGCGGTTACTGCCGGGAAGCCTCTCTCATCGCCTCCTCTGCGGGAAGTTTATTTGTGGATAGTGGGAAAAATAATTTGTGGGAGAAATTACCAGGATGCTCAGGGTAGACGAGAGAGGGCGAGTGCTCATCCCCTCTAAGGTCAGGAGGGAGCTGGGCATAGGCAGGGCCGTCCTCATGAGGGTGGAAGAAGGCAGAATAGTGCTGGAGCCAGTGAAGGATCCCGTGGACAGCCTCCGCGAGCTGTCATAAGAGGGCCGAGGAGCGTGGCCTCGGAGATTAGGGGGCTCAGGAAAGTTGCCGAGGAGGAGGCGCTGAGGGAGGGGCGGAGGAGATGGGGGAGCGGCACCTCGTCGAGGCGGACCTGATCCTCTCGGCGATACTGCCGGAGGACCCTCTGAGGGAGGTCTCCAGGGAGACCCTGTACTCCCTCGGCAGGGGCGCGATCTCCCCATACGCTCTCGTGGAGCTTGACCTCCTGATCAGGTCCGGCAGAGTGGAGGTTAGGGACGAAAAAAGGTTCTTCTCGGCGCTCGGGAACCTGCTTGAGCTGGCGGGGCTGAGGGCCCTGGCGCCAAGCGCGAGGTACCACGCGAGGGCCGCAGGGCTCAGGGCTAGGTACCCGAGCCTGACCTTCTTCGACAGCCTCCACGCCGCCGTCTCCCTAGAGAAGGGTTTCAGGATCATCAGCTACGACGAAGTCTACGACGAGATAGAAGGCCTCGTGAGGGTTGACCCCGGGACGCTGTCTTCAGGCGGGAGGACTTGAATCCACCGCTTTAGCGGGTTCTCCAATGGCAGATAAAAGCTTGAACTTCACGTGCTTTAGATTCAGTATAGCGCCAGTAATCACACGCGCGGCCCATCTGCCGGCTTGTCGTAGCATTCTGAGGTTTGACAAAATAGTAACATCTACAGGGGGCCGTGTGAGGCGGGCTTCACTCGCTTGGCCGCGTCTCAGTTTGTGGGTGCGGGTATTACAACCGACGGAAGTTTGTGAGATTATCATTTAAACCACATGCTTGAAAAACGGCCTAGGGTGTTTGTCATGGCTGACAGACACCCGTTTATATTCCCCCGACTGTTTGACGCTCGGGGGAATCGAGTTCTCGAGGTGTCGGTGCTAGTCGAGAACATCCCAGGGATGATAGCCAAGGTCGCCAAGAGGCTGGCGGAAGAGGGCGTGAACATACTCTCTGGAGTGCACCACGAGTGCTCGGAAGCCGAGTCTGGCGAGAAAGGGTGGTGGTGCTTCTTCGTTGAATGCTACGACTTAGTAGCTGCCGAAAGGCTCAAAAATCTGATAGGAGAGCTTGAAGGTGTGAAGGAGGTTCTAGTGTCCGAGGCGAACATTGGTAGATTTGCGATCGACAGGCACCACAGCCTGCATTACATAGGAGTGGACAGGGTCGTTATCTTCATGGTGGGGTGGCTAACCAGCGTCCTCAGGAAGATTTACGATGTTTGGGGTGATGACGGTCGAAGGATGGTGTACTTCGAGGGAGTTTATGGCGGTCGTAGGAGCTACCGCACAATCAGCTCGGCCTTCGGACTTAAGGGCAGGGAACTCGCGGAAACCGCGCTAGATCTCTGGGTTCTGCTGGGCTGGGTCG
>CBEVRO010000192.1:0-1946 GCA_965552295.1 uncultured archaeon | reverse complement strand
GCCTGAACGTGTTGGGGTCGTAGGTCAGGTCTCCGTCCAGGACCTCGAGGGCCTCGCGCCTCATGTCTAGGGCACCGCTCCTTCCCATGAAGTTGTCGAGCTCGATGCCGTCGATCTCCAGGTCCCACGCCTCGGTGTTGCTCAGGGCCGCCTTTAGCAGATCAGCAGTGTAGTTCCACACGTTGTACCCGGGCAGGTCAGGGTCTGCATTCATCGGGATCCTGGGAACCCACTCTCCAGGCCTCCAGCTGGGCCCTCTGAGGAGACTCGCCACTACAGCGAACCCGTTCTCGTCACACGGCGCGCTGGAGAGGGCGGCTCGGGCCTTGATTCCCCTCGGGCTGCTGATATCGTTGGCCAGCTCCTCTATCCTGGAGACTATCTCCCAGTAGCTCGGCGGCATCTCCTCTGCGGACACGCCGGTCACGGGCTCGTACTCCCAGGGGAGGATGTACTGAGCCACGTAGGCGTACTCGCGGTACTCCGAGGCCTCCCTGGCCGCCGAGGGATACTCTAAGTGCACCTGAGCGAAGGGCCTAGAGGCTCTGTCGGACTCTTGGAGTTCTGACAGCGGCAGATCTACGCTGGGCGAGAACCAGTCTGGGTGGTCCGCGTAGTAGCGCTGAATGATCCCCCTCACCCCCTCCCATCCCTCGCAGGCGTACAGGTGGGCCTCAAGCTCGGCTCTTGAGTGCCTGAACCCGGATTCCGTGAGCCCAATAGGGAAGAAGACGCCAAATCCTACCCCCGGCTCGTGGCCGAAGGTGTGAATCTTTGGCGTGTCCAGGGGGACCGCCAGACCCAGCGTGACCTCCTGGCTGGACACCGCCGCCACTGGGTACAGAGAGATGGGCAGGTAGCCTCCTGAGACTAGCGAGTTGACCACCCTGGCCTGCACATCCCCCTCGAGCGGCTCCTCGGTGCGGGGGTCCAGCCAGAGGCGCCAGCCATCCGGGTCGATGGGAATGGCCAGGGCCACATCCAGAGCCCTCTCACGTCCTTCCATGTTCTCCACCTCTAGCTCGAGGAGCACCGGGTTTCCAAGGGTCTGAACCCTCAGCTGATAGATTACGCCGTCCAGCTCTCCCGAGAACTCACTCCAAGCTCCCTCCTCGCCCTTCAGGGCCAGCGGCACCGGTCTCCACTCGGCTGGCCCCCGCAGCCTCACGACCGCTGGCGAGTCCACCGCCACCCAGAGGGGCTCCTCCAAGGTCGGACAAGCTACGACGAAGTACAGCTCAACCGAGGCGGTGCCCAGAGGAGCGGAGGTCAGGTTTGTAAACCTCCTGGGCGCTGGAACGCTACCTGAGGCCGATAGGACCATCCTCCTGATCTCGCCGCCAGAGCGGTCGATCCATCGGACCCAGAGCTGAGCGAGGGGAGGGGCGCCAGCGTCGATGAATCCGAGCCCAGCCGAGAACAGCGCGCTCACAGCGTAGCTCGCTCCGTCCTCAACAGAGGCCTCACCGAGCCCGACCACGGCCTTTCCTCCTGGCCCAGCGCACGTGACGTTTACGAGGCCTCCCTCGACCTCGACGGACCAATCCTTTGGAGCATGCGCGACCCGTGGATCAAGCTCAAGGACGCTAGGCTGGCCCAAAACCTCTGTCAGCTCTCGAACCCACAGTACCCTATCCCCAGAGAGTCGAACCCGCGCGCCTAGCGCCTCCAGAGACTCCAGCCTACCGTCAGGCGTTAGGCTCAGGGACACGCCTCCTCCAGCGGACGCCGTTTCCACCGGAGCTACCGAGTGCAGAACGAGCAGAAGCGTCGGGATGAGCCACAATGAGCGTCGCACGCAAATCAGCCTCCCGCAACGCTCGAGGAATTAAGCTCACTCCTCGGCCTGCACTCCCTGATCTTGAGCCAGATCAGTGCGAGGACAGAGGCAACAGCGACGAGCGCCAAGGCTGGGAGCGCCTCGATCCAGCCTGCCTTCCGCTCGA
>CBEVRO010000191.1:0-1952 GCA_965552295.1 uncultured archaeon | reverse complement strand
TCTCGTACTGGCTGCCGACGACCACGAGCGCCCTCCTCAGAGGCCTCCACGACGCCCACCTCTCGTACATCTCAATCGTAGTGGAAACGTCTCTGTGGAGGGCGCCGTGCCCGGGGGCGATCAGCCTCGGCTCGACCTCTTTCACCTTCTTAAGGGCTCGCGCCACCATGTTGGAGTAGGCCATCAGAATCGAGGCGTAGTAGTCTCTGAGTTCAAAATCTTCTGGACTCTCGTCGTAGTATACGGCTCTACTCGCTCCGTGAGAGCCGAACATGTCGCAGGTGAACAGGACCTCATCTTCTCGCAGCAGGGTCATCATGGTGTCTGGCCAGTGGACGAACGGGGCCGAGATGAACCTTAGCGTCTTGTCTCCCAGGCTCACCTCTTCGCCGTCTGAGACCGCCTTGGACCTTGCCATCGGAAAGGCAGCCAGCTTCTCCCCTATCTGGAGGGCCTGCTTCGTCCCCAAGAGGGTGGCGTTCGGCGCTCTAGCCATCACCTCCGCCAGCGTGCCAGAGTGGTCCGGCTCCGTGTGCTGAGTGACGACGTACCTTATCTCCTTCGGATCTACCACGCTCTCTAGCGCCTCCCAAAAGATGGCTGAGACCCTCTCATCAGTTCCGTCTATTAGCGCCACACCCTCTGAACCTTTCACGACGTAGAAGTTGTACGAGGTCCCCGTCGGAATGGGCCAGAAGTTCTCGAACCGCTTGAACTGCGTATTTAGGACCCTCACCAAGGTCACTCCTGGGGCAATCTCGTGTTTGAGCCACGTCACACCTGCACACCCAGCGATCAGAGGGCCAAAATCAGAAAAGGTTGTCCAGTACTTCGGTAAGGGAATTGATCGTCCAGGGCCAACTGGGATTTGGAAGATTCGTTGATAGGCCTAATAGGTTCACCGTCGGCTTAAGACGGTAAGTGGACCTAGGAGGTGCCACTTGAGGGATCCAGGCCGACTTCAGAGCTCCCTCAAACCTCAGGCGGGAGTGCTATTCGTGGAGAAAACCTTCTCCAAGTAGGCGAACCGACTGCGAAGTGGTGGCAATCTGGGACGGCAAGTGCTGGACCATCGTGAACTCAGGCCTCCACAATGAGCTGGCCTTGGAGCTAATCTCGGCAGGTCTCTTGCCCGAGCTGGGATCGCCGAAGGCTGTGAAGACTGAAGTGAGGTTCGGTAATAGCAGGGTAGACATCCTGATAGAGAGCCGTCCGCCGACCCTTGTGGAGGTCAGGGGGGTGCACTCTGGCGAGGGACGGCCTGGCCCTCTTCCCCGATGCCCCAACTCAGAGGGGCACCAGGCATGTGCTGAACCTCATTGAGGCGATTGGAATGGGATTCAGAGCAGTCGTCTTGTTCTTGGTCATGAGACCCGACGCCAAGGCGTTAGCTCCGAACGCTGAGACTGACCCAGCGTTTGCGGAAGCCCTGGCCAGAGCCCACAGGAGCGGAGTGATGCTTCTGGCTCACACCTTCACACTGAGTGGGAGATCCGTAGAGCCTGTGAGCAGGATCCCAGTCTTGCTTAACGTCAGGAAGCCCTCTTCTCCTGCCAGTACCTAAAGAGGTGGTACGCGAGAAAGGCCCACGCTCCAAAGTAGGCGATCAGTCCAATTGGATTGAGGGAGATAGCGTCCTCAAAGTGCCCATGTGCTGCGTGTATGAACGCCCTCGTGGATCCGCAGAGCGGGCATGGCTTCCCTGTAAGCTGTCTGTAGGGACACTTGATCCAGGGGAAGGGGAGCTCCTCCTGGCCAGGGCTCATTGGCACGACCGTCGCGAATATCAGCACCGCCGCCGTCAGAGCGATGAACTTCGGTCTCTCCTTCCAGACGGCCATGCTTGTCCCTCTGGAGATAAAAAAGAGAGAAAAGGTTAGTTTTGTGCCGTTAGATCGTCACGGCGGCTGTTGGAGTCTTCCTCGCCACATAGAAGATCGTCAGCAGCACCG
>CBEVRO010000190.1:0-1953 GCA_965552295.1 uncultured archaeon | reverse complement strand
CGATCACATCCTCATCCGTTACATCGAGCTTGTGGATCCCCTGGGCCAGGGATTCGACCTCGAACCCGCGAGCGGGGCAGGCCAGGTTCAGGCCGACGGCTCGCATAGCCACCGCCGCTTCACGGGAGACGCTGGAAGATAAGCCGTTCGCAGGTTGGGAAAGTTTGTGCGTCGCTCGAAATTTTCACGCGGTCGAGTTCTCACGGGGGTGTGGCCCTTCCCCCGCCTCCCCCCAGAGACACCCCGAGGTCGGGTGAGCCGCCCAGCCACGCCCGCGCGCCACAGGGGAGGCGGTCTTGGGATAAAACATTCCTTTCCTTCTTTCTTTCAATTTCCCGCCCACATAGGGTTTCGGGTCGAGAGACTGAATGAGAGTAGAGAATTTAAGCGTTGTGGGAGTGGTGCGCAGGTGGCCCGGCTGATATTCGTGCTCAAGGAAGATTTCGATAGAGAGAGAATTCCTCCCGCGTACTGGCGGCATGAGGTGGTCTTCGCACACGATGAGGTCGCTCCCGAGGGCCTAGGTGACATCGTGCGCCTGGCGGCCAAGGTAGTGAGACTGCTGGAGAATCCTGAGGAGGACGCTGTCGTGCTGAACTGCCCCCCGGAGGTTGCCGCCATAGTCATGGCGTCCCTGTGGCTGACGAACCGGAAGGCAATAACCTTCTTGGCCTCAGACCCGAAGAGAGGGTACCGCCAGTACGTGCTCAGTCTGCGCGGTCTTGTGGACGCGTTGGAATGGGCGGCTGGGTCTCTAGAACTTTCCGTTGGACTGATCGAACACGAAGAAGACTCCACGTGAGGGAGGAGAGGAGCCCGAATCTTACGCATAGAGTACGCAGCGTGGAGAGAGCGTCGACCTGATCGCGGTTAGAAGCGGGCCGCGTCATCCCCCCGCCCTGGGTGGTGCGGCCCGCCTATTTCGCGCACCGATCATCCCCCAGAAGGGTCAGGGCGGTGGGCCCGGCTCGCGGACCAACGACGCGAATGCACGCTTAGATAAAAAGGTGCTGAGTCTGAGGAGGTCAGGATCGCTCGGCTTGGGTCTGAGATAGCTTGTCCGCCAGGGCCCTTGCCTTTATCTCCCTGGCGAGCTCCCTCGGCAGGAGATCCAGCGTGTTCTTGGGGAACAGGCCGTCGTTAATGGCTTGGAGGAGGTTTACGGCGCTGAGGCGTCCGCTCTGGAAGAGCTTAGCCACGACCGACGGAGTGAGTTCCGGTGGGACGCTGACATTGCAGTTCCTCTCGGCCTCGGGGCGCCAGCCCTCCTGCACTCTGACAACGTTAGCTACCTTCATCCTCCTGTAGGCCAGCCAGCCGCGGGGGCCCATCGCGGCTACCAGCGCGGCGAGGATGCGGGTTGTCGTGAACAAGCCGTTGAAGTTGCGACCCGTCGCGAGGATCCGATAACGCGCCAGAACCGCGAGGCCGTCCAGCAGGTCCTCCTCGGTCGACCTGGTTCCCTTCGGTGGGGGGAGCACTCTCTCGAGCCAGTCGCCCCCCGCATCCCTGACCATGAAGCTCCCGATGGTCGCGTCGATCACCTCGTCCTTCATGAGCTTGAGCCCCACGTTCAGCGGGATCGCTGGTGCACGGGCTCCACGCGGGGGGTGCAGGATCATCTCCAGAGAGCAGCTGGCGAAGAAGTACTCTACACGCTTGACCTCCACTCGGCCCCCGACGGCCTTGACGCGCGACGCCGCGTGAAGCGCAACCCGCCTAGCCGCAAGGTAGGAGGCCATCTTCTCGAGCTGACTTCGGGCGTTACCGCGCCAGAGGTCGGGCATCACGTCCTCCGCTCGCCTCCCAAGGATCCCGGGGAGCTCTCCGTCCAGCTCGACCTTCGACCTCCTCCAGCCGAAGACCACGGAGCCGAAGAGAGGGTTCCCGTCGAGCGCCTCCCCGGGGATCACAAACGAGACTCTGAGGCTTGGTTCCACGGCGTCGGCGACC
>CBEVRO010000189.1:0-1960 GCA_965552295.1 uncultured archaeon | reverse complement strand
GCAGGAACCCTGGGACCCAGCTGCTCCACCAGACCTCAGTCACGGGAGCCCACATCTTGAACCCCACCAGCAGAGTGATCATTGAGAGCAGCGGCGCCACCGTTGCGACTGCTGCAGAGGCTCTCGGATACTCGCGGAAAGCGTATGCTAGGAAAGCGCCCGCCAGCGGGATCAAGAGAACCGCTATGTGCGTTACCGTACCAATCACCTCCCTACAATCTTCACCCCGAGAATATTGAGAGCAGGAGCCCTGGATTCACTCCTATGACGATCAGGAAGAGCACGATGAGGAGTATTGGGATCAGCGGTGTTAGCTCCCTTTCGACGATTGGCAGCTCAGCCTCCCTCGGCATCGCACACGTGCCTATCACTCTCATGCCGTAGGCGGCGCTGACCACGAAGAAGATGGTCGCGACGGCTGCAACGCCCAGCATGGCTGGCATAGGTGCGGTGACAAGGGCTGAGACAACCAGGAACTTTGCGATGAAGCCTGCCATTGGTGGAACTCCGAAGAGGGAGAGAAGTGAGAGCGCCAGGAGGACTGTGGCGAGCGGATAGTACCTCGCTGCGCCTCTGAAGGACTCGAGGTCGGCTCCGCCCATCCTGCGCTCCAAGAACCCCGCGCAGGCGACGGCCGCTGAGATTGACAGGTTGCTAGCCACCACGAAGTAGGCCAGCGCTTGGGCTGAGAAGGCGCCAGAGCCAAAGGGAACCACTCCTCCCCAGAAGAAGTACGTCGACAGAAGGAGTACGTAGCCCGCGTCCGCCACGGCGCTGTAGCTGAGAATCCTGCGGATCCTAGACTGCCCCAGAGCCGACAGCTCTCCTAGCGACATCGAGAACAGTGAGAGAATCACCATCGCGAGGAGTAGAGGAGTCAGCCCGCCCAGGGCCAGAGTCCTGGTGACTGGGAGGTGGACGAACATGCCTGTCAGCCTGGCCAGCAGGTAGAGACCTCCCAAGTCTACTGTGATTACCACGAGCGAGACGGCTTCAGGCCAGGCTCCGGTGTACATGTCTGGGAGCCACATGTAGAAGGGAGCAGCCCCGACCTCGATGCCTAGAGATGCCAGCAGAAAGGCGAATGAGATGAGGATTATGATCCCAGACGCGCGGTAAGCCACCGGTAGGCGGCTGGCGACCCAAGGTATCGTGAAGTTGTTGACGGTAACGCCTACCGGCTCCAGCGCCGCGAACAGCAGGCCGAGACCGGTGACCATCAGGAGAGAGGAGAAGAGTGCGAGCGTGGCCACCTTCACGGCAGCCTCCACGACGTGCTCTCCCCTGCCGAGGAGGATTATCCCAACCTCGGCTGAGACCGTGGCCTCCCAGAGTATGGTCAGCGCCAGCAGGTTCACCGAGTAGAATGTGAGGATTACAGCTCCCGTTCCAGCCAGGCCTGCGGCAGTGAACCTGGCGAAGCTGTCAGAATCCTCGACGGTCATGGCGGCGTACAGCATCATCATGTGAGAGCCGAAGACCGCTACGAGGGCCATGAACGAGCTGAACGGGTCCGCGGCCATGAGCCCCTCCACTCCTAGGGGCCGGAGGCTGTAGACGTAGAGGGGCGAGGAGGATACCCCCTTCCACACAGTGTAGACGGAGTAGTAGCCTGGAAGGTGCGTCAGCGTTACCCAGAGCACTCTCAGAGGTCTCTCCTTCATGAACTTGCCGAGAAACACAGTCAGAGCAGACAGTCCGAAGAACGACGCGGACACGATCGTTGCAGGGTCCATTGCCCATCATCCTCCCAAGACAGAGGCTATCAAGAGCAAGAGGAAGCCCAGCACTGAGGCGGCAAAGAAGTGAGTCAGCTTGCCCGTGTGAGCCCTTCTAAGGAGATCTGCCGTTCTGCTGGCTCCCACTCCAGCCAGGTTTACCAGAGCGTCAATCCCCATGTCCAGACCAGCCAACATCTCCTGCATAAGCCCTCTGAAGAGCGGCACCAGGAACTCCACGT
>CBEVRO010000188.1:0-1962 GCA_965552295.1 uncultured archaeon | reverse complement strand
GTACGAGAGCTGGGGGGGTTACCAGGCCGCCCTGAACCACTCTCGAGGGCTGATGCCAGCCCTGGTGCTCCTGGGTCGGCTCCCGGGCTTCGGTGGGAAGCTGCCGCCGGAGCCGGAGGGCGTCCCAATGGAGAATCTGCTGAAGGCGGCCAGGGATCACCTGAAGACGGGCTACCCAGACATCTACCGACTGCTCGAGGAGGCGGAGGGTCTCTCGGAGGAGGTTAAGGAGCGGCGCGGCGAGTTGATGCGGCGCCTGAGGGATTCCCTCTCCTCGTGCCTGGGGGAGGGTGTGAAGAGCGTCGACCTAGAGAAGCTCGCTGAGGACCTCTCGAGCATCATCTGGCAGGAAGTCAGGGAGAGGGAGGGGGAGGATCTGGACAGGCTGGCGATAGGCGGCGTCAACCCGGAGCTGAGGGCCGGGGACTACCTGAGGGTCAGGTCGCCGGAGCTGGAGGAGGCTGTCAGAGAGGCAGCGGAGGCCCAGCTGCACTCCCGTGAGAACGTGGAGTTCTGCAGGGAGACTCTGAGAATCGCTCGGGAGTTGAGAGAGAAGTGGAGAGAGCTGGGCTTGCAGATCCTGATGCTCCTCTACAAGATAGAGCACGGGGAGCCCCTCAGGGGCAGGTGCGAACTCTGCCCCAACGTCGAGGTGGGGGAAGGGCTGCCTAGCCCTGCAGGGAGCCCAGATAGCTCGCCAAGGCCTCCTTGAACTTGGGGTCGCTGAGGAGCCTCGCTAAGAGTTCCTCCAACCTCTCCTTCCTCTTCAGGGCCTCCTCCCTCGCCCTCTCGCTCAGCGGGTAGCCACATCGAAGGCAGAACTCCGCCTCGGCGGGGTTTACATACCCGCAGCTGGGGCAGACCTCCGGCTTCAGGGGCTGGGCTCTCTCCCTCTCCTCCTCTTCAGCCCTCTCGATTCCGTAGACTCGAAGAATAGCCCTCTCGGCGTCCCTCCCGCTGAGGTGCACGTAGACCGCTGCCATCCTCGAGTCCTGGGTCCACCCGGCAAAGGTCTTCAGCTCCTGCTCGGTGAGCTGGGTCGCCAGGTGCGTCAGCCTAGTGTGCCTGAGCGTGTGCGGGTGCACCCTCTTGCCTATGCCCGCCCTACTGGCCGCCCTGGCCACGAGCGCCCAGACGGCCTCCTCTGGCAGCCTGTCGACCTTCCCCCCTCTGGTGCTCGGGAAGAGCGGGGCGTTGGGGTTGCCGGGGTCCGGGTGGACCTGCAGCCAGGCCCTGATGTAGGGGGCCGAGTCGACGAGCGGGATCGTCCTCTGGCCCGTCTTGCCGACGACCCTGACCTTGAAGCCGTAGTCCGTGAACTCGAGGTCCCGCATCCTCAGCGAGCACAGCTCCCCGACCCTCAGGGCCCCCTCGTACAGCACCGCAATTATGGCCTTGGACTTGGGGCTCTGGGCCGCCTTGACGAGGGCCTTGACCTCCTCGGGGCTGAGCACCTCGTCCCTCAGCCTCTCCCCCCTGGCCCTCCTGCCCCTCCTGACCCTGGGCCTCCACCACGAGAGGGGGTTGTCCTCGGGCCTGGCCCACTTGAGCAGCGCGTTTAGGGACCTCATGTAGGTCTCGATCGTGCTCTCCTTCACTCCCCTCTCCCTGAGCCCCTCCAGGAATCCCCTGAAGTCCCCCTCACCCGCCTCCAGCGGGCTCTTGCCGACCTCGGAGAGGAAGACCCTGCACGCGAGGACGTAGTTGTACCTGCCGCTGGCGCTCGTCAGGCCCCTCTCGTCGAAGAACCGGGCCAGAGACTCCCTCAGGTCGGGAGGGAACTGCCCCATGAACCTGCGGACCTGCTCCCCCCTCCTCTCGGATATCGACCGGCCCAACGAGGCACCCAGGTTCTAGCTGGGCCCCGCTTTTAAGTGTGATGCTAATCTTAACAAATAGTTGATTTGTCTCCAAAAAGCTGATCCTGAATCAGGCTGTGGCCCCGGCGGCGCCCTTGAGGCG
>CBEVRO010000187.1:0-1991 GCA_965552295.1 uncultured archaeon | reverse complement strand
CGCAGGCTAGGCAGGCGAGCAGCAGGTAGGCTTGGAGCCAGCGAACCCTAGGGGACATGTCTCTTCACCTCTTCTCCCCCTAGTGCCTCAATCAGCCGCTCCATGTCCTCATCCTGCTCGCTCAGCACCTCGCCGAAGAAGGTCAGAATGTCCGCAACGTTCTCCTCGCCGAGACTCCCTAGATACCTATTCACCAGCGTTCGCAGATCGCGGAGGAACTCGTACAACACTGATGTCCTCTTCACACCTTCTCACCTTCCCCCTCTCCACCTATCACCAGCTGCGGGCGCCCTCCCAACGCTGTCTGGGTCAGCAGGAAGAGGAGAGTTCCCTCGACTCCGGCGGTGACGGCCGTGAGGACGATCATGCCAGCCGAGAGGGTCGAGAAGTACAGGAACGGATTCCCGAGAACCACGCTCGCCTTCAACATGCCTGCGGCGACTACGACGAGTCCACCCAGGATCCCAGAGAGCGCGGCGGCCGCCAGCCTAGAGAGGATCCTCCTCCACTCCATCAACCATCACCATCCGCGGCCAGTTGCGGGCGCCTCGCCCGGCGCCTCCTCCTGCGCCTCTCGAGTTCCTCCTCGGAGAGCAGGGTTGGCTCTATGGTCCACTTGTTCCTCCCTCGCGTCAGGAGAATCCCTACGCCCTCAAGCTTCTGCCTCCTAACCTCTGGATCCCTGTCCGTCCTGTCCAGTATGTCGAAGTCCCGGAAGAACTGGATCGGGAGGGTGATGGTGATCTGCCCCGTGCGCGGGTTGACATTCGGGAAGACAAGGTACTCGTCGGGCAAGGCGCCCACCAAGCTTAGCTTTACGGTTAGGGTGAAACTTACCCTTTATAAAACGGCTAAGAGTTCTTTCCGAGAATTGTAATTCTGGGAAAGTTCATTAAGCTTAGAAGTAAGGTTACTGGTTGCCCAGTCTGGAAGACCTTGAAAAGTTCACAATGTGTGAACCCAAAACCGCAGGCTACTTGATAATGTTATCGAATATATGCTCCCCAAGAAGGTTTATATCCCGATACGCCCTCAAAGGAACAGGTGAGAGTTTGAAGGTTGATGACAAGTCTCTGCGACTAGCCGAGAGTTTTGTCGGACAAGCATTCAACAAAGCTGGTGAGGCAAGAACCCTTCTTCTACTCGGGCGTTACCCTGGATGCATCTCTGCTGCCCAAGATTGCATCGAACTCGCCACAAAGGCCATATTCCTAATTCTGAAAGGAGAATATCCGAGGGAGCATGAGTTCAAGGACGAGGATCTTGAAGAAATCATCGACAAAGTTCCAGAGGATCTGGGGTGGGTTGAGTTCCACAGGCTGATCGTCTTCAACAAGCTGTGGCCACGCCTCCGCGCGCTAGCCAAGTACGGTCATGAAAAACTCTCTCTTGGACCAGAGAAGTTCTTCGAAAGAAAGGAGGCCGAGTTAGCGGTTAAACACGCAGAGGAATGCTATGAGATGGCACATCGCTTACTCTACAGAGCGAAGTACCCCCCACCCAAGGTAGAATTCTTCTGAAGAAATAGAAAAGTTCAGATGCTCACGTGCACGTAGACCTGCGTCGACAGGATGGACCTGTGGCGCATGAACTCCTTTAACCTGAAAGAGTCTAGGCCATCCTCGGCTAGGTGGGTTCCCCAAGAGTGCCTGAGACTGTGGAAGGTCACGTTCTTCTCTATGCCCGCCCTCTTTGCGCACCTCTTGATGATGTTCCTAGCGGTTCTGGCGGTGTAGGGGAACACCCTATCCGAGAGGTTCACCTTGCGCCACTCGCGGAGTCTCCTTAGTGTCTCCTGGTCGCCGTAGGGTACCACGGCATCCCTGCCGCCCTTCCCTCCCCTTACAATCAGCACTGGCTTGGAGAGGTTCACATCCTCCCAGCGCAGATTGCAGAGTTCGGAGACTCGGAGGGCTGCGTAGTAGCCCAGCCTTATGGCGATGGAGTCGCGAAGATCCTCGTCGGCGACCTCGATGAGCCTAGCTATCTCC
>CBEVRO010000186.1:0-2016 GCA_965552295.1 uncultured archaeon | reverse complement strand
CGAAGTCTACTGTGGAGCCGGCCTCGACCATGGCCTTCGTGAGAGCCACTATCTCATTCATGTTCATGCCCTTGAACTCCTGAGCCAGCAGGAAGGCGGCTATCTCTAGTTCGCCCAGCTCGTAGTTTGCGGCGTCAAACACTATGGCCCTGATCTCCTCAGGAGTAAGCTCCTCTCCCCTCATCTTCTTCCGTATCGCCTCGAAGGACTTGGGTCTGCCAGCCAGCGAGACTGCCACTTCAACTCCTGACTGTATGCCTAGAGCGCCCCTGAGTTCTAAGGATAGGATTGCTTCTCCATGGGGGATTATCCCTTCAACCACCGAGAGCATGGCAGTGGCACTCTTGCTGTCAACACTAACCCTAACTCTATCGTAGGGTCTCAGACCCGCCGCCCTAGCATCTTGTGAGGAGAGCAGAATTATCCTACGTCCAGCAGGGAATCCCTCAGGCCTGACCTTAACCTTAATTTTACATCACCTCCAGTAGGGCTCTCACCAAGAGGAGGAATCCCCTCGTAATTAACTTGAGAAGCCTCGAGAGGGTTGAGTCACAGCCATGGCCGGCAGAGAGCGGGGGCTCTAATGACAGGGAACAAAAGTAAGTAATGTTCTACTGAAGAAAGCCATGTGTCGACTGAATTTACCTTGCTTCACGGCTTTATTCATAAAAAGGAGATCTCAGAGTGCTGCACTCTGAGACCTTTCAGTTTGGAAATGGCCGGTCGCTTGAAAGTACCCCAAAAGTGGCTAAACCATCCGCCGGCACAGGCTTCGGTTCATCTGTCATGCACTCTAACGGACACATTAGGCAGTTGAGCCTTCCTGATGCTTCGAGCTTTTGAAGCACATTCTCACACCACTCCTCATAGCTGTACTCATAGCACACGAGTTCCCTCTCCTTGCATTCACTTATGCAGTTGCCCCATTCGTCGATATATGCACAGTCATCCCACCCGCTCGTGCAACTCCAGTAGCACCTCTCCTCCTTGTAGCAACTCTCTGGTTGCGACAGACACGTGGGACAGTCCTTTTCCCAGAAGGTCTTAATCTCCTTCTCTGGACAATCTTGGCAGTAGACGGGACAGCTAGCAGGGTACCCATCTGGCTTGACTTTATCAACTAGATCTTGCAGGGCCGTATTCCACCCGAATATCCTGCGAAGCCAGTCAAGAACTCCGGGAGCGGGGAGGCTAGGGGGTTCGTCAGGTATATCAGGCCACCCGTTGGCATTCGCGTTGATCACCGCGGCAAATGCTACGGTCAGAATCAGGGCCGCCAGAAAGATTCGCTTCAATATCTAGGCACCTGCTTGGGCGTCAAGTGTGAACTAATAAACATTTACAATTTACGTATGTTATTAGATTTTTTAAAACACACTCTCCGTACCCTCATACATCAGTTGGGGCTGAGGGATCGACCATAACTTCAGCCTTAAATGTAGAGCAAGCAAAAGACTGAAACAACCTTTCTAGGTGAAGCTCACAAAATGCTACCTTTAGACAGATGTGAGAGAGTAATATGGTGGAGTTCTTCATTACGAATTAATTTTTCTTATTTTAACGACTGCAGGGGCCGTGTAGCATTCCTCCAAATTCTTTAAGGAAGTCCAGTACAGTCTTAGAATTCCGAATATGCACCTAATTCAACTAGGGTATCTACTGATAAGGTCCATCATATTTACGTTACCGCCCTTTTTTAAAAAAAAGGAAGGTACTAAAAAGCGATTAACTCGAGGTCGGATTGGAGCTTTGACGCCTTCTCCCCCTTTAACCTCATAACGCCAACCGCTCCTTGGCTGCCCCACAGCCCAGTTTCCAACACTTAGCTGGACCATTCGCGGATCATCAAGCTCACAGGTTTCCGTGCACTCGATGAGCCGCAAGCACCATAATGGGGCTTTGATCGGGAGCAGTTCACGTGAGAGTTCAGCCTAATTATTCACAGACGCGCACTTCTTCCCTGAGGTGATTGACGCTGAAGATAAGGGCTCTGTCCTACCACGTTCCGCCGACAAG
>CBEVRO010000185.1:0-2027 GCA_965552295.1 uncultured archaeon | reverse complement strand
GTTCCACACCTTGTCGCCGGAGAGCGCGTAGTAGAGGAGTACGCGGTCTGGGCTAGAGGGCACTCTGGCCGCGACGCGGAAGCGCCCGGAATCGACCTCCAGAGTTGGGTCGGGTCTGTACCTCAAAACCTCCTCTCTGTTCTCGTCGCTCAGCAGCACCCAGGCTAGGGTCTTGACCTTCCTCAAGAAGGAGGGCTCAGCCCCGCCGTCCGGAGTGTCGAGGGAGTAGACCCAGCTGACGTCGTCCAGCGACTCCAAGAACTCGGCCTCGGCGGCCCCCAGCGGGTAGTGCTTCCCGTCGTGCATCCCGTACGCGCCGACGTCTCCGGTCACGACGTAGAGTTCCGCCTTGGCAAGCCCCCTCTCGATCCTCCTAGCGATCGAGAACTCCGCCTCGACGTCCTTCCTCTCGGCTAGAAAAGCCTTGAGCCTAAGCATTTCGCTCCAGCCCCTTTTCTTCCTCTCCAGGTACGGGTTGTAGCAACCCCACTGGGAGACGCCCTCGTCTATCGCCGCCGTGAAGTTCTCCATCTTGAAGCCTCCCGGGGAGGAGACCTCTATCCAGTCGTCAACCGTGCTGGCGATCCACTGAGCATAGCCCTCCTTTGAGCCCCCCATGAAGGCGACCCTCTCCACTCGGCCGCCCTGGGACTCGACCAGCCTCTGCAGCACGGTTATCGCGTAGCTCTGCGTCCTGGCGAGGGCCAGAATGAAGTTGGCCGTTACCACGTCCGTGTGCCCCTTGTTGAGGAAAGCCAGAGCGTAGAACGTGACCATGGTCAGCGCGCCCCTGTCCAGCGAGAAGGGCTCTATGCTCTCCCTCTCCTGGCCGTACATGAGTATTGGGATCCCCGTCTCTCGTGACAGCTCGATAAGCTCCTCTCCATACCTGGACCACTTCCTCTCGAGGTTTATCTCTTCGTGCAGGGCTAGGACGATGCCCCTGTCCCTCGGGCGCTCGGGTATTATCGCGACGGCCCTCATGCTGAGGGGGACTTCTATCAGCTCGCTCCGCCTGGTGTAGCCCTCAAAGCGGCCTGCCGTGAACTCCCCCTCGATTACCTTCACAGACCCTCGGTCGCTCCTCTGGAGCTCCACCCAGCCCAGCTCTTCGATGGATAGGGACTCTATCAGGGTGACGTTGTAGAACGACTCAACCTGCCTCTGAGCCTCGCTGACAGAGAGTTCGCCTAGGCTTGGGTTCGCGTAGACTGGTGGAGTGAGCACTGACAGCACCTCAGCCGCGATCAGGGCGAGGGCAGAGATCAGAGCAAGCGCGCGTTTTCCCATGATGGCTCGGGGAGGGAGTGCGATCGTAGGCTAAGAGGGACCCGCTGGATCGAGCCGAAACGGTGCGGTAAGCGAGTCTCTTGAGATTAGACGCTCAACTCGCCAGCGCTCAACCCACGACCTCCCAAGGAATCGCTATGCCGAGTAGAAGCGAGATGCCCCCGGCTATGAACAGCAGGCCGACGAGCGCTAGGAGCGCTGCTCCCTCCCCGTGGCCTCGCCAGCAGGTAAAACTTCTGTGCCGAAAGCAAACGTCGGCAAGGGCTCTCACAGCCACTGGTCTAGGGAGCCCTTGGGCCCCTCTCCGTAGGCCCTGTACTCGAACACGTGGGGCCTGAACCTCGGGTGGCCTCTGTAGATGCCTGCCAAAGTGAAGACGTCGGGCTTGTAGGTTAGCAGCCCCCTCGCCCCCAAGCTCTCCAGCCACTTGGCGGTCTTGGCGACCGCCTCGACATCCAAGAAGTTGGGGGTGTACACTATCACCACCTTCCTGTCCTCCATCTCGATGCTCACCTTCGCCTGGAGTGCCGGAGACTCCCCGGCGGCTATCCCTTTGGCTACCCTCCTGAAGAGCTCCACAGCCTCGGCGGTTGGCAGGAACACGATCCACTTGCCGATGGGCGTCACGGACCTGCCGGGGGCCTCTTGGACCACGCCCGACCTGAGCAGCCCCACTGCGTGCTGGGCTGTACTTGCAATACAGTCTCACCGCAGACAGCCTTATGGGCCAAATCCAC
>CBEVRO010000184.1:0-2032 GCA_965552295.1 uncultured archaeon | reverse complement strand
GGAAGGGCTCGTCGCAGAACCTCTCCGCCACCTCATCTCCGTATGCCGTCTCCAGCGAGTACCTGACGCTGGCGAACCTGAAGGACAGGTTCATGCGCTGCTGGTCGAAGCTGAAGTCCGGCTGGCCCTGGAAGGCTGAGCTCAGCTCGGTCACGAGCCTCCTGCTCTCTCCCACGAATCCAAATCTCTCGTCGTCCTCCAGCGTGGCCGCCTGGCCTGTTGGACTGTAGAGGAAGCCGGATATCGCCCTTAGCTCCTCGACTCCGAACTCTGCCAGCAGGTCGGTCAGCGAGTACTGACGCCGACCGTCTGAGTATAGTGTCAGGTTCTGAGCTGCCAGCCTGAGGAGCCTGCCGAACTTTCCGAGGGTCTCCCTCCTGGCCGCAGTACCACCGCTGTCCACCCTGTTCTTAACCTCCAAGAAAGCCAGGACTGAGTCTCGCCTCAGGTTCACGAGGTCTACGGTCAGGTCGTCTTGCGACCCCCTCCTCCACGACCACCTCTCATCTAGGCTCTTGAGCAGTTCCCTCTCGCCTCTGGAGAGCCTTTCTCCTCTGGGCTTCTGCTTGGCCATCAGCTCCGGCTCCTCGAGATAGATAGGGAGCTTGCTGAGCCTCAGGGTCAGAGTCCCCCTGCTGCCAGCCTTCAGCGCGATTAGCTTCTCTAGGAGCTTCCCTCTGCCTCCCTTTGCCGCGTGATAGTATGAGGTGAGCGTCAGGAGCGCCTCGAACTGATCCCTGTCGAATGGCTCGGACACTCTGTCCAGCCCGTGGAAAGCCCTCGACAGGGGATCAAAGACCGTGACCGCCCCGCCCTCCCCCGGCAGGCACGCCATGACTAGGTTGGTCAGGATGTTCTCGTAAGCGTCTCTAAGCCATCTCTCCTCAAGCGACAGCTCTCCAAGCTTCCGGAGACAGAGCATCCTCCTGAGGGGCAGGTGGACCCCCGCTGACTCTTCCATGTAATTTATCAAAACTTTGACTGAAGTCACGGGTTCTCGAAGAATATCAGGCTCTCCGTCGGTATGGCGCCGCGCTCTGAGGACTTGGCCAGCTCTACATGTATCGTCCTCATATACCTCAGGCCGGCAGCCTGGCCCAGCTCAGCCATCATCTTGGCCACGGGCACTGTCACCTTGGTGTCGTCTAGCTTCATGACCTGCTGCTTCCCGATTATCCAGACTATCCTCCCTCCCGGCTTGACAACCTCCTTCAGCTCTCTGAACGACCTGAGGATGCCGTGGAAGTACTTGAACAGCGCCGAGGCGTGCTTCCTCCTGTGCTGGTACACCTGCCCTATGAACGCCCTGATGGACTCTGGCAGCTCCATGAACGCGGAGCCTCCCCTCGTGATCTGGAGAGACTGATCCTCGACGGCCCTGGTGGATCCCAGGGTCTTCTTGTCTATCTCCAAGTGATCCCGCGTGAAGCCCAAGACGTAGAGGGCGTAGAGCTGGTCCCCAACGTAGTCTATGGCGGTCATGTAGGGCGGGCTCGTCACCACGGCGTCGAAGCCCTCGGAGAGTTCCTCGGGAGCTCCCTGCTCTAGCACGCTCCTCAGCTCGGTGGAGTCTCCAACTAGTATCTTTGCTGGGGCTGGCTCTAATGGGGCCACCTTCTCCCTGAACAGCGTAAGGAAGTGCAGAGCGTGGTACATGCGCCAGAGGTGGTCAAGGTAGGTCTTCACTATCTTCTGTGGGTCTTGCTTCGTGAGCATGCTCCTCATCCAGTACATGAGAGGCACCTTGCAGAAGTCGCGGAAGTCGGGGTCGTCGAACTCCTCTATGGCCGCCAGGATGGTCTTGACAGCCTCGAAAGAATCCCTCTTGACCTTGTTTCTGATCCTGTCTGGCAGGTAGACGCTGACCTTGCTTGGGTCGGCCAGCGCGATCTCCTCCTCGGCATCGAGCAGCGTTGTCTGCTTCTTGCTTCCTGCGCCCTCCTCGAGCGAGGCTCTGATTATTGACTCGAGCTTCTCTATCCTTCGCCTCGTCTCCTCTACGTCGAAGCTGAGCGCCCTCACCTTCACCCTG
>CBEVRO010000183.1:0-2061 GCA_965552295.1 uncultured archaeon | reverse complement strand
GTAGTCGACGAGCTTCACAACCTGGGGGTCGAGGTCATAATAAGAGTAGGGACTACCGGCGGACTCCAACCTCCAGTCAAGCCGGGCGACCTCGTTATAGCAACTGGCGCTGTCAGGGGGGACTGCGCCAGCAGGTACTACGCTCCGCTCTCGTACCCGGCGGTGGCCGACTTCTGGGTGGTCAGGGCCCTCGTAGAGGCTGCCGACTCCCTAGGCATCCAGAACAAGCACGTTGGGGTCGTCTGGACATGTGACTCCTTCTACATGCAGAGGAAGATAGTCAATCGCTTCGTCAAGCTTCGCTGCCTCAGCGTGGAGATGGAAACCGCGTGCATACTTACGCTCTGCTCGTCCTACGGCATCAGGGCTGGTTCCGTCTTGGCAGTCGACGGGAACCTCATAACGGGCGAAAAGTATAATCCATGGAGTCCAGAGGCCCAGCGTGGAATAGACAACACGATAAACACGGCTTTGGAGGCACTTCTACTCCTCGAGAAATGGAAAAAAGAGGGGAAGTTGGGGAGAACTGAAGGGTGATCACTCGGCGAGCCTGTCCTTCCAGTAGAGACCGCTGGCCTTGATTCTGCCCCACAGAGGCTTGACGACCAGCGGGCCTAGGATCCCCTGAGCTATGAGGTTGTTGAAGAATACGTTGCCGAAGAACAGGGTCCAGATGACCTCTGGGGGCAGCAGCTCCAGCAAGTCTAGGAAGAACGATATTGTGAACGCCACGACCAGCCCGTTGATTATCACTCCCCACAGGTAGTAGTCCACGAAGGCCCTCGCTGAGCTCAGGGAGGGATCTTTAACGAGCTTGTAGATCATGTACGCGCTCATGAAGTTGGCCAGGAACCCGGCGGTGCTGCCCAGACCCAAGTAGCCGCCGAAGGCGTCTGCAATCAGGTTGCCTAGGGCTGCGCCGAAGCACCCTGGCAGACCGAAGAACAGCCCTAGAACTGGGATCAGGGCGTTCCCTGGCCTGAACCAGGTGTACCCTGGGATCACGGGTATTCCAGCGGTCGCCGTCAGGGCTCCGCCGTAGAGAGCGGCGCCCATGGCCATTATAGCTAGATCTGTGGAGTCCCACCGATACTTGTTCCTGACGATCTTCCCCCCTTCGATCGTGAAGCCGAAGAGTTCTAGGAAGAAGAAGAACGTCGTGATCGCGAAAGCCACCGCTCCTATGGAGAACATCGTGGTCCTTCCTAGGACCTCGAGAACCCCACGGAAGAGTTCCATAATTATATCGGCCAATCCGGGCATTCACATCACCCCCTCTTCCTGAAATAGAGAACTCCTGCTACTATGCCGACTATGAAGATCAGTAGGCCGACGACGTTGATGATGAGCCCTGTGCCAGAGCCTGCTGATAATCCTAGCGAGCCGAGGAGCTTCGATATCCCTATGGCCAGCACTGCGACGACCAATATTATCAACACTATAGCACCTAACGCCTTTGCTGACATATCCACCGCCTCTGGTAGCTTAGGAGTGGTCATTTGCTCCTGCTGATAAATTAAAAAGACGACGACCTCCTGAGCCTGGGCGCTGGATCTTGCCAGAGTATGCAGTGGTAATAGAGGATCTCTGGTACTCCTATCCGGCTAGCAAGGAGCCTGTGTTAAAGGGAATAAACCTCAAAGTTCGAGAGGGCGAATTCTTAGCCGTAATGGGCAGGACAGGCGCAGGTAAAACCACGCTCTGCCTCACTCTAAACGGTATAATCCCTCACGTGATGCTAGGGAAGAAGAAGGGGAAGGTCTGGATATACGACAGAGACACCGACGAGTACACCGTCCCAGAGATGGTGGACCTTGTCGGGATGGTCTTTCAGGACCCGGAGGCGCAGATAATTGGGATGACCGTTGAGAGCGACGTGGCGTTTGGACCAGAGAACCTAGGGCTGAGCGAGGAGGAGATCAAGAGAAGAATAGAGCGCTCTCTTGAGATAGTGAGGCTTAGGGGCTTTGAGGAGAGGTTTCCATTCACTCTCTCAGGGGGCCAGAAGCAGAGACTTGCAATAGCCTCGACTCTCGCTTTGGAGCCCAAAGTGCTGGTCCT
>CBEVRO010000182.1:0-2069 GCA_965552295.1 uncultured archaeon | reverse complement strand
CACCGGCCCAGTAGGCCATCGCCATGCCGTAACCCGTGCTGTGGTGAGAGTTCGTCGTCCTGGCGTATATTCTCCCAGCTCCGCCGGTGGCCATGATCACGGCCTTCGCCTCGTACGTCTCCAGCTCTCCAGTCTGGAGGTTCATCGCCACGAGCCCTCTGACGCCCTCCTTGTCTACGGCCAGCCTCAGGACGACCCTCTCGTTGTAGAAGGTGACACCGAGCCTGAGCGACTGCTGGAAGATCGTGTGCATGACGGCGTGGCCGGTCTTGTCCGCAGCGTAGCAAGTCCTCGGGAAGCCAGCCCCCCCAAAGGGCCTCTGGGCTATTCTCCCATCTGGAAACCTGCTGAACGGGCAGCCCCAGCGGTCGAGTTCGAGGACCCTCTCGATGGCGTCTCTGCAGTACTCCTCGACGGCGTCCTGGTCCGCCAGGTAGTCTGCTCCCTTCACGGTGTCGAATGCGTGCCTCTCGATGCTGTCGCTCGGGTCGGCGTTGCCCAAGGCGGCGTTTATCCCTCCTTGGGCCGCGACGGAGTGGGACCTCATCGGGTATATCAAGCTGAGCACGGCCACGTCGGCCCCTCGGAGCTTGGCCTCGACCGCGGCCCTAAGCCCGGCCAGGCCTCCCCCGACCACTAACACCTCATGCCTCTCCAAGGCCCCACACCCTCACAGGCCGACCGCGTAGGCCCAGTACACCATGAAGAGAACCGTTGCCAGCAGAACGACTATGAACAGCTTGTCCTCCCTCTCTGCAGCCCACCCGAAGGCCTCTATGAGGATAACTCGAAGCCCGTTGAAGGCGTGGTACACGCCGCAGAACAGGATCAGGTCGTCGGTCAGGAGAGTGCCTCCCGGGAACGTGTAGCCCCAGTGGTTTGCCAAAACGTGCACGACGGCCCCGAACACCATGAGCACGCCAGTGATTCTCTGGAGGAGCCAGGCCCACATGCCCAGGCCCCTCTTCCTTACGTGCGTGACCCAGTGGACGACGTGCCTAAAGTCCGCCGCCGGGTTCCTTACCTCCCTAGGGAGCGGGACGGTCTCCTCCTCCGGCATGTTAGCTCTGCGCAGCCTTGGATCAATCGGTTAAAAGATTGTCTCTGAACGAGCGACGACTAATCTGGCAATGGAGGAGGAGGCCAAAAGTCACCTCCTCCTTCGACGAATCTCATTCAGGCGTGTGAACCGGTGATCTGGGATCACGGGAGCATCCTGAGCCTCTTTGCCTCCTCAACAACTTTGGCGGCCAGGGACCTGAGGTCCTCGAATGTGAAGACCTCCACGGGAGATCCCGAGTCGGTCAAGAGAGGAGAACTCACTGGCTCTCGGACGCACACAGCCAGCACCGGGTCGGCAAGCCCCCTCAGGTGGGCTCTGGCGTCCCTCTCACCGTGAGCGGCCACGACCTTGAGCACGTCCGTCCTGTCCATGACTAGGTGCTCGAAGCCCTCCAGCACCGCTGCGTCTGGAGGAACCTTCCTGCCGGCTGTGAGCAGGCTCAAGAGTTCCTCTAAGGTCTTGGGGGCCAAGGCAAGCGTGACCCTGCTCCTTCTCCTTCCAATAACCGCTACAGTTCCAGCTCCCGCGTCCTCCATTCTCCCCGCGTCTGTGTCCGGCTTCTCTCTCACGACAGAGTCTTTGAGGACCTTCTTGACCGCAGCGACCCTGTACCCTCTCGATATTAGGGCCCTAATGATGGCTATCGCGACCTCCGTCTTCCCTGCCCCTCTAGGCCCGGTGATCGAGACCACGAGCACGGTCTCACCC
The DNA here is from genome assembly GCA_965552295.1 of uncultured archaeon. Taxonomy (GTDB): domain Archaea; phylum Korarchaeota; class Korarchaeia; order Korarchaeales; family Korarchaeaceae; genus DRBY01. The sequence goes on along the minus strand of CBEVRO010000182.1, from coordinate 298 downwards.
CTGGCCGACGAGCCTCCTCTTTAGAGTGAGACGTATCCTCCCGAGCCAATCTCTTACCTTGGCCCTCTCTGAACTCTCTCCGCTCTTGAGTGTGGAGATCACGGAAGTCACAGACTCGGAGAGGTCAAACTTGGCGAGGGGTTCGGCTAAGCTCTCTAGGGCCTCCTCGACCTCTTCAAACCTCTCCTCTATGATCAGATCCAGCAGCCTGATGAGCTGAGGCGTGTACTTCTCATTCGAGTAGCTGCAGGCAACAGCTAGCCTCCTTAGGTAGAAGTCAATTGATCTAACCTGTTGC
>CBEVRO010000181.1:0-2154 GCA_965552295.1 uncultured archaeon | reverse complement strand
ACCCCTCCTCGGGCTGATTCCGACCTACTTGTTCGCCACGGCCTGGTGCCTGAAGATGAGAGGGAAGATTAGGCTCATGAGGGGGCCCGAGGGCGACTGGATCTCAGCCTCCATGGCGTTTGGGGTTATCGGCGGTGTTCAGATGGTCTTGGCGTTCCTGACCCTTCTGAGAGAGCTCTGGCTCATAGCAGCCGTGCTGTCCGCCGGGTCAATGATGTACGCTTTGAACAATGCCCTCTTTGGGTGGATGGTCTCCCCGACGGTGAAGAAGACTCTGGAGGTATTGATTCCGCCCGGGCCTGGGAAGATCGTGCTCATCGAGGCGAGGCCCGCTGCTTACACCGGAGAACTCTTGGGGATCGTGGACGAGACCCTGGAGGGCCCCACCCTCGTCATCACGAGGAGGGGGTCACCTCTGGCCTCGAGGCTCAAGGACAAGCCCGATGTCCGCCTGGCCTACGTGGTCCTATCTGGGGTCTCTCACCCGAGGCAGATAGACGAGCGCGGCAGGGAGTACGAGATCGGGCCCTCTGAGTCGCAGATACTGGCGCTGATAAGGAGGATCAGCGGCGAGTTGGAGGGGAGGCCTCTCACCGTGTTTCTAGACGCGTTTCCAGAGTTCTCATCCTGGCTTGGGCCCAAGGAAGCCTACATATTCGTGCGGACCCTGTCGGACGCCATCCTCTCGACGGGAGGCCGCATGATCATTCTGAGCTTCCCAGACATGATGAGCTCCAGGGAGGCATCCGCTCTGAGGGTTCTGGCCACTGAGATCGTGGTTCTCTGAGGGAGGCTTTCTTTCGGCCATTGGACTGTCGCAGAACTGGATTAGAGGGCAGGAGGCGCACCTCCTCCTCGAGCAGAACAGCCTGTCGTGCGTGTAGAGAACTGTCTGCACCCAGCCCGCCAACGGGCCTAGGGACTCGAGCGAGACGCCAGTCGAGCACGAGTCGCTCCTCGGGCACTCAGGGCAGGTCCACTTGAGGCACGCGCTCTTGCTCGGCGCCTTAGCTCTCGGGCTCAACAGGCCCAGCTTGACTCCCAGCCTCATGTAGTGAACATCGGCCGGGGCCAGCTCGGTCGTGATCCCTGAGAAGAGCAGGAATGCGTCTGCGACCTTCGGCCCCACCCACTTCAGGGCTAGCAGCCTCTGCCGTGCGTCCCAGGGGTCACTGGGGAGCGGGAGGATTCTCTTTAGCGAGGAAATCACCTCAGGGAGCTGTCTGAGCTGGAAGCTGGAGCCCACGTGAGGGGCAAGAGAGGTGTTAAGAGTGCCGTCTGGAGACATGAGCCTGATCCAACGCACCACGTTGGCGTAGTAGTCGGTGGTTCTAGAGAGGAAGGCGGCCGCGAATATGACCTCATAGTCCTTGGGGCTCACCGAGAGTCTCAAACCTCGGTAAGCCGACAGTAGAGCCTCAACCACGCTCTTCAACTCGCTTGAGACTTTCTGAGCGTGTTCAGCGGGATCCCACCAGAGCCCGCTCCAGAGCCTCACTTCCGCCTCGCTCGCTCCATCGAAGTGGAGCCACTCGCCCACCTGCGCCAGCTCCGCCTTTCTCCGATGGCCGAGCATCTTCACGAATTTCGGCCCTCTCCTCTCGAACATCGGCAGGGTGAGCGAAGGAAGCAGGGTGACATCGAGGCTGTACCCTCTCGGCACTCTGAGCCTCATTAACCTGAGGTTCTCTCGCGGGACATTCTATATAGTACCATCCGGCCCGTCGGATTGCGTGAGAACCTCTCGCCCCCTGTGGCCTGTCGCGCTCATGACGCTCCTGCTCCTCACGACCGCGCAGCCAGCTGGCTACTCGCGGCGTGAAGACGCTCCTGAACTGGGAGTGTACGAGCCCTGCGCAAATCCAGGCTTCTGCGATCCCACAAGTGGGCTGAGCAGGCTGAAGCATGTGGGGGCCAACGCAGTGCTCGTCACCGTGGTCGACGCGGACGGGAGGGCTCTGTACCCCTCCAAGGTACTCCCAATGAAGGAAGGTGTGGACCCCAACTTCCTGAGGGAGGTCCTCGACAAGGCCAGGAGGCTCGGCATCAGAGTCTACGCCTGGGTGAACCTGCCGCACGAGGTCTGGCTGGAGAGGCACCCAGAGTGGATAGCCGTGCTCTCAGACGGCAGGCCTGCCGACTACTACAGCGGAG
>CBEVRO010000180.1:0-2154 GCA_965552295.1 uncultured archaeon | reverse complement strand
GTTGGGGTGGTGGGTGTGGTGGGGGGGGGGGGGGTTGGGTTGGGTGGTGGTGTGGGGGTTGGTGGGGGTGGGGGGGGGGGGGGGTTGTTGGGGTGGCGGCGGCCCCCCCCCCCCGCCGCTAAGCCAGCGGTAGAGGCGCCAAAGCCCCCAGCGCCCGAACCAGAGGAGGTGCTCAGGCTCAGAGAAAAGTTGAGATCGTTAGAAAGGGCCAGAGAGGAAGGAAGAATCTCCGAGGAGACATACGCCGAACTCAAGGCTAAGTACGAGCGTGAGCTAAAGGATCTGCTTGGAGGTTCTTCATAACCTATCAGCAGTCGGCGGAGGATGTGGTGCCTCCCTCAGAGATAGCTTGAGTGCTGTCGAAATTAATCTTGGAGCTGGTTACTTTATACGGATCCATACTGCCACCATCTGGATGCAGAGGAGCCGGTTGTGCACGCTGATCGTCGTCCTGCTCTTGCTGCTTCCGGTTTTTGCCAGTGCAAGAAGCGAGACCGGTGCAGCCTGGTGGGACGAAAGGTGGAGATACAGGATTCCCGTGAATGTCACGTCGGCTGGGGTCGTCACGGTCGAAGTTGATCCAACAGAGCTGCAAGAGAGATTCTTCCTAAACGACACGATAGATCCCCTATCGATTAGGGTCGTCGGACCCACGGGAGAGGAGCTGCCCTTCAGCCTCTCCTTTGCCGAGGAGTTCGTTCTCAGCGACTTCGAATCCGGTGCAGTGACCCACGAGACGAGGAGGGCGCTAGCCGAGGCGTCTCAAGACTCGATTCAAGGGGGAGTGGCGCTCAGATTCAGGATAGCCGGTCCGCGCGAGGCGTGGGTCGCCATCCCCGCGGATACGAACGCTCTGGCCCAGTATTCTGGCGTGTTGTTCTGGGCCAAGGGCAACTTCACAGCGGTCCTGAGGGACTCTGCCCTGCCGAAGGTGCTTGGCAACGTCTCGGTCACATCAACAGAGTACAGGCTGTACTACATCCCCTACGACCCGGGAGAGGTCGTGTGGGTGAGGCAGTACGCTCTCTTCCTCAGCCCAAATGACGTATTCACTCCAAACTACGTGGACGACGTGAGGCTGGTCGGAGGGGCCATCTACGTCTCTTGGCAGGCGGAGGAAGCTGGCTCCTACTACGTGTACTTCGACACCGTAGGGGCCAACCTGCCTCCAATGTCCCCCGCTCAAATCTCGGGCCCAGAAGGTCAAGCGATTGTTGGGGAGCCGGAAGGATTCGCCGTGCTTCCAGAGCTCTCCCCGCACTCGACGCTAAAGGGGAATGTGAGCGTTGAGGTCTGCGTCGTAGGGAACCTCACGCCGCTGAGGGCAGTTCAAATGAGGCTGGACTACGTGGGTCAGACCGAGTGGGAGGACCCCGAGTGGGGTGTTCTGCTGGACTTGAAGCCTGAGGGAGGCTGCAGGTGGTCCGTGGAGTGGGATACAGCTCACACGACCTGGGACGGCCTGCACACTCTCGTGATAAGAGCCTTCGAGGAGTCTGGGAGGATGGCGGAGGCTCGAGTGCAGGTCTGGGTGTGGAACGTTGAGAACGGAACCGTCATCGACCCCAATAGGGAGAGCTTCACGTTCGTGGTGTATGGAGACAACAGGCCATCCGGCACCGCCAAGCAGCCTGACGCATACAGGCAGCTGCTCTCTGACATAAACAAGCTCAATCCAGACCTGATCTTCAGCACTGGAGACATCGTGTACAGCGGTGAGTACAGGGAGTACGTGGAATTCATCAAGGTCACCAGCGCCGTGAGGAGACCGATCTTCATAGCCTTGGGGAACCACGAGGTCTCTATCGGAGGCAGAGGACAGGAGAACTACCTACACTTCTTCGGCAAGCTGTTCTACTCGTTCGACTACGGGAACACTCACTTCGTGGTGCTCAACGCCAACGTGATTGGCCACCTCTACACGCTGAGCGAGGAGCAGATCGACTGGCTGAGGAGAGACCTAGCGGCTCACTCAAACGCGACGCACACGTTCGTGTTCATCCACCAGCCAGTCTACAAGTACGCTCACGGTCTCGAGGATCCGGCCGTGGAGGCTCGGCTCAAGGAGATATTCGAGTCCTATGGAGTAGACTGCGTCTTCCAGGGGCACGAGCACATGTACTATGAGGGCGAGAGCAACGGCGTGCACTACTT
>CBEVRO010000179.1:0-2177 GCA_965552295.1 uncultured archaeon | reverse complement strand
GCACGATGTGGTGCCCAGCTAGGCTTCCGACGTCGGCTTTAATCACCGACAGTGTAGTTCTCGCCATAGCAGATCACCGCTCAACTCGAAAAGCCATTGAACTAAATGTTTGTCTTGCGAGAACAGGCAAGTTGGGAGGGATCATTAGTCACTCATCAAGGCGCGCCTCGGGGGAATATCCTGCCGAAGCAAGAGCTGGAGGCCCCGTTAAGACCCTCTAACAGAAAGTCATAATACCTCATTTCTGTCTCATTAAGTAGAGTTGCTGGCTAAATAGCGTCTTTTAGATCTCGTCTTCGCCACGTTCCTCAGCGAACTTTATGCCGACCTTCCCTCTGGATCTCAGCGCCATGTCCAGCACAATCTCGGATATATCGGACACGTAGTCTACGATCCTCGTTAGATGCATCAGGACAGTCTTGTTACTCACCTCTCTAAGCAGTCTCTCACGGAGGATCTGTCTTCTTCTGATTACATTGAACGCCTTTTCGGCGCTTTTCTCTGTAAACGCCTGCAAGCATCTGTTATAGAGATCTATCACATCCTCAACCAACCCCTTTGGGAGGGTCGTGCCGTTAGCCGCAATCTCACAAGCCAGTTCCTTTATGTGATCTGATATTCGCTCTAAGTACTTCATTATTTGAACGTAGTTCATTCGATCCAGTAGGCCCAAGACCGCGGCGTCTGATGGAGATGTGGTCAGCCTATGGGCCCTCCTCTGGACGGCGAAAAAGAATCTATCCACCTCTTCCTCGGCCTCTCCTATAATCTCTGGCCTACCGGTTCCGTCTAGCAAAGAGAGGAGATAGTTCATTGCCAGGCCTACCAGCTGGAAGCTCCTCAGAATTAATGACGAGATATCCCCGGGAGACATCACCTCTCCCAAAATCAGCCTATTTGCTTCTTCGTGGACTATCTCCACGCCAAGGAGCCTCTTAATCAAGGATCTTATGAAGTACCTCTCATCAAGGCTAATAGAGGCCTCCTTAACCAGTTCGATCCGGTCGAACCCAGCTACGTAGAATGCGTATATGTAGACCTCTATCTCTTCTGGGGACAACCCCTCTATGGAGATCTTAGCCACATTTTGCTGATTTCTCCTAGGAACGATGAGCAGGATATCTCCGAGATCAAGTAGGGATACCTCACTCCCCTTATCGACCTCGTTTCTCTTGCACCACTCCTTGGGGAGGTACACTATGTAGGAGTCCTTGATGGACAGCACCTTTATGTCTCCGTATCTTGGCATATGTATCCTATGAAACTCTGAGAGCTGCTGACTAAGATATTAGGATAGCCATATGGATTGAACGCCAGGGAGTCTACACAGCTCTCTACTCAGAGCTGGACGTGTAATATACCATATGGACCCTTTTGGGAAATCTTTTTTCCTAATTCTCTCTTCATGAGCAGTAGTGAGAATCATGGGAGGGAAGAAAGCAGCGGCCGTGGGCATTGTCCTGGGGTTGGTGATACTCGGGACCTTGTATCTAGGAGGCCCCCCTAGAATTCCCAAGAGTTCAGAAAGCGAGGGAGCTTCCGAGAGCAACCAACCAATCTTGTTGAAGGGGAGTGGCGCCACATTTCCGGAGGCACAAATCCAAGCGTGGATTAAAGAGTATACCTCAAAGAACTCTAACATCTACGTCGAGTACGCTGGTGGTGGCAGCGGGAAGGGTCAGAACGACATAATTAACGGCGTTGTTGATTTTGCCGCAAGCGATCCGCCCTTGTCCACGGAGACTTGGAGAACTGCCGCTCAGAAGTACGGCAAGATCTACCAGTTCCCCATAATAGTCGGCGGAGTGGCGGTTGTATACAATCTCCCCGAGATTCCGCCTGATTATCACTTGAAGCTAACTCCAGAAGTGCTGGTGAAAATCCTGCTGGGCGAGGTGGAGTACTGGGACGACAGCATGGTAAGGGAACTCAATCCAGAAGTGGCTGACCGCCTACCCCACAAACAGATAGTTCTAGTCCACAGGAGCGACTCTAGTGGAACTACCTGCGTATTCACCACCTACCTCAGCCTCGTGTCGGACGAGTGGAAGGAGAGAGTGGGGGCCGGTAAGTTGGTTGAGTGGCCCTTAGATGCCCTGGGTCGCGGAGTGGGGGCCCTAGGTAACCAAGGAGTCGCAGAGATAGTAAAGAACACGCCGTATTCGATTGGTTACGTC
>CBEVRO010000178.1:0-2210 GCA_965552295.1 uncultured archaeon | reverse complement strand
CATTGAGACTCGCAGACTCGTGGCAAGGATCGAGAGGAGGCTCGTCTTGGAGAAGCTCAGCAAGCTCGAGGAGACAGAGGACATCTTTGAGTTCGACATCTTCTGAGCCGAGGGGCTAGATCTCCTCACCCCTTTCTTCTCTCTCTTCTTAGAGCGTAATCAATGAGGGGCTGACTCTGCTCCGATCTCCTTGCTCGAGAGACCATATTGCTAATGCGCCTGCCATCGTAGTATCCTGAGCCGAGGTATATCTCGCCGGATTTCACGATCACAGGTCCAGGCTCAACCCCCGGGACTTCACCTTTCTCTATGTCGGAGCCCGACATCCAGGCATCCACATCCTCTGGGTCGACCTCCATCACGTTCTTTGTCGCTAGAGGGCCCAGCAGTCTAGAGCCCTCAATGCTGAGGTGCGGGCCAAATGGCGTCTCTTTAGCCACGTAAACTCCAGCCACGCAGGCGACGTCTAAGAAGTCCAGAGCCTCCGTAGATACCAGCCTCGCCTTCTTTGCCGAGGAGAGTAGGACGTAGCCCTCCGGAATCTCATCTATCCCGAACCTCTCGCGGAGTAGGGCTGTGATTCTCTCCCCCCTGCCCAACCTCGCCTCCATCCTAACACTCTCCCCCAGCATCCAGAGGCTTCTTGATCAGGGCTACGAAGAATGCCTGAGTATCGTTGTCCTGCGGGTAGATTCGGAGCGCCCGAGATAGCGCTGGGTCAAGCTCCCTATCCTCCCACCTAGTTAAGCCTGGCCTGGCCTTTAAGTTGGGTATCTCCGGCCTCACCAGCTCGGCACCTTCTCTCAGGAGGCTCAGAACCACGAACTCGTTTTCTTCTGGGTCTAGCGTGCACGTGGAGTAAACCATCAATCCCCCCTTCTTGAGGAGCCTGTAGCCGGCGAGTGCGAGGGACTTCTGAAGGCGAGAGATCCTCCTAACGGCACTCAAGCTCCACCTCTTAAGAGCCCCCCAGCTCCTCCTAGCCTCGCCCACCGCAGAGCAGGGGGCGTCCACGAGCACTCTGTCAAACCTCCTAGAGCTGAGTATCTTGGGGAGAATCCTGCCATCTCTCACGGTCACGACGACATTGGGGCACCCCATCCTCTGGATGTTGGCTGAGAGGGCGTTGGCCCTGCCGAGGTTGGAGTCATTAGCCAGGATGACCCCTCTCCAGCCCATCATCTCCGCCATTTGAGTGGTTTTAGAGCCAGGAGCGGCGGCCAGATCTAGGACTCTCTCGCGAGGCTGCGGATCTAAGGCAACTGGCGGAACCATCGAGGCAGCCTCTTGGACATAGTAGAGACCTAGCTGATGCTCTGGCGTAGCCCCGAGCCTCTCTGGACCCCTCAAAACCCAAAAGCCAAAGTCGTACCAAGGGATCTGCTTGAGCCTCCACCCCCTCGACTCCAGCCTTTTCCTGAGCCTGTGAGGGTCGGCCTTCATCGGGTTGAGTCTTATGGAGGGAATTGGCCGAGTCGCCATGAACCTCAAGAAGAGTTCGTACTCACTTCCCATAAGCTTGCGATATCTCTCTTGAAACGCTGGCTTCAGAACGCCTTCTGGGAGTCTCTCCAAGTCCTACCCCTTCCCCGGCCGGAGGCCACCCTCGGTAATAGTGCTCGGTCAGGGTTAAACTCATTACGTAACCTCCCTAGAAGGGAGGCGATTTGGCATGAGCGTTGACGCGAAGGCCCCAGTCGAGAGCCCAGAGATCAAGGAGATACTAGTGAGGTACAGAGACGTATGGGCTGTCTACTATGGAGTGGCTCTCATCAACTGGGACATGGAGACCTACATGCCAGCTGGAGCTTCTGCAGAGAGGGGAGAAGCCAGAGCGACGCTCAAGAAGCTCGTGCAGAGGCTATTGACGCACCCTGAGTTCGTGGCCCTAGTTGAGAGCGCCCACCCCAAGAACGACTTTGAGAGAGGGGTTATCAGGGTTCTCAAGAGAGATATCGAGTATTTCACCCTAGTGAGGCCCGAACTCATCCGGGTCGAGGCGGACGAGGTCCACTACGGTCTGCACATCTACCTGAGATTCGAAATAGAGAGACGAGTGTTAGAGGGCGAGCTCGATGTGAGAGAGCTTCCTGAGTTCTGGAATGCCGAGATGGAGCGGCTCATCGGAATCGGGCCAAGGAGATACGCAGAGGGCGTGCTGCAGGATGTGCACTGGTCGTTGGGGTACGTGGGCTACTTCCCAACTTACT
>CBEVRO010000177.1:0-2245 GCA_965552295.1 uncultured archaeon | reverse complement strand
AAGATGCTTGCATAGTTCTTTGGGGAGGAATCTCATACTCGTTCTCACGTATCCCCTCCAGGAGGATACGGGGATATTTGCAGACTTTAACACTGTACTGATGGGCACGGGCTCATCTAGTACCTTCACAGGCTTGATGCGAATCATGTGATTCAATCCACTTATTTTAAATGGGTTCCTTGCAGACTTAAATGAATGTCCCTCAACTACAAAGACCCCTCCCAGAGCGGGAGGAAGAATATTACCGGCCGCATCCTTTTCTTGTTTCAGATAAACTATCGCTAAATCTCCGGGAGACATCTTTGAGATCATGTTCCTATATCTATTACCAACTCCCCACACATTCGCACTCTTTATAATCTCGAAATTCCTTCTATTTGTGACTAAGATCCAGCACATATTCCCTAGAGGGAGGGGAGGTTATCCATTTAATAACTTTCGACTTATTGCATATCAGCTAGGTTATCCTACGCCTAGTTCCAGTGATGCTAATCTGGCAATTCTTTTAACTTTTGGAGAGCGAACGTAGCACTTACTATCTGAATACGAGATTAAGTAAGCTTACTTGGCAGCTTTCACGATTTTTCCTTCAACGGTTATAGTCTTCCCTCGGCAGATCCCGTAGCCTCAAGATCTCTTCCTTCAGCCTTTTGGAGTAGCTTATCCTAGGCGGCTCCAGCACGATAGCGTCGAACCTGTGCCTGCCAACTCTGCTCTGGTGCCAATAGAACCCTTTAGGCTCAAGTAAGGTCTCCAGATATTCTCCCATCAGGAATATGCCGATGTATTGTAGCGAGTAGCCAAAGGCGTTCTTGAGGTACTCACATATTTCGACAAGCTCCTCCCTCCACTCGCTAGCCTTCTCTTCAGGCGTCCCTTCCTTGACCCCAAATATGAGGCGAACCTGACTCACACCATTCCTGAGATATAGGATCGCTTCACCAAGCCCCTCGTACAGCCTCTGGTTGGACATCCTCCCCCAATTCTTCCGATAGCTCACCAGCTTGAATTCGCAGCCCACGGGCCACCTCTCTCCCCTCTCCCGCTCAAATATCAACAGGTCTATGTCGGGGTCTATCCGATCCCTGGACACGTGTGTGACCTTTGGGTAGAAGTCACCCACAACACGTCTTACAGCATAAGCGATCAACAGGTCGTCCTCGGATTCGAACATAGGCTTGCTGGAGGAGATTAAAAGTCACCTCCCGGGCTATTCTCTCCCCTGAAAGGTAAAGGGAAGCACGGCTTCGAGATTAACTATTTTTATTATTATTGATTGGACGTTAGGTAGTTTATGTCGAAAATCCCACGTGACATTCCGAGTCAATTGCTGGGCATCGCAGAACTCCTTTTCAACATAGAGGATTATTTTAACACAGTCTTTTTTGCAGGGGCCGCGGCTGAGATGGCTGCGAGAAGTCTAGCTGAGTCTAGAGGTAAGAAGTTCCCTAGAGCTCACATCCTTCCCTCGAGTGCCCTCAGCCCATCGGCGCCGGAAGAAGGGACAACACCGCCTGAAATATTCAGATCATGTCTGGCCAAAGGGGAAGAGAAGTTAGCAGACGAATTCGACAGACTGCATGAGGAGTATCTCAGGCTGGGATCCCTCGACATTTCACGCAAGGAAGCAGGGGAATATCTCTCAAGGGTTAGAGAGTTCATAAAAGAGATTCACGAATTACTCGGGCAGTGGAGTTCCTAAACCTCTCCCTTTTCTTCCCTCTCCTTTATTTTAATAAATAATGGCTCAGTTGCCGGATGCTGAGTCGGGTGTGCCTGTTTTCTTGGCTTTGCAGCAGAATGTCTACCTTCGTGCAGTGCGCTCTACTTTTTTCGGGTACTTGGACCCTCCCTACGACCCATGCCCTATAACCAGAGGAGCGTTAAGAGAGGCCTGCCGGAGTCTATTTCACCCGAGCAGGCCGTCGACATACTGGAGAAAGTTCTGCGCAGGCTCTCTATATTCATGGGGGAGCAGTTACGCACGCCCTGGTTCCCCCCGGCCTGCCCGAGGTGCGGTAAGCCGCTCTCGGCCACCGCGGAGGCGGATGCGCTCAGGTGCGCCTCCTGCGGCTCCAGTTACCGCCTCGTAGAGGGCCCGCGCAACCCTTAATTAGATCAGGATTTCCGTTACCATGCCTTTTTTCTTCATATAGTAACGCAATGATGCTAAATTGACAAATTTCTTAACTTTTTGGAGAGAATCTGATTATCCCCAGCCCATTCTGTCTGTGGGCTCCCACGC
>CBEVRO010000176.1:0-2278 GCA_965552295.1 uncultured archaeon | reverse complement strand
TTCCAGAGGCGCTGAAAGGCAGTAGTAGAGTCCTCCTCAGACTCACGACCGTCGCCCTCTCCTCGCTCGGTATGAATTCGTTGATCCAGGCGCCGACAGCCGGAGTCCTGAGGCCTAGCCCAAGTTCGAAGGGCAGGGCCGCCAGTAGAAAGATCACTGGCTCGTAAGCGGCGGTCATCAGAGCGAACGAGGCTGACATCGCCAGCGTTGAGAGGACAGCTATCCTCTTGTAACCTAGGCGCGCTGCCAACCTCCCTCCGACGTACTGTGAGAAGCCGACCGTCGCCATCAGCACCGAGCTGGCTGCCCCCAGCATCCACTTAGTCGCGCCGAGGCTCTCCATGTGAGGCGCCCAGGTCAATGTGAAGCACGGGTGACCAAGGGCGGAGAGCGCCCCCGCCGCGGTGAGCCAGATCAGGGGCCTGCTGCTGAAGAGTGCAGAGGCTCCACCCTTGAGGAAGCCGAGGTAGGATCTCTGGCCTGGAGACGGTGACTCCCCTCTGCCTCTCGTGTACCTGGCTGCCACCGCGCAGGCGGCAATCGCGGTAACCGCGCCAGCAGCGAATGGAACGTGCAGATCTACCTCCGCAAGCACTCCACCAACGAATGCCGCCACGACGCTGCCCAGCCACGAGATCGTGCCAGCCTTACCGAGCACGGGGGCCAGCTCTTCACCCCTGCCCTCTTCCCTCAGCGAGTCCACCAGCCACGAGAGCAGCGCCCCACTGTAGAGTGCCGTTCCGAGCGCCGCGAGGAACTCTGAGAACAAGAACTCGGGCAAGGTGCTAGAGAGGCTGTAGCTCAGCAGGCCCATGCCAACGAGCAGGCAGCCGAGCGATGCGATCTTACCCCTGCCGTACTTGTCAGCCAGCCCTCCGGTGGGGAAGTCTAGGAGGGCGCTCGTTACGACGTAGAAGCCGTCGACCAGCGCGACCCCTCTGTAGTCGAGGCCGCTCTCTAGGAGAAATATGACGTAGACAGAGGCAATGAACGCTGGAGACGCCGACAGCAGAGATTCCACCAAATAGTAAATCAGCTCGGGTCTCAAGCGGGCACTTCCAGATCCCAGCACATCGCGATTTCCAAGGCGGTCACCTCTCTCGGCTGAAAGCCTTGAACCGGCTGGGCAGCCCTGCTATTTTAACCGTAATCCCTTGGAAGACGAAGGGGAATCAGCCCTTCACAGGTACTCCGGCACTCGCCTTAGGAGCATCCCCTCAACAGTGATCGGTCTGAGCCTGATGGCTGCTTCATAAGCCTCTGTTAGCTTTGACTCCCTCTCTGCATGGATCTCCATGAGCACGTCGCCCTTCTTGACTTTGTAACCCTGCTTTGCGTGCAGGAGGACGCCGGCGCCCTTCTCTGTAGGAGCACCAGCGAGGGTCGCCACGGCCACTATGCCGGCATTGTCGACCTGAGTAACGTACCCATCTGCGGGCGCTCTGATCTCAGCCACGTACTCTCCAACCGGGATATCCTCAGGCTTGACCTCTGGATCTCCCCCCTGGGCCTCTATGATCTGCTTTATCTTCTCTAAGGCCCTGCCGGTGCGGAGGGCCTCCTTGGCGGCATCCTGGCCCGATCCCTTGGGGACAACGCCGGCCAGCTCCAGCAGCAGCCCCGCTAGGCTTGTGGCCTTCTCTATCAGGCTGGCTGGACCTCTCCCCGCGAGGGCTTCGAGAGCCTCCCTCGCCTCCAAGGCTGGACCAACGGCGTGGCCCACGGGCTGGCCCCCGTAGGTTATGCCGCACTGTACCCTGACGTCAAACCTCCTGCCCAGCTCAATGAACTGGCTCGCGAGAGCCTCAGCCTCCTTGAGATCTTCAACCTTGGCCCCCTTGCCGGTTGGTATGTCCATGACGAGTCCCCTTATGCCAACGGCCAGTTTCTTGGAGAATATGCTGGCGAGCATCTGGCTCCTCGGGTCTATGCTGAGCGGGTGCTCGATCCTGATGAAGATGTCATCGACAGGCGCCAGGCCGAGCTTCCCACCCCAGACTATGCACCCACCGGCCTTGAGAGCCACCTCCTTGTACTCATCCACGTCGAACTCGACTGGAGCTAGGACTTCCATCGTATCGGCGGTGCCAGCGGGGCTGGTTATCGCTCTGCTGCTGGTCTTTGGGATGAAGACCCCCAGCGACGCGACTATCGGTACTATGAGGAGGCTGACCTTGTTTCCGGGCACTCCCCCTATGGAGTGCTTCTCGTACACAGGCCTTCCGAAGTCTACTGTGGAGCCGGCCTCGACCATGGCCTTCGTGAGAGCCACTATCTC
>CBEVRO010000175.1:0-2282 GCA_965552295.1 uncultured archaeon | reverse complement strand
CTATCGAAGCTTGAAGAGGAAGTATCTTAGGGAGATTCGATCTCTCTACGGTCCTTCTAGGAGACCAAAGAGAAGGACGAAGAGCGGACCCTCAACCGCGCTCCTTGTGGTTCTGTTTATACTTGCCATTCTGATGGTCTTCTCTGGCTTCTTCGTCGCCACAATCCCAGTCGAGATCGTTGCCATCACGATCGGGATCTACCTTGTCACCCGCCCAGGGAACGCCCCCAAGATCTTGGGAGTTCTGATTATATTGCCCGCGATCGGGATGCTCGCACTCTTCTTTGGGCTGAAAGCCGTCGTTGGGCCGACATCCACAACACTTCCGCCATCCGCAGCCGCAGCAGGATACACTGTGGAACCTACACTAGAAGCCACGAGGGGGATGCTCTATCTCAAAGTTACTGTGAAGGCGGAAGAGCCACGCGATCTGAAAGTAATCCTATCCGGTCCAGAGGGAGAAACCTTAGATGAAGAGTACATAGACTCGGATGACTTGTTAGACGGATTAGAGGTAGTCAAGCTAGACATCACTCCACTAACTCCCGGAACGCACAAACTATTTGTGCGGGAGATTTTTCCTGCCAGAGTGGTATATGAGGGTGAGATACTCCTAGAGCCATGTAGTTTAGTTATAGAAGAGGTGAGACTAGACACCGAATTCTGGGAGTTTAGTAATGTGTACGAAGTTGAGAGCATAATAGTTGTAGTTAAAAACAATAAAAACTGTATAGGGCTGATTGACAGAGTCGAAATTACGGTGGGGGACCGCGAGGAAGCCGAGTTTTACGGGGAGATGATTCCTCCGGGAGAAAGCAAAGAGTTGATAGTTCACCCCTTTCTGCTTGAGCTAGAACCCGACATCTACCATGTGACCGTTAAACTATATTTCGGAAACGTTGTAGTCGCAAGCTATGAATCAGACTTGGAAATAGGCGGCTAATCCGCAGATTATGCAAGCACTCTTCCCAGAGAGCCTAGCCCGAAAGAGAGTTTTGGAGGGTCTGATTGGCGCGCCTTCTATCCAATGTAAAGGCCAGAGGAAGACTGCGGTAAAACAATCTTAGCGTAAAAATCACTGAGATCAAACTTCACTGACGAGAGAGCTCGAGATGATTCAGTAGAATCACGCAAGAACTATGATGCCCCTGCGATACCTAGTCTCGAACTGGGTGACAACTCAGAAGGAGACGCCTGAGATCCATTCGCTTCCTGTGATAAACCCCCAATTGCAATAAAACCTTTTGAGCGAGGGGGATAGTTTCATGAGAAATCGGCGTTAGATCGAACAACTTCTGAATATCTCAGAGTCGAATTATGTCAAGTTCAGACTTCAAGCAGGCTGATTCTTTGCGTAAAGCTTTAATTGCCGAAAGTTGGAAGAGAGGTTGCGTGGGCCGGTGGCGCAGTGGTAGCGCGCTCCCTTGGCATGTAGAGGCCCTCTCTGGGCCCTACACGATCTGGGAGAGGTCGCGGGTTCGAATCCCGCCCGGTCCACCATCCTTTTCGAATTTTGAGGCCTATAGTGCGTTTCTCAATGCCTCTTGACCCATCTCCTACCGATTTTCTCGTACCGCCTTTTGAACTCCGATACGCGTTCCCTAGGGCTGAAGTTCTCTATGATATCCACGAGATCTTCGAGCATCTCTCGCTTCCTCTCGATAATGAACCCTATCCTCTTCGCGAAGACTGCTACGTACCTCGGATTTGCCGTGTAGATCCGGTATGACGCCCTAACCCTCACCTCTTGTCCTTTGATAATCTGGAGTTCACCCTCCTTCTCTTGCTGGAGCCAGCTCATTCTTATCCCGAAGAACCTGTCCAGCAGCCATGAAGTGTATCCGACTAGGCTGAGATCGCTGTTAACCAACCCGATGGTTGCCTTCAAGCCCCACACGCTTATCCACGGGGTTACCCACCCGTCGCCGCTAAACAGAGCCGCCAAGAACTCTGAGGGGTAGAGGTAGGCTACAACCCTCCACAGACTACTGCTTACGAGCTCCCTCAGAGGGCTCCCGCGAACTCTGACGTAGTACCACCCCTCAGACTCTTTTACTGGAATATCCTGCCTACCCGACACTTCTCCAAGAGCCTTTGCGAATGTGGTCGCGAAGTCTTTGTCTCTAACCTTCAGCCTGAGTTCTATCGATCTTGTGCAGTCGCTCAAAGCCGCGCCGAGGACCGCGCCCAGCGCGGGGCACACCCTCAGCGGGAGCACGTTTGGTCTATGCCCCTTCTTCATCCAGCAGTGCACGGTGCTCAGAGGGAGCCAGACGCCCAGC
>CBEVRO010000174.1:0-2294 GCA_965552295.1 uncultured archaeon | reverse complement strand
AGGGGCAGAGAGCCGTCGGTCAGCGCCGTCAGGGCCCTCGAAGACTCGCTGGCCGGGCTTGCGACCACCGCGATAACAGCTTTCGAGCTCTACTACGGGGCCCTGAAGTCCGCCAAGACCCGAGAGAACCTGAACGCCGTTCGAGAGCTGCTCGACAGGCTGGAGGTGATTGAGCTTGATGAAGGCGTCGCGGAGCTGGCTGCCCGACACCTGAGAAGGCTCGAATCCCGCGGGCAGGCCATAGAGCTGGCGGACCTCTTCATCGGGTGCGCTGCCCTCAGCAGGGGGATGATCCTAGTCACGTGGAACGTCGAGCACTTCAGAAGGATAGAGGGTCTCAGAGTTATGACGCCCAGAGAGACTCTAAGAACCTAGCCACTAGTCTCCCACGCTTTCCCACGATCTGCGTGCCCTTCGACTCGGGTGAAGAGTGCCTGCCCCACAGTATCAAATCGTCGTGAAGAGGGATTTCGCGACAGAATGCGAGAGCGGGAGTTCTCTAGAAGTCTTAGCAGGAGGGCCTCCCTGTCATCGCCGTCAAGCTGATCCACGAGACCCACGGCCAGTTTTGCCGGTAGATAGCACGCTAATCCCCCTTCCCGAAACTTCAGGTGAGTCCTTTCCTCCTCAAAGTCAAATCCCCAGAGGCAGAGGCACAGAGAGAGGGCTTCATGATCGAAGCTAGACTGGTGAGCAAGCGACCCACCCAACTCCGGTCTCTCCTCCAGCGCCTTCCTCCACACGCTCTTCACGAACTCCCGGACATCGCCCCTCTCTCTGTATAAGAACGTCTCGTCTCCGTCCGCTGAGCTCATCCATGCTCCCGGCCTGAGTGTGGCATCCCGGTAGTTCGATCACGTCGGCGACGTAGTAGCCAGCCTAGTACCTCTCGACCCAGCTGGTCTCTCCGATCTTTTTATTTGCCCCGCCTCAACCCTCTCTCTTGGTCAGATGGATTCGGGCGTCACCCTCGATCAGGTGTACGAGGAGGTCAGGAGGCTCAGGAGGGCCGTCGAGCTGCTCGCCGAGGTGATACTGGCCAACCTGCCCGAGGAGGAGCTGAACAACGAGGAGCTGAGGGAGCTGGAGCGCATAGAGGAGGAGATGAGGAAGGGGGACAGGGTGCCGTTGGTGGAGGTCTCCAGGAGGCTCGGCGTTGACGGGGACTAGGTACCGCGTGTTCCTCTCGAGGCAGGCCGAGCGCTTTCTGGAGGAGTGCAGAGAAGATCTCAGGCGGAAGATCGTGTCCGAGCTAAGAGATCTGGAGAACTGGCCATTTCTCGAGCAGAGGCACGATCTGAAGAAGATCAGGGGGAGGCCCAGGACCTACAGAATACGCATCGGGCGCGTTCGCGCGATCTTTACTGTGGACAAGGAGAGCCGGGAGATCCTAGTCCTGAAGGTCGAGGAGAGGGAGAGGGCCTACCGATGAGGAGCGCGCTATGGGGAATCGAGCTCTCACCCGTTACCGTTTCAGGAACCTCACTCCGAGCGAGTTCTTTGAGGGGAGGGCGTTGACTCAGGCTGGAGGCGCTTATTTCCTTTCACGCTCCGGTAACCCGGTGAGGTTTAAGGTCACCCTAGAGAGGGCCGAAGAGGGTGGGTACGTAGCCTACGTCCCCTCCCTCCCGGGCTGCGTCTCCCAGGGGGAGACAAGGGAGGAGGCCCTCAGGAACATCAGAGAGGCAATTGAGGCCTACCTCGACATTGAAGACGCCGAGATAGAGGCTGAGATAAGGGAAAAGGAGCCACAACGTGGGTAAAGGGAAGAGGGCAAACCTACAGGGCCAGCTCCACGGCTCCCTCTCTGGCCCTCATGGCCGCGCTGCTGACCTTCGCCAGGAACTCGCTGGTGTCGAGTATCCCGATGACCACAGCCCTCCCCTCCTTGGACAGGTGAGTTATGAGGGGGCAGCTACGTGAGGCTAGAGAAGAGGAACGAGAAGGTCATCAGATCACGGTTCCCCTGCATAGAACCTGAAGAAGGAAACTCTCCGGATCATACTGAGGCAGGCGGGTCTCGCTGTAGAGGAGCTTTAAGAACTGCTCTGAGTTCCCCTCGTGGACTTGCGTTGTCCTACATGAGATGTAGAGGTCTTGGTGGTGACTGTGAAGGATGTCTGGTCTATCCTGAACTTCAAGGGCTTAACAGTCGTTGACTTTGGCGCCGGCGAATCCAGCACTTCTCAGCCACGCCCGCGGCCCGGGCGGCACAGGAGAGGCGGGTGCGGTCGAGCATGTACATGGCGATCTTGAACCCGTCACCGGGCTTGCCGACGATGGCGTCCTTGGGG
>CBEVRO010000173.1:0-2323 GCA_965552295.1 uncultured archaeon | reverse complement strand
GCGTCGGTCTTCTTGGTGACCTTTCCGAAGGTGACCTCGGCTCCGCTTATCGGCTTGCCCTTACTGTCGACCACGCTCACGGTAACGGTTCCAACAGGTAGCTCTATGACCTTCCTCGCCTTCAATCCCTCAGGCGTGTCGGCTATCGTCACCGATGCCTCGGTTCCATAGACTGGTGAGGCCCAGCTTATCTTGAAGGTGTATAGCTTTGTCGTCACCATCGCCCTGATCGTTATTATTCCTCCTAGGTTGCTCGGCTTCTCGGCGTAGATGTCCGGCGAGACGCTCACCGTGGCGTCCTTCAGCACCCTTCCAAGCATGTCAACTGCTCTGAAGCTCACGTCGGTTAAGGCGACTGGTATGCTGCGGGTAACGGTTCCAACGTTCACGTTGCTCAAGTCTATCGGCGTGCGGGCGACGAGCTCGCCCTTGAACTTGGCCTCGATTGTGTAGGTTCCGCGGACTAGGCCGACCACCTCGATGCTCGTATCCTTAGCGGATACGGATACTCCCTGTCCGCTGAGCGTGATGTCGAGCTTCGGCGGCTCCTTATTGACATCGTATACGAACTTCGCCTTGACGTCGAAGATCGCTGCATGGACGTCTCTGTGCTCCTTGACTAGGGCTCCGGTTGGGGCCACGTCGCTGGGTATGTAGTAGACTCTGAGGCTTCTCGCCGCCTCAGGCCAGTAGGCGATGTGCCTCGGCAATAGTAGCTTCCAGGTCGTCTCATCCTCCTCGCTGTCATAGACCTTCGCGGTTCTTCCCTTTATCTCTGGATGCGGGTAGAGGGCTCCATCCTTGACGGTTCCAGGCGGCGTCCAGAAGACCCTCACTATGTAGGTGATGTAGCTCGGCTCAACTTCAAGTTCCTCGGCCTCCTCCGGCGGTATTCCTCTGTTCGGTATGATCTCACCGGCGTCATCGGTGTCGTCGTCGTTGTTCACGTCGAAGGCGACTGGGCCTACGGTGACGTTCATGAGCCTCGTGAATCCCATGCCTCCGAATACTCTCGCCTTCTCCTGGAACGGTATCTTGACCTCTCCGGTCGCCATGTCTAGTCCATGGGTTGCCCAGAATCCTGTCATGTTGACAGGCTTGGCCTCCCATGTGTAGTCTACGGTCTCGAAGTATGCTGCCAGCTTTCCGCTGGCCTTGTCCCATAGCTGGACTAGTGCTCCAGCTATCGGCCTGCCGTTGTAGTCGGTTACCCTTACGGTTATGGCCGTGTAGTCGACCTCGACGACGTATGGCTTGCTCCTCTGATAGATCTTGTTGTAGGTGCAGAGTCCTTCGCAGTGTAGTCCTTCCTCGACCGATGTGAACCATGTGTCTATCTGGGCTAGTGCCCAGTGGGATGGCTCTTCATCTGGATAGTATGCGTGGGTCATGTCCTTGAATTTCTCAGGCGGCTCTACTCTGTATCTTATCGTCATTCCAACCCAGAAGAC
The DNA here is from genome assembly GCA_965552295.1 of uncultured archaeon. Taxonomy (GTDB): domain Archaea; phylum Korarchaeota; class Korarchaeia; order Korarchaeales; family Korarchaeaceae; genus DRBY01. The sequence continues at coordinate 872 of CBEVRO010000173.1, read as the reverse complement.
CTTGTCGACGGATGTTCCGCTTGGGATAACTACCTTGCCTTCCGCGTCGGTTACGGCCTCGCCTTCTGCAGCTACTATTCCGGCGTCCTTGTTCCTTATCACGTATTTGACGGTGTAGTCTGGCATCGGGTAGGCGGTTGCTATTCCTGCTTCATCTCTCCATGTTAGGACCTCGAAGAGCACCTGCTTGGCTGCTGCCAGCATTATCGGGACGTCTAGGTCCTTGGTCGCGCTTGCGGTTCTGAGGTCTCCGTCTCCGAAGGTCTCGTTATTCAATACTAGCTCGGTGTGGACTAGGTTGTCTAGCCAGTCGATGTCGCTGTGGTTTGCTAGGAATGTGTACTTCCATGTGGTGTTCATGAATCTTGGACCAGGTATCAGCTCGAATCTCTTCTTGCCCTCAGCCCATAGCTCGTTGGCGCTTAGGTAGATTGGTAGGTCTTCGGTGGATTCTAGGTCTTCTGGCTTATCTGGAACCGTGTACCATAGTCCCTTCTCATGCCATGTGGTTACGTTCGGGTACCAGATGGTTACGTATAGTCCCTTAACGGTTGTGTCGGTTCCGTTGCAGAGGGCCATGTAGAAGGTCGGGTTATAGACCTCGGTAGGCCCTATCTCGTAGCCTGTCTTGTCTAGGACTACGTTGTCGCTGTAGACTACCGCGCTCTTCCAGACCACGTTGATCTGGTAGTGGAACTCGTCCTCAGTACCCTCTTCCCCATCGTGGTAGCTTGCGTTCAGCCAGCCGCTTATCGGCAGGACCACGCTTCCATATCTTGGATCGTCTGAGCCTAGGTCCTTGAAGCTGTTAACGTATCCGTCCTCGTCGGTGTACCATCTACCGTAGGCGAGTAAACCGTTGACAGATCCCC
>CBEVRO010000172.1:0-2394 GCA_965552295.1 uncultured archaeon | reverse complement strand
GCCCTCCCTCCCTCTGATTCGACCACCTCTCTCACGCGCTCGTCCGAGCCGACGTATACCAGCCTCTCAGCCAACGCTACAGCCCCGTGGATGGAGTCAAAGAAGCCCAGGTCGTACCTCTCCCTCAGCTCGGCGGCCAGCGCGGCGTGGGAGAGGCTCAGCCCAGGAGACTCCACCCTGGCGAACGTGGAGATGATCGCCTGCATGGCGCTCAGAGCCCTTGCAATGCTAGAGTCGTCGAGCCCCGCGGACCTCATGACGAGGGCCGCCTGGAGCGGAGCGGCCGGGGATAGGCTTATCGCCACCCTCCCAGCTTGGGCATCCTCTAAGAGGGATATGACGGCCTCGTGAAGCTCGTCTCCCCTCCTGAGGCCGAAGAGGAAGTCAGTCTCCACCAGGACCCTCTCCGGCAACGCCCCACCTCCTCGCAGCCTCCTCGATTGCAGCTTCCTCAGCCCTCCTCCTGGCCTCGCGGTCGAACCTCAGTCCTCCGAGGAGCCTCTCTAGAGTCTCGAATGGATCCTCAACCTTCTCAAGTACAATCCTGTCGCCCCTGGCGGAGACCCTCAGTCGATCCCCGGGCCTCACCCCCAAGGCCGACCTTACCTTCTTGGGGAGCGTGACCCTCCCCCTCGAGTCGACGACGACCGTCTCTCCCATCAATATCTAATGATGGGACCCACATATATAACTATGTGGGACACAGAGCTTAGGCGCGCCGAGCGCCTGTCCCGCCTTGCGACGCGGAACGCCTGTGGCCGCCAGCGCATCCATAGCGGATCTCACCCTTAGTCACCCTCCTGCTCTTATGAGCGAGTCGACCACACTCGGGATCTCGTCGAGAGGATAGTACCCCTGCACCGAGTAGAACAGGTCGCCCACCCAGGAGAATAGACTTTCCACCCTCAACTCTTACCCCTGGCCTGGGACCACCTCGAAGTCGTACACCTCGATGGAGGTTCCCCCGTCGGAGAGGGCTCCCCTCACTACCATGTTGATCCTGTAGCGGCCTGGAGCGACTGCTTGGCCCACCTCCAGGGTGGCGTTGAGGACCCTCACCTCTCCATCTTTCATGGTGAACGTCGGGAAGGGCTGAATCGTTAGCCTGATCCTGGAGTCCCCCTCCCCGGCGACCAGCTCGAATACCTCGCCCTCTACTGGCGACTCCGCAGACAGGTTCACCTCCAGGGGGCCGGGGAACTCCCCGGGGGTCAGCTCCTCCGGAGGCGGGAGGTCCCTGAGGAGCGCAAGGGTTATCGTGGGCCTGAAGTCGCACTCTGGCCTGAAGCAGTAGACATTAATCACAAAGGAGGCGGTCTCGCCCTGCCTCACCACGCTGGGGAAGCCCTCGACGCCGGTCGTCAGCAGGAATGTGGGCGTCTAGGGTATCTCCTCCGGTGCAATCGAGGGAGCATCACCGGTCTCCGCATCTGACCAGCGCCCGTGGGTGAGATCCGGGGCGCCACACTCGAGGATGAGGGAGGCGGCAGTCAGCGCAACGAGAATCAAGGTCAGCAGAAGGAGGGGCGCTCTCCAGCCAGAAACGGGGTGGGACCCCAAGGTCTCAGCCGCGTACCAGGGGGGAGGGAAGCATAAAACCTGACCCCAGCTGGCCGAGGGCGCCGCCCTTCCCGGTGGACCGGGGGCTCCCCGAGGGCAACGTTTTTATCCCGAGGCCGACATGGCGAGTTGGGGCCCGTAGCTCAGTATGGTAGAGCGCCCGGCTCTTAACCGGGAGGTCGAGGGTTCGAAGCCCTCCGGGCCCGCCATCTTCTGCCTTTTATCGCCGATCTGGGAATTCTCCTTTCGAATCTCGTCAAAATAACCAATCTCGTGCCGATTTATCTGCGAGGCCTCAGACTGTTCGACAGGCCGGGCTACCATTTCTTGGCAGTCATTTCGACCCTAATCCTCTTAGCAGTCCTGTAGGCGTCCCAGGCGGATAGAACAGGTGCTGCCCTGGTGGACAGGGCCAGGATGGTGAAGACTCCTGACAGGACCCCGGTGATGCCAAGCTCCCTCGTCGAGGCGATTAGGGTCCAGGCCGCGGCACCGTAGCACCATACCTTCCACCCTCTCGAGTATAAGCCCAGATAGGCTTGGCCCAGGCTGGGCAGGAGAGGCAGGCAGAAGTAGGAATACCACTAGGCCGACTGGCGTTCCCGTGGGCCCGGCTCCGATTAGCCCCAGCAGGATGGTCCAGAACGCCGCCAAAGTCCTGAGCCCTCCCTCCTCTCGACATCCTTCAGCGTCTCGGGGGCTCTCTCTGAATGCGGGAAGCAGCCCTGCCTAGGGCTGGAGTGCTGACATAGCTTCAGTCGGGTAGAGGAGTTAGAAGGTGGGTTGGTAGCCCCGCCCGGATTCGAACCGGGGTCGCCGGGTCCAGAGCCCGGC
>CBEVRO010000171.1:0-2403 GCA_965552295.1 uncultured archaeon | reverse complement strand
CCGACGTTGCAGGAGCTGAGCGACCGGGACTCAGAGTACTACGAACACGAACTGAGGTGCGTCTACGAGTCTCCGGCAAGCCTGGAGATCTACCCGGAAGACGTGGGCCGGGTCCTGTCGGTGAGCCTGACCCTATCGGCGGACTCCGCCGCGATACTGACCAGGCTCCCGGACGGCGAGCGCTCGGAGGATCTGCCCATGGACGTAGAGGTCATCTCCTCTAGGCTCCAGGAGGTCATCTCCCAGCTGATCGAGGCCCGCCCCACCGTGTCGGGGGCAATGCACCAGATGCTGGACGGCCTGATGTCCAAGATCGCTCCCACGCTCTGGCTCCTCTCCGCGTCGGCCGATCAGCGCGTGAAATTCGGGGAGGGCAAGCTCACCCTGAAGTACGTCACTCGCAACAATATCGAGCTCGTCATCGAGGCGTCCCTTGTCGGCCCGGAGAGGATGACGCTGGGGGCGGGGCTCTTCGCGGGGGACAAGTCCATAAAGTCCTTCTCAACGGAGCTGACGCCCGACACCGTCGACGAGGCGGCAAGGGAGTTCCTCTCCTGGCTGCCCGATGTTCTCTCCACGTCCAGTGAGATCTCCTCCCTCCAGTCGCTAGAGGCGGTCTTTGGCAAGGCTGCGGCCGTGGCGCGCGCCGAGGCCGCGCGCGCCTGAAAAAAACTATGCGCGCGAATTATGGGGAGATTACCACCTCTTTTTCCGCGGGCGTCTGGGGAATTCTGAGAGGGAGGGAGGCGAGGGGCTGTCCAGCGTGAACCGCGGCCTGGCGCCGCGGCCTCGGGTCGACCTCATAACCACGCCTTAGGATCCCTCCTTGGTGGAGCCCGTTGGTGAGCGAGAGGATGGCTAGGAGGGTGCTCAAAGAGGGCCCCCTCGTGCTCCACCCACCCGAGGACGGCGGGTGGGTTCCAGACTCCATCAAGAGGGCTGTCATTCGCGCCAGACAGACCCCGGAGGCTCTGGAGGACGCCAAGAAGGGCCTGTGCACGTACGCAGATGCGCTAGCCTACCTCTGCGACGCGAGCCTCAAGATCCCGCTGGGGGCGGATTACGCGACTATCTACCTCTGGCTGGCGAAGAAGGTATTCGGCGCCCCTCCCCCCGGGCTCAAGGTTCCCGACGAACTCCCGCCGTACCTCGAGGCTGAGCTCACTCGCCTCAGGAGGAAGATATTCCAGGCGCAGCTGAGGGCCGTCTCTAGGTCCAAGGCCAAGGCCGCGGCCGAGATGTCCTGACGTCACTCTTTCTTACCTGAACTTGCATCTGGAGAGTGAAGTCTGAAAAAACTGGTCAAAAGAAGACATTAAGTAAGAGCGCGGAGGCGCGCGGGGGATAAAAACTGGTGGAGAGGCTCGAGTGCTGTACAGAAGTTCCCTTTTCGTCGGGCGATAAAAGGAAAGTGCAGAGTCTCGTTAACGAGTTGAATCAAGCTGTGGAAGAGCGGGACTGGTGGAGGGTTGGCGAGATAAAGGAGGAGATCGCACGAGTCGCCATAAGAACTCTGTCGAGAATCTTTCCCAACCGCAAGTGGAGTACCAGCGAGGCGATCTGGGGGAGGGTTATGTGCCTCGCCGCGACTCACGAGGGCTCAGCCATTGATATCGTTGGCGAAGGGAAGGAGGACATCGTCGTCGCGCACGTCTGCCTCGACGTGCCAGGCTCAGACATGCTCGTGTGCCCAGGCAAGTGTTATAACCTGTGGCTCGTTGACCGTGGCGCGCACGCGGAGGCTGCAGCCGAGAAGTCCTAGACGAGGAACGTGACCAGCGCGCCGCGAGGCCGCGAAGGCCCAGGCTGCTTCTCTCACCTATGTCGTGAAATTGATCTTTCACGACACATCTTGGGAGCGTGTGTGATTAAAGAGTGCGTCAGAGGGTAAGGCTCTTGGGGAGGATGAAGAGGGGAGGTAGGCTCGATCTATTCAGTCTGGAGTGGAAGTTCGTTCCGGTATTTGAGGCGCTCGACCTGCTTGGGGACGCGGAGGTTCTGGCCGTCAAGGAGGAGAGGGACGGCTATGACATCTGGAAGGTGTCCGTCTACTTCTTGCCCCCCGCCAGGGTGATGGTCTGGGTGACGCACGACGACCTCATGTACGACACCTGGGGGCCGGGGGCGCCTAGGGTGGACCCGGGCAGGCCCTTCGTGGCCGAGCTGCCCGGGCCTGTAGATGAGGAGGAGTTGCGCCGGGCCGCCGAGGAGCTGGCCCTGGATCTCGCGACTGGAAGGCGAACCATAAGGGTTCGCTCGGGAGGCGCGGGCGCCGAGGCGGAGATGTCGTGAGCGAGCTGGCGGCGCGCTTGATCGAAACGCGAGGGGCCGTGCTACAGTCCCACCTTAAATAGGGTTCCCGTGGCTTGGGTGTGCTGGCGAAGGTAGGGCTGATCGGGCTGG
>CBEVRO010000170.1:0-2412 GCA_965552295.1 uncultured archaeon | reverse complement strand
AGGGACATTGAGCCAGCTAGCTTGGCTCTAAACCAGGCTCTCCCAACGCTGTGCCTTGCGCTGCTAGTCTCTCCACTGCTGGGAGAGCGCAATATACCGCCTTCCCCTCCAGTGCTTGGCGCAGCCGCATACACTGGCCTGATGGCCACCGCGGTAGCCTTCTCAATGCAGGCGTGGGCTCAGAGGAGAATACCTCCAGAATTGGCGGCTCTAGGTCTTCTGTCAGAACCCGTCTTCGCTACGGCGATCTCGTACGCTCTCTTAGGGGAGAGCCTGCCGCCCATCCAGCTCGCCGGCGCCGCGCTGATTCTGATCTCCATCCCGCTGGCGGCCGAGCCCCGGATGTCTAGAGATTGAGTCGCACGGAGGCGGAGTGAGTGGAATGCAGCCCTCCAGACCTAGCAAAGGCTCTGCAGGTAATCATCGATTCTCCCGAGTGCCTCGCTGGCCCCCATGGGGAGTCTCACGTCTACGAGCCCCGACAGCGGGGTCTCCTCTGGGTTGACCTCGATCAGCTTTGCCCCACTCCTCTTCGCCACCAAGGGAATCTCGGCGGCGGGGTACACTACTGCACTAGTCCCTATGACGAGCATGACCCTCGCCGAGCTGGCTAGGCTCAAGGCCTCAAACCAGGCGTCTTCAGGCAGCGGTTCTCCAAACCAGACCACATCGGGCCTGAGCAGCGATCCGCACTCAGAACACCTCGGCGGGATCTCTTCTGGAGGAGCCGACAGCTCTCTGACTCGATTGCAGCCAGTGCACCTGGCCCGTGTCAGCCTGCCGTGGAGTTCCACGACCCTCACGCTGCCCGCTCTCAAATGGAGACCATCGACGTTCTGAGTTATCACGCCCAGCAGGATGCCCTCCTCCTCCCACCTAGCCAAGATTCTGTGAGCGAAGGTCGGCTCGGCGCGCAGCACCATGTCGATCCTCCAAGCGTACCATTCCCAGACTCTCTTGGGGTCTCTGGCAAAGGCCTCTGGCGTCGCTAGTTCTTCAGGGCGGTACTTCTCCCAGAGCCCGCCCCTCCCTCTGAAGGTTGGTATGCCAGCCTCGGCAGAGATGCCAGCTCCGGTGAACGCCACCACATTGCCGTACCTCTTCAAGAGCTCGGCGGCAGCTTCGACCGGATCGGGCACAGTCCCACTACCTCCACCAGCTAATTATTGGTTGTTTCCTGCCTGCTCTCTGCGACTGTGCTTGCTGCGCATTTGTAAAACTGCGCGTCATATGGGTGGAATGTCAAAAAATTGTAGGCTGAGTAAGTTCAAGACCCTCACAAACAACCTGTCATAGGCCCCTTAGAAAAGGGTCCTCGGAGCCCGGCTGACTCACCTTGACACTCCCATCGGGAAGTTTTACGGCTGTAAAATCCACAGAACAGGCAATAGTTTAAGGAGGTCAAGCGAGGCGCAGCCGTGTGAAGCGCCCCCCTGTTCTCATACTGGCCGCAGGCAAGGCCACTAGAATGGAGCCATATTCTAGGGAAATGCCGAAGTGTCTCTTCGAGTTAGCGCCAGGCCTGGCGATACTCGATCTCACGCTGCGATGGCTGAAGGAGGAGAAAATAGAGAAGGTTGTCGTAGTCACGAGGCCCAGTCTAGTCGTGGCCTTCCGTGAGAGGTACGGGGACTCAATAGAAGTCGTCGCGACGGACGAGGAGGAGGGCTTCGGCAACCTCTACTCGCTTCGCGTCGGCATGGACGCCCTTGAGAGCGAGGAGTTTCTTCTGCTGATGTCTGACCACATATTCGAGCCCGAGATACTCAGGAGGCTCCTTCTCAAGGGGGGCGCGAGCGCGTTCACTCTCTGCCTCGATAGGAACCCGCCCTGGGAGAAGATAGAGGAGGGCCTCAAGGTCGTCGTCAGAGACGGCAGGGTCGAGCAGGTGGGGAAGCAGGCGCCTCCCTACTACGGAGTCGACACCGGGCTTTTCTACTGCTCAGCCGGTGCTCGGAAGATCGTAGACGAGACCATCTCTGAGATAGGGCCCAAAGCGACCGTGGCGGACGCGCTTAGGAGGGCAATCCGAGAGGGGCAGGTCGACTACGTCGACGTGACTGGCTTACTCTGGATGGACATAGACACTCCCGAGGAGCTGAGCGAGGCTAGGAAGATGCTCCCTGGGATACTGAGGCGATCTCTCGTAAAGCCTGGCGATGGTCCTGTCTCGAGGTTCCTGAACAGACCCGTGTCCACCAGGATCTCGGTCTGGCTCTTCCTCAAGGGTTGGAGAGTCAGCGCGAACCTAGTCTCGGTCATCTCCTTCCTGACGTGTCTCGCCGGCGCTCTAATGATTCCCCTCGGTAGACCCATACTTGCTGCAGGGCTGATCCACGGCTCGTCCATTCTCGACGGACTCGACGGAGAGGTAGCCAGGCTGTTTCAGCGCGCCAGCAGGTTTGGGAAGGT
>CBEVRO010000169.1:0-2421 GCA_965552295.1 uncultured archaeon | reverse complement strand
GAGGTCTTCCTGAGGAGAGAGGAACTCTTAGCCCATGGCGTCAGACCGCCCGACATAGTGGAGCTGGAGGCTAGGCTGAGGCAGAAGGGCGTCGACGTCGCGCCGACGCTAGACATGAGCGAAATAATCTCTCGGCTGACCGCGCTCCTCGAGCAGAGAGCGATCCCAAAGCGAGCCGCGGTCACGGCTAAGAGGAGCGGATCTAGCGGTTCAGAGGAATCAGCTCCTCCCTTGGAAGAGACCGTGATAAAGGTCGAGGGCCTGTGGCACGTCTACCCTGGTGACGTCGTCGCTCTCAGGGGCATAGATCTAGAGATAAAGAGGGGAGAGTTCATAGCCCTGATAGGCCAGAACGGCTCTGGGAAGACGACTCTAGTGAAGCACTTCAACGGGCTCCTTAAGCCCACGAAGGGAGTGGTCTTTGTAAACGGAATCGACACGAGGACTGCCACTGTCGCTGAGCTAGCGAGGCACGTCGGGTACGTGTTCCAGAACCCCGACCACCAGCTCTTCGCGGAGACTGTCAGGGAGGAGATCATGTTCGGACTGGTGAACCTTGGAGTGCCTGAGGAGGAAAGGGAGGAGAGAATAAAGATGGCGTTGAAGGCCGTTGGGCTCGAGGGGTTCGAGGACACTTACGTATTCTCTCTTGGAAAGGGCCAGAGGCAGAAGTTGGCTACAGCGTCGGTGATGGCCCTCCAGCCGGAGGTGCTCGTCGTGGACGAGCCTACCACCGGAATGGACTGGAGCGGCGCCGAGAGCATGATGAACCTCCTCAGTGAACTCAACAAGCGGGGTCACACGATCATCGTGATAACCCACGACATGACTCTGGTGGCTAGGTACGCCAAGAGGGTAATAGTTCTCGCCGATGGAGAGAAGATCTGGGACGGGCCGGCCACTGAGATATTCGGCCAAGACGAGGTTCTCGACAGGGCCTTCATCAGACCGCCTCAGATCAACCTGATAGCAAGGGGACTATCCGACTTCGGCGTCCCGAGGGGAGTCAGAACCGTGGAGGAGTTTGTTGAGATATACACGAGCCTCCTGAGTGGGGAGGGATTGTAAATGCCGGTTCTGTTCGATCCATACGTTCCCGGAAATTCTGTCATTCACAGGCTCGATCCTAGGATAAAGCTGTACATCGTGGTGCTGGCTTTCTTCGTCTCGGTAGTGTTCAACAGCCCTTGGTATCTAGGCTCGGTCTTCGTAGGTACTCTCATCTTGGCTCTAATAGCCCGCGTCCCTTGGCCGAGGCTGAAACTCCTGCTGAGTGGATTGGGGGCGCTGGTCGCCTTCTCCTTCATCCTCTGGCCGCTGTTCGTCCATGAAGGCAGGATCTTGATCAGCTTTTGGCGCATTACCATAACCGACAAAGGGCTATACTATGCAGCAGCGATTGCCTTCAGGATAATTAACCTGATATTTGTCTCGATGCTGCTGTTGATGATATTAACTAGGCAGGACGACTTAGTCAATGGCCTTAGACTACTAGGTGTCCCGTACAAGGTCTCATTCACACTCGGCACTGCGCTCAGATTCGTCCCAACGGTCGTTGGAGAGGCTCTCATGGTAATAGATGCTCAGAAGGCCAGAGGATTGGAGCTTGAGAAGGGCAGTCTGATCAGCAGAGCGAAGAAGTACTTCCCCATACTGATACCGCTAGTGGTCAGATCCATCATGATAGCCCAGCAGCTATCGCTAGCCCTCGAGGCCAGGGGCTTCGCTAGACCTGGCAAGAGGACCATCTACAAGAGGCCAAGGTTCACCAGAGAGGATTACATCGCGGCTGCGATCGCCGCCGGGCTGACCCTCTTGGCGATCTACCTGAGGATCACTGGCCACGGCCTGGTGCTGGGTGGGGGCGCCCTGTAGGCATTGGTATGGTGGTGCTACCCTCCGGCATCACGACGACCTTGGGACTGCTCAGCCCCTCCAGCGCCCTCTCTATTGCCTCCTGAAGCGGGGAGACAGGCTCCATCTTGAAGAGGCTCCTGGCTTCGTCGGGCGGGATGGAGGTTATCGCCAGAACCCGATGCTCCTCTACGGCTTTCAGGTGGTAGTAGGCTTTGTGACCGCCTAACTCGAACACCTCCTTGAGGGCCCTCTCGATCTCCTCAGAGGTCTCGTACTTGCGGAGGTATTCGACAAACTTCTTGCTCCCGGCGCCGTCCCTGCACTCGGCGACGAACACTATCGTGCCTCCGGGCTTCACAACCCTGAGGGCCATGTGGAGCGCCTTGTAGGCCTGGTAGAGGTCGACGTCGTGCGGATAGCCGTTGGCGGCCACGATCACAACATCCGCTGGCCCCCCCTCGTACTTCACCTTGTACATCGAGTCGACGACCTTAGCCCCCTGCTTCACTACGTCGCGGTGATGCCCCGCATGGGCGGAGACTATCTCGTGCTCGGGATTCTGTA
>CBEVRO010000168.1:0-2421 GCA_965552295.1 uncultured archaeon | reverse complement strand
CCTCCACCTCCGCGCCTGCGTCAACGTATACCTCTCCCCCCTCAATCCTCCTCGCTCTTGCCCCGCTCAGAACCCACACCTTCTCCCCCTTTACGTCCTCCACCTCCGCGTCCCTGCTGATGACGATCTCCTCCCCCACCAAGACGCCGTCTATCTTCGCCTTCCTCCCCACGGTTATCCTCGTGGCCTCGAACATCTCACCCCTAGCTCTGCCCCCAACCTCGAACTCGTCTCTGGCCCTCAGCCTGCGGACGTTCACTCTCCCGCCAACCTCAACGTCTTCGGCCTCCACGTCCCCGCCGACCTTGAGCCTCCCACCGACCTCCAGGGAGCCAGATAGCTTGATCCTGTTCCCCACCCTCGCGGCCCCTCCGACGTCCATGGTTCCTCCGTCGATCGACCCGGCCACCTCCACCAAGCCGCCGACGTCGAGCTCCTCAACCCTGAGGTTCCCCTTCACCCTCAGCACTCCGCCGATGTAGGCTCTCGTGAAGGCGGCAGAGCCGACTATGTCAACAGAGCCGCCGACGTCGAGCACCTCGGCCTTCAGGTCTCCAGAACACCTCAAGACGCCCCCCACCCTCACCTCCGCGGCCCTCAGTGATCTCAGCACGACTGAACCCCTGGCCTCCAGCTCTAGGACCTCGGTGTCCCCGGCCCTCATTGATCCCCCGACGTCCACTCTGTCGGCCTCAAGCTGGCCGTAAACTCTGGCCGACCCCCCTACGTCAAGGCTCCCCGCTTTGAGGCTGGAGCAGCGGAGAGAACCCCCAACGTCCAGAGGACCCCCAGCCTCAATCCGGCCCGTGACCCTGAGGTTTTGAGCTATCTCGGCGTCCTCCTTCAGTATGAGATCGCCTCGAACCTCTACCGTTCCGTCCGCCGAGAGAGATTCGGCTATGAGCGTGCCCTCAAAGATGGCGTCGCCCTCGCAGTTCACAGGCCCGTCAACACGTATCTCTCCATCATCCGGCTGAACAGTGACCCCGTCTGGCAGATTTAGAGGGCCCACGACCTTGCTTATTCTAATTACCCTATCCAAACTAGACACTCCCCACCACTAGACTGACGCGCCTCAAAATAATGTGCCGCACCCATCACTTTAATTGGAAATTTGAGTGTGCCGAAAGGAGGCGCAGAGCCGCATTGCGGGTCGTCGTAACGGGAGGCGCTGGGTTCATCGGCTACTGGACCGTCAGGGAATTTCTACGCTTCGGACACGAGGTCAGGGTTGTTGACAACCTCAGCAGAGCCAGCTTTTCCAAACAGCTAGTCGAAATGGGCGTCGAACTTCGCAGGGTCGACGTTCGCGATCTACCCAGCCTGAAGGATGCGTTGAAGGGGTGTGATGCGGTGATCCACCTCGCAGCCCTGATCAGCGTGGAAGAGTCTGCAGAGAAGCCTGAGCTCTACCACGAGGTAAATGCCACGGGAACGCTAAACGTGCTTAAGGCGAGCCTAGAAGCTGGAGTGGAGAAGCTAATCTACGCATCTTCAGCTGCTGTTTATGGAGAGCCGGAGCAAATACCTGTGAGCGAGGATCACTATACTAGACCTAACTCAGTCTACGGTGCGACCAAGCTCTCGGGGGAGCTTTACTGCAGAGCGTTCCACAAGACCTATGGGATCAGTGCGGTGATACTCAGGTACTTCAACGTTTACGGACCCGGTCAATCGCACGAATACGCGGGTGTAATCTCTAGCTTCCTACGGAGGGTCTCTAGAGGCCTCCCCCCAGTTATCTATGGAGATGGAATGCAGACGAGGGATTTTATCCATGTGAGAGATGTTGCAAGGCTGAACAGACTGGCCTTGAATCTCGACATGGGATTTGGCGTCTACAACGTAGGTTCTGGAAGGGGGATGAGCATACTAGAGCTGGCTAAGCTCGTTCTCAGAATGGCTGGGATTAGCGAGGAGCCAGTATTCGGCCCTCCTAGGCCTGGTGACATCAGGCATAGCGTGGCGGACATCTCCCGGGTTAGGCGGGACCTCGGATTCTGCCCAACGATCAGCTTAGAAGAGGGGCTCCGGGAACTCCTTAGAGAATTCGAGAGTCACCCTCCCGAGGAGTAGACCTCCAAGTACCTCTGGGCGATGACCTCCATGCTAAACTCATCACGAACCCTTTTGGCTGCCTCAGCGGCCAGGCGTTTCCTTAGAGACGCGTCAGACAGGAGGAGCCTCAAGGCATCCGCTAGCGCCTCGTGATCTTCCGGGGGAACGAGCAGCCCCGAGACGCCGTGCTCCACCAACTCTGCGCTCCCCCCTACGGATGTAGCAATTACGGCTGTTCCACAGGCCATGGCCTCCAGCAGAGCTGTGGAGAGTCCCTCGCTGCGAGAGGGCAGGACGAATGTATCCGAGCCCTTCACGTACAGCAGGGCTTGATCTCTGGGTAGGAAGCCGAGGAAGTGAATT
>CBEVRO010000167.1:0-2429 GCA_965552295.1 uncultured archaeon | reverse complement strand
TGACGAACCTGGGGAGACCCACGGGATCTCCACCCTTCATCACGACTTCCTGAAACTGCCTTATAAGGTCGTCGGCGTCTAGCCATCGAGCTGCTCCATAGGAGAAAGACAGGCCAAGGCCCACCGCCATTATCGCCGCGGCGGGCGCCCCAGAAACGCCGACCGCCTTCGGCACGGCGGCAAAGAGACCGGAGAGGGCCAGGATTAGGGTCTCGGCGTGTCTCTTCATGGCGCAGAGTTCGGAGTAGACCCTGGGGGCCAGATCGCGGGCTGACGCCTCGCGGGCGATCCAGGACTCGAAGGCCTCGCTCAAGCTACCACCGCCAGTAACTATTGTGTGGGATAAGCGGGGGCCTACGGCGGGGAGAGGACGGCAAGGTTAATCCCGCTCTTCAGGGAGGTCATAGTTGGGGAAGACCCTGTGAGCAGGCTGAGGGACCTGCTGGATAGAGAAGAGATTGGGGCCCTCATAATAGCGGCCATGATGATAGCCCTGATCCTGCTCCTGCCCCACCTGTGAGGCGCCACCCTGCCGCCGCTCACGCGCTCCCACGCGCAACCCAGCTCTGATTTTGACGCTCGGCTGGCTGGCCCGCTGGATGCTGAGGCCAGTCGCGGCGAGAGGAGGGAGAGCTGGAAGGGCCTTGAGGGTCATGGGCCTCAGGTTCAGAGTGGAGGGGAGGGTATTCAGGAGGCCCCCGCCAGCCCGTGGAGCCTTCTCGGTGCTCAGGGTCTCTAGGGTAGACCCTCGGGCCGCCCAGAGGCCCCAAGCCTTGGTGGCCGGAATGGCGTCAGCCGGGGGAGCGTCCCTCACGGTGCTCATCAGGCCCCTAGCGCACGGGGTGTTCGCCTCGGCAACAGCGAGGAGCGTCGATGAGCTGCCCAAGGCGGAGGGGGCGCTTGAAGCAGCTCTTAGGGTTGGGCTCGGCCCCATAGAGCTTGAGCGAGCTCCAGCTGACCTGTTCCACCTGTCCGTACCCCTCGCAGGAGCTCTCCCGAGCAAGTGTGGGCCCAGGGGGCTCGTGGTGCCCTGCGGCGAGAGGGTCAGGGTCCTGACGATCTTGGAGGTCTCGCCGGTCGAGGGGAGCGATCCAGACTTGGGCTCCCTGGTCTCGGCGCTCGCGGAGGCTGGCGTCGAGGGGGCCCTGACGCTGTCCGTGTCCCCAGGCGGGAGTCCCGCCGGCAGCCTCGCGCTGGCCCTGCTCACTAGCGAGGCCTCCAGCCTTGGAGACGCTCTGAGGGAGGCCGACTCCCTCTGCTCCCTAGCCTGCGCCGCCGTGGAGTCGTCGCTGGGGTGGAGGGCCCGCAGGGTCGGGTGGCCTCGCGTGGCTCTGTTCGCCTGCGCCCTGCTGGAGAGGAGGGTTCCCAGGCCCGTGCTGAGGGCAGGAGATCTGGTCGAGGCGGCTGGGGTTCCATCCCTGCCTGGGATGGGGGGCCTGACCGAGTGGGCCCAGACAATGAGGCTGGAGCCCCCTCCCAGGGTTGAGGTGGGGCTCGAGCTGGGCCTGGCGGTCGGGCCGGGGTGGTCGACGCCCCTCAGGCTGGCCGTGGAGCAGCTCCCTCTCCACGTGGCCGTCTTCGGGGCTCCGGGATGCGGGAAGACGACTCTGGTCAGGCGGCTGCTGTGCCAGTACGTCTCGGAGTTCGGAGGCTCAGCCCTGGTGCTCGACAGGCACGGGGAGTATCGGGGCCTGCCCGGGGTCAGGGTGGTCAGGGTAGGAGTGGACCCTGTGGCGCTGGACCTCCTCGACCCATGTGGGCTGGACCCGGGGGAGGCCGCCAAGGCGCTGGCCGGAGTGTTCGAGGTGACCTGGCCGGAAGAGTTCGGGCCCCTGATGGCCCACCTCCTGAGGGAGGCGTACCTGAGGGTTCTGGAGAGTGGCGGGCCAACTCTAGCGGGGCTGGCGAGCGAGGTCTGGTCGATGGCCGAGTCCGGTATTGGCCCTTTGCGCTCCAGGAGGGCCCTCGACGCCGCCTTCTCCCTGGCATCGAGGCTCGGGGAGCTGAGCACTGGCCTAGTGGGCAGGGCTCTGGCCGGCTCGGGCGAGAGGCTGGATGACCTGCTGGACCAGCCCCTCGCGCTTGACCTCTCCGCCCTGACGTCGGACTCCGACAGAACCCTGGTGAGCCTGATGGCCCTCGCCAGGCTCGAGCGCGCCAGGAGGCTGAGGCCCTCCCGACTGCCTCACGTTGTTGTCGTCGAGGAGGCCCACTCCGTGGCGCCGCCTGGCAGGGGAGGGCTCGTCGCTAGGATGCTGAGGGAGGCCAGGAAGTTCGGCGTGTCCGTCTGGCTTGTGGATCAGAGGCCGACGAACGTGGCTCAGGACGCCGTGGGGCTTTGTGGGACGATCGTGGTTGGCAGGCTGCATCACCCGGAGGACCTGAGCCTGCTGGGGCTCCCCGAGGGATTCGACCTCGGCAGGCTGCCC
>CBEVRO010000166.1:0-2512 GCA_965552295.1 uncultured archaeon | reverse complement strand
GATGCATACGCGGACTGTCTCCTTCGACATGGACGGCACGCTGCTGACTCTGCCGGTGGACTGGCCTCGGTTAAAGGTCGAAGTCTCCAGGGTCCTGGGTAGAGATGTGCCCAGCTTCCGGCCGCTGCTCAGAGAGCTCTGGGGAAGCGACGAGTACTGGATCGTGAACGAGGTGGTTCGGAGGAGAGAGATGGGGTCTATCGCAGGCTCTAAGCTGTATCCTGGGGTTAGAGAAGTTCTCCAAGCTTTAAGCACGAAGTACAGAATCTACGTCGTAACGCTGCAGTCTAGGGCCGCCGCGGAGGCGGCTCTGGAGTTTCAGGGGATCAGGAGGTTCATTCACGGCCTAATCACGAGAGAGGATGCTCCAGACAGGTTGAGACAGATGAGAATCGTGTTGAGGAGAGAGGGAGGGTCGGCGGTCCTAGTGGACGATCACCTCGATCAGCTCGTCGAGATAACGAGGGCTGGCCTCTCAGTCGAGATTGTGTGGGTCTGCAGGCGAGAGTCTCAGACCTGCTGGGAGGCTGCCACAGAATTCGGATTTCGGGGCAGGATCATCAGAGATCTCCGTGAGATTCTGCCCCTGCTAATGTAGCCCCCCTTGAGAGATGCTAGCCGAACTCTAGAGCGGGTGAAGCCCCTTCAGCTCCTGCTTCAGCATGTTGGCCACGTACTTCATCTCATAGAGGATCAGCCCCAGCTTCGACTTTTTGCCCGCAAGGATCACCATAAGGGCGTCGCTATCCACCGGAGTGACTACAACGAGGCCTTCAGATCCTCTAACTATGGCAGCCTCGAACTCACCCCTCTCTAGCTCTCTTCCGATCTTTTCAGCTACGGAAAGAAGGGCTGCGCTCATCGCCGCGACCTTATCCTCATCGGCGCCTCCGTTCAGAGCGCTGGCCATTATCAGCCCGTCGATGCTCACCAACGCGGCAGCCTCAACGCCAGGGCAGTCGTTCGTCATCACCCTGAGCAGTTTCTCGAGCCTGTCAGACAGCGAGCCCTCCCCAAACATAACTACCGTTCTCTTTCTCAGGGACTCAAGATAAGCTTTGGCTTTCTTTGCGTTAAACTTCGTTACCGATCCTCGGCGGCGATCAGGCGATTAGCCGGGTGATCCTTCCCATCCCCTTCGTCCTGCCCTCCCTGAAGAAGAATACATCCCCCACCGTGACGTACTCTGGCCTGATCTTGAACCTGAAGACGGCCGTGTCTACGTCTCCGCTCCTCAAGATTCCCTTCTTGCAGGAGATCAGCTTCGCGCTCTGCCTGATGGTCTTGAGCTGAATTACCGGCTCATAGCCGGGCTTTATCGTGGTCGGATGGTGCAGAACTCTTATCCTAGCCTCAAACTCCCGCACAGCCCTAGGCTTCTCGTTAAGGTCTAAGAGAACCATACCACGCCTTATCTCATCGTACTCCACATTCGACAGCGCCAGGCCAGCCATCTGACCAGCCACAGCCCTTTCGACGGGAACCCTGTTCACGTGGATCGACCTCACCCTGACGGTGCGGAAGGAGCCGTCGTCGAACGGCCCCAGCAGGACCCTCGCTCCCGACGTGATGGACCCAGACTCTATCAGCCCGGAGACCACGAGGCCGACTCCAGTCACGTCGAACTTCTCGTCGATGTAGCAGAGGAGCTTCCCTCCCTGCCTCTCAGACCACTCTATCCTCGGCGGGAGCATGTTGATGAACGACTTCAGGAGGTCGAGACCTTCTCCGGTGACGTTTGAGACGAGGAATACAGGGGCCACCCTGCCGTGCGGCATGTTTCGAGCCGCGACGGCGGCGTCCCCCTGGTTCTTGACCACAAAGGGAATCTTGTTGACTCCTGGGAGCTTCAGAAGACCCTCAACGCTGCGAAGGGTTCTCTCCAGCACCTCCCTAGGCGTCATGTCCACCTTGGTCACCACCACGAACACCGGGATCTTCAGGGCCACCGCGAGGCCCAGGTGTTCCCTGAAGCTCCCTATCGGGCCAGCGTTCGCCGCCACGACCATGGCGGCGTAGTCTGGCACGGAGCCCAAGACTCCCCTCATCGTCGTCTTCAGGTACCTCTCGTGCCCGGCCAAGTCCACAAGCGTGACCACCTTGGAAGCCCGTAGGTAGATCCCCGCCTCGTCGTAGGTCTCAAGCTCGTCGTTTACGCTCCTCCCCTGCTCGTCGAAGCCGAGGACGTGGAAGGTGACGCTGGAAGACCTCCTGAACTTGAGTTCATGGAGGTACCTGGCCACCATGCTCATAGCCAAGCCGTCGCCGTCGTCGAGCTGACCGGAGATTAGGACGCCCTTTAGGGTCGACTTGCCCGCGTCGACGTTCCCAAGAAGCACAACAGAAACCTGGACAGGAGGCGTGTCAACAGTCCTCCTGACGAGGAGCTCGTACACGTGGCCTCTCTTCGCCTTCTCCTTTCGAACGACAATATAGGAGGCGCCAACGATCTTGCAGACAATAATGAAAGAAGCCTCAGCAATTTATAACTGGTTCAAACATATCAAAAATG
>CBEVRO010000165.1:0-2535 GCA_965552295.1 uncultured archaeon | reverse complement strand
GCGAGACGCCCGGCAGAATTGCAACGTCCATAAGAGGCGGGGGCTGGGGGTTCGACCTGATATTCGAGCCTGACGAGCCCGGAGGGCTAACCTACGGCGAGCTAGGGGAAGCGAAGAACCAGGTCTCCCACAGGTACAGGGCGCTGAGGAGGCTGGGCGAGTGGGCTCAATCGGGAGCTAAGCCTTATTAATCGGAGAGCCTAAGGAGGCGAGAAGGTAGGCGGGTGATTCAATTGGCGAGAATGCACGCCAGAAAGCGGGGCAAGTCGGAGTCGACGAGACCTCCAGCCAGCGTTCAGCTTGACTGGGTTCCGCTCAGCAAGGAGGAGATAGAGGACATCATAGTGAAGCTCGGGAAGAAGGGAGTGCCCCCGAGCCAGATAGGGATGATACTGAGGGACGTATACGGCGTCCCCCTTGTTCGGAGGGTTCTAGGCAAGAAGCTGACCCAGGTTCTCGCGGAGCACCAGGCCGCTCCCGAGATCCCCGAGGATCTGGCCGCCCTGATCAAGCGAGCCCTGAGGATAAGGAAGCATCTCGAGGTCCACAGGAAGGATCTGCACTCGAGGAGAGGGCTCCAGCTGGTGGAGTCGAAGATACACAGGCTGGTCAAGTACTACAAGAGGGTGGGCAAGCTCCCGCCGGATTGGAAGTACGACCCGAAGAGGGCCGAGCTTCTTGCAAGCTGAGCCCTCTGGTAGGTTAAACCTGCTCATTGAGAGGGCCAGGCTAGCCGCTTCACTGATAGGAGGTCAGCCAGCCGGAGAGATCGTTAAGGTAGTCTCTCATATAGACGCCGATGGCATAAGCTCGGCTGCATTGTTGGCCTGGCTCCTGCTCAGGCTTGGCCTCGGCTTCCACATTTCCTTCGTCAAGAAGCTCACCCCCGAGTACGTAAAGAGCCTCCTGAGCGAGGACTACAGGCTGTACCTGTTCTCAGACCTTGGCTCTGGCTACAGGGAGGAGCTCGGACCGCTCGCCGAGAGGAGCCCCCTGATCTTGGTGGACCACCATGAGCCCTTGGGAGGCATATCCGGTCGCATGGTCGACCTGAACCCGCACGAGGTTGGCGTGGATGGCGGGAGGGAGGTCTCGGCGGCGGGGGTGGCGCTGGCGCTCTACAGTGCGATCCTGCGGGATGAGCATCCTCCCCTCCACCTGGCGCTGGTCGGGGCCATAGGAGACGTCCAGGCGAGGGACGGGTTCACTGGAGTAAACTCGGAGATTCTCTCATACGCCGAGAGGATAGGCCTCGTGAAGAGCAGGGTTGAGCTGAGGCTCTTCGGCGGGCCGGAGTACCCGCTCCTGCTCTCGCTCGAGAGGACCGTGGACCCTCCGATACCTGGCGTTAGCGGGAGCTCCTCGGGCGCGCTGGAACTGCTGCAGTCGCTTGGAATACCTCCCAGGGTAGACGACAAGTGGACGACGCTCTCTGACCTGGACGACGAGGAGAGGAGCGCTCTGCTGAGCGAGATCGTGAAGAGGCTCGCGATATTCGGCCACAGGGTCTCTCCACGACAGCTGCTCGGGACCTCCTTCACACTCCTGACCGAGCCCCCGGGGTCGCCGCTGAGGGATCTCGGGACCTTTGCAACGGTCCTCAACGCGTGCGGCAGGATGGGGCGACCGGACCTAGGGCTGATGCTAGGCTTGGGCAGGAGGGGCAGGATTATGGAGATGGTCAACGAGACAATTTCTCAATACCGAAGAGAGCTAGCCAGATTCTTGGAGTCCTCGAGAGACCTTCAGCGGGTCGTAGGAAGCGTCCTATTCGTCGACGGAAGGGGCTCGCTGAGAGATACCCTCACGAGCCCAGTGGCATCCATACTTGCGCGATCTCGGCCCGACGAAGACGTCAGGGTTGTGGCCGTCATGACAGAGGATTCAGAGGCGGAGGGCTGCGTCAAGGTCTCGCTTCGATTGACCCAAGCGGGGATCTCCGAGGGGGTGGATCTGGCGAAGATAGCGGTCCAAGCCTCAGTCGAACTCGGGGGAGTTGGAGGTGGCCACTCATCGGCCGCAGGCCTAACACTCCCGGCAGAGAGGTGGGAGGAGTTCGTCAAGATTCTGTCGGCGTCGGTCTAGGCCTGTTCCAGCCCCTCAATGAGCTGCTTAAGCTCGGCTCTGACCTCCCTCTCCTCCTCTTGGTACCTCTTCAGAACCGATTCTGAGGCCTCCACCGAGAGCTTGAGTTCCCCTAAGGCCTCCTCCCTGCTTCGAGGGATCAGTATGTGCCCAGCCCTCTCGTAGACCGTATCAACATTCTCGAGCCTCTCCAGCCTCTGTATGGCCTGCTTGGCCGACTGGATGGTCGCGGTCAGGGCAGCTATTTGACTTCTGAGGAGTTCGAGCTTCTCCAGCAGCTGTCTGTACCTCGCCTCCACGTAGTCGGGCTCTCGCTCTGACAAGAGCTTCACCGAGCGGGGGAAGAACTCGTAATCTAAAATGTTCTTCGAAGGGCTGAGCGGCTACCTCTCCAGCTCCACTCTCACAGACGCCTCCATGGCAAGCGCCTCGCCGCGCCCAGAGCAGCTG
>CBEVRO010000164.1:0-2539 GCA_965552295.1 uncultured archaeon | reverse complement strand
CCAACCCCACTAGGATTAGATCGCAACGAGAACTCACTTCAGGATTGTTGCCCCCACCGTCTCGAGAAACTTCCGAGCCGACCTGTGAAGCCTCAACCTCCACTCGGATTCCAATCCTCGAAGTCGACCTCCCTGTAATCAGACGGCCTCCCAAGCACCTCCTCGAGTTCTTCCTGTTCCTCCTCATCTACGTAGGGAACCAGCTCAATGAACGCCTCGAGCAGAGTCCTCTTAAGCTCCTCCCTCAGTATCTTAATGAGTTCCTCCTTGGAGACGGACATCTCGCCTCCCCCTTCCCGCCCAGCTAATATATGGTTATCCTCGAGACGCCCCCAGAGTATTCGACGGCCCACTCTTTCCGCGACTGAGTGAGCCCTCCTGGCGACCTCCTACCTCAAGCGCCACGCGCCTCTAGCCGCCTGTCAAACTCGCCAATCGTCAAATTCCTTACGAGAAGGTTAGGATCAGGCCGAACCTCTCTGTAGTGATTCGGCTGAACCTCTCTAGGACGTTAAGGGTTCACCAGATCTTATTCTCTGTCCTTTTGCCCCTCAGCCTCAGTAAGATGAGTCCCGGCGGCCCGTAGGAGAGTGCTAGAAACCCGAAATCCCTGTCGCAGGTTATGAGTATCCTCCCCTCCGCCCGGGAGAGCTTGGAGACCTCCTCGTCCTCCGCGCCCCCATCTCCTCTATCACGGACTTGGAGTCGTAACCTCTTGCGAGGAACTCCCTGTGGAGCGCGATCCCGACGCTCTCGTTGACCAGGAACTTAAAACTTCCGGGATCTGAGTTCACCGAGGGGGAGGTCCCACTCCTAAGGCAGACCACGCGCGGTCGAGTTGAAGTCTCCAGAGGCTCTTAGGCCGCCCGTGGCCGCCTTTTCTAGAACAATGAGGCTGACTACAGCACCGATGCACGACTCAACCTTTTTGTTCATCACGATAATACCTCTCCCGGAGAACGCCTTGCCGGAGCTAGAGGAGCTGAAGAGGGAGATCGAAGAGCTCAGGCGAGAGGTGTACCTCCTCAGGAGGGCTATACTGCCGAAGGTCGAGCTGTCGGAGGAGGAACTCGAGGACTTCAGGAGAGCCGTCAAGGAGGCGCTGGAGGGGGAGTCCGTCTCTTGGGAGGAGCTGAAGAGGGAGCTTAAGGAGGAGTAGCCGTACACCTGTCCGCGGGCTTCTCTTTAATAATCAAGGAATCACGTAGCCGAGCCTACTGAATATAGAATTAATTTATTAATCGATAAACATAAACATCGAGCACTTCACCAAAAGTGTTTGACAATCTGCTTTACAGAGTTGAAATTGGGCCTAAAGTGCTAAAATAACCCCTCAGGCACAGGAGACTGAGAGCCGGTTGGAAATGCCTCCACCACCGAGGTTTAGGGTAATCCTACACAAAAGGGCTGCCAACTACCTCAGAAAGGCTCCAAAGCACCTACTCGAGAGGGTCACCGAGTTACTCGATGGCTTGGAGAGGAGCCCCATACCAGAGGGGTGGGACGTCGCAAAGATCTCTGGCGAGAAAGACGCCTTTAGAGTCAGGATCGGAGACTATCGGGTAAGATACAAGGTCCTCTGGGAGGAGAGAGTTATTGTGGTAACTGACGTGGCTCCTAGAGGCAGGATCAGGTACTAGGGCTGGATTTCCCACTTCTTTAACCACGACTAGTCTGAGCTAAGCGCCCGGAGACCTAGGCTAGCTCGAGCTGACCACCTCTCCCTCCCTGAGCACCAAGTGCCTGTCGGCCTGCCTCAGCACGTCCTCCTGGTGGCTTGTCACCACTATCTGAGCGAAGCTCTTCCTGAGGTTCTTGGCCACCAGCTCCATTATCTGACGCCTCCTGTCCTACATAGCCCGTGCTAGCTAACACCTGACAGAGAAGGGCTATTGACAAAATCACAAAATCATTTCAAATGTGAAAGGTCACCAGAGCACATGCAATTATGGCGCTCCTGCTTTAAATCCTCTATGCTACACAAGTTACCTTATTACCTTATGCTGCAGATATGTTAATGATCCTCAGGATCGATGAGTGTTTGTGGACATATTTTCGAGGTGTACAGGATAGATTAACTAACTCGAAACTAAAATTAAATTAAACTGCGGAATAATCATCCTGAGTCAGAGTGATCACCAGCGCTAAGCAACTTTGGGAGCAAAATCCATGGTGGAGAAACAAGCAAGCAATAGAAGATGATAAGAAGATTAAAGAGTGGCATGATTCGATTAAATGGACTCCCCGACTTCTGCATATTATGAAAAAGGCTGCTATAGATGCCCAGGAAACGGTTATTTTCACCTTAAGAGGACCAAGACAAGTAGGCAAAACTACCTTTTTGAAGCTGTTGATAAGATCCCTTATTGTAGAAGATGGAATAGATCCGCTGAAAATTATGTATTATTCCTGCGAACCTCTAACAACTCATAGGGAGCTTGCCAAAATAATTGAAATATACCTAAATGTCATTAGCATTAGGTTTAGAAATTCAACCAGATACTTGTTCATTGACGAAGTATCTTCAGTTCCTGATTGG
>CBEVRO010000163.1:0-2595 GCA_965552295.1 uncultured archaeon | reverse complement strand
CGGCGACATCCTGCCACCGCCCCGCCACATGGAGCCCGGCGAGGAACACCTGTTGATAGGAGCCCGCGCGCTGATCGCCGGAAGGCGTTCAGAAATACAAGACAAGGCCAAGAGGGTCCTGGAGGATCTCGTCGCACTCCACGGGTCGGACGGGTGGTACGCCTACCTAGAACTCAGGCAGGAGGGGATCTTGTCTCCCCTGGGGGAGGGACCCCCCGAACCGGAGGATCACTGGGTCAGAGTGGAGTTCCCGCTGGAGGTCGCGGTCAGAGTGGTGAGGGAGCTCCTCAGGCGGAGGATGGTGAACGGCATGCAGATCGTGCGGGCCTCCAAGTGGGGGATCCTCCCATCTATCGACTCCTTCCCGCCCGACCTGGTCAGGGAGATCAAGGCCTCCGCTGTGGCCGCCACCCTCGAGGCGCGCGCGGGGGCCGAGGTTGGCTAGGTGGTAGGAGTGACGCGTGAGGAGGGTGCGGCTGCGGGCCGACGCGAGGAGAAGTTCAGCGTCCCGACGACCCTGATCCTGGGAGCCGAGAGGGGGAGGGCGCTCGCGGAGGCAGCGAGGAGCGTGCTGAATGCTGAGAGGCTTGACAGGCGGGGCGCCATAGTCTTGGCGAGGGTAATCCAGGCCGCCGACCTCGGGGCGATCGGGCTGCCGGGCGACCTGCTGAGTGAGGCCAAGGACGCGCTGGCCAGGGAGCTGACGGGGGTCGGCTGGGCGGAGGCCGAGGCCAAGCTTGGGGAGATCCTGACCAAAGCTGGTTGGCCCCACGGGCCGCTTCAGGTCGTTGACACGCTGGAGCCCAGCATAGCCGTGCCCTTCGAGATACCCGGCGAGCAGTTGGACGGGGAGCCTTCGATCGGGAGGGCGGCGTTCGAGTGGGGGTGGTTCGGGGTCAGGTTAGAAAGAGCTCTCCCGGACACCCTCGGCGAGAGGTATGCAGCGACGATGTATAAGACGGAGAAGGCGCGTACGGCCCCGATTCAGCTGATCCTCAAGCGGATTTCTATGCTGTCCAGTTACGTGACCGGGAGGCTGTCCGTCCTCGATGCAGCAAGGGAGGCAGAGCGACTAGGGTGCAGGATCGACATGGATCACTCGTATGAGAGTGGCGAGCGCGTGGGGCTCAGATTCGTGGTGCATGCGAAAGGCCTGACGAGGACGCCCCTCCCCGTGGCGCTCGAGGCTGGCCTGGGGGAGGACGCTCTCAGGGTCTCCCTCGGGATACTCCCGCTTGAGCTACCAATCGACGCGCGGAACTGGATCGCCCGCATCATGCCGCCCCCGCTGAGCTCCTGTAGAGATCTCCCCTGGGACGAGACCGTCGAGGGGCTGAGTTTGATTGTGAGAGCGTTCTCGCGGGGAGAACCGATTAACCGCAGATCCTCTATTCACGCCTCCGATGTCCTGTCGCTGCTGGTTCAGAGGATGGGTCCTAGGGGGTGGCTAGCGTACAGAGGGCTGGAGAGGCTGGGGGTGGTCAGGATCACCGAGAAATACACCGGCCGCGTCCACCGAAGGGCCTACCGGGAGCACTGCAGAATCAGCGTCCCCGAGAACAGCGCCGCAAGGCTCGCCACCTCCCTGCTGGAGAGGGGGCTGGCTACGCCGGAGGAACTCGCCTGGGCCATATCCGCTGACCTGTTCCCGAAGAGCGTGGTGAACTCTCTCCCACCAGACGTGGCGAGAGTGGTCAAGGCAAGAGTGGTGGCTGACAGCCTAGCCAGCAGGGCTGGGGCGGAGGCGGGGTGAGTCACCAGCGCGGCCGGATCGAGGAAACCTGAGGAGGGGCGTCTCACACGCGGTATCCCCCGAGCCTGATGCAGAGAACCGGGAATCCAGCCCACCCGTCCGGCACCGTGACTTTGCACTCGCCGTCCCCGATCTCGGCCCTCCCGACGATCAAGGTGGAGGGCAGGTTCTCCTCGGCCTTCAGCAGCGCCGCCAGCGCCATGTCCGCAGGGATCCTCAGAGTGACGTAAAGCCTCCCGACCTCGCGCGCGACCCTATCGCAGGGATCGTTAACCGCGGGTAGTTAACAGTCGCAGCGGCGCGTAGCTTAGCGCTTTAAATGAGTGCGGTAAATTCTTTCGCCCATAACCTATATATCGCGCCCTTTGTTGAGGTGCACATGGGAGGCTGAATGAAGCCGATCGAGGCCAGGCTCCACGCCAGCGTCAGGCGGAGCTTCGAGATAGAACTCGCCGGGCTCGAGTGCCTCGCCCTAGGCTACGAGGGCGTCCACTACGACTGGCGGACCAGAACCTTCACCATGCGCGGGAGCGACGAGTGGCCCCTCCTGACTAGGTCCTCCTGGTTCGGGGCCGTAAGGCCCGGCGGGGGCGGGGAGTGGGGGAGGACCCTGGTCTCCGACCTGATGGACGCCATGGAGGGGATAGCCGAGATAAGGGACAACTGGGGGGTCTACATGATCTACACCTCCTTCAGGGGCAAGATGCCGCCTAGGACGGCCAGGTCGGCCAACAACATCGCTCTCCCGGAGGGCTCAGGCGTGATCCTGGATCCCTTCGCCGGCTCTGGGACGACTGGCACAGAGGCGGCCATGCTGGAGCTGCCCTCGAGGCTCGTCGAGA
>CBEVRO010000162.1:0-2617 GCA_965552295.1 uncultured archaeon | reverse complement strand
TAGGAAGGCGGGCGTCGAGGCTGAGTTCATACCCGGGGACATGAGGCACATGCCTTGGAGGTCAGAGTTCGACGGAGCCTACATGTTCTACACGAGCTTCGGCTTCTACGAAGACGAGGACAACGCTAGAGTGCTCAACGAGGCTGCAGCCGTGTTGAAGCCGGGTGGCAGGCTGCTGATAGACGCCAGGAACAGAGAGTACCTCGTCGCGAGAGCTGCGGCGGAGGGCTCTGACAGGTGGCGCTGGTGGGAGGGGTGGGACGACCTCCTAGTGTTGGGAGAGGAGGTCCTCGACCTCAGGAGTGGGCGGGTTACCGACAGGCGCATGTTCTTCAAGTCCATGCAGTTCAAGGGAGAGAGGAGCATAAGCCTGAGGGTGTACTCGCTTAAGGAACTGGCCGACATGATGGAGGCCTCTGGGTTAGAGGTTGTTGCAGTCTACGGAGACTACGAGATGGGCCCGTACACCTTGTTGAGCCCTAGAATGATAATAGTCGGCAGGAAGGTCAAGAAGAGCTAAGCACGAGTGAAGCTGCGCGTTGAAAAATTTGGGTGAGTGTACGAACCGTGACGTCTGTCTACGCGTAGTGCAGGAACGAGTGCCGATGATGTGGGATTGCACCTTGTGTTACAAATGTCTCTTTTCGTGTCCCCGAAGTTTGATTCGGGCGTCGGCGTGTCAGCATGAGTGCTTGTGTAGAAACTGGAAGAATGGGGCTATTCTTTTTCCATGTGATTGGTGAGAGTGAAACCATTCCCGGGCAGTTGCAGAGCTGGGTCGGGGCTTTCTGACAGACCCTCTAAAGTCATTTTAGCGGCTGAAAACTTGGATTATGCGAAAATTTTTTGGGTAAAATTTTATATGCATTGCCCTCGATTCATAAATCGGTAGGAGATGTATCACAGACACACGCTCTACTTTCCAAGGTTGTTTGAAGCCAAAGGAAGGCGAATCGTCCAGATATCCATTCTCGCAGAAAATGTGCCCGGCATCATAGCCCAAGTATCTGCCCTGGTGGCAGATAGGAGGATAAACATACTCTGGGGCGTCCACCATGCGGCCGAAGATCCGGCCAAGGCGTGGTGGTGCTTCTTCGTTGAGGCTCAGGGCATCTCGGCCTCAGAACTCGAGTCGCTGATCAAAGGGTCTCCGGGAGTTGTGGAGGTCTACGCGAGCGAGGCAAACGTCGGCCGGATGGTCTTGGATAAGCACCATGGGACTCAGAGGCTAGGTCCAGACATAGTGGTAGAGTTCAGGCACGGGTGGATAACCGGGATTTTCAGAGAGCTGTACAAGAAGTGGGGAGAAGACGGGAAGAGGATACTGACTCACATGGGCTTCTACGGCGGGAGGAGGAGCTACCCAGAGTGGAAAGAGAGGTTTGGCCTAGAGGGGAGAGAGCTTGTCGAAGCCGCCCTTGGAGTCATCCAAACGCTCGGGTGGATCGAGTCGTGGAAGGTTGTGGAGTTTGACCCCTCGGCCTGCAGAGCCGTGGTAAGGTTCTTGGGAGCTTTCGAGGCCAGGGAACCAGCGGATGAGCATATTTGTCACTTCTTGCGCGGCGTTCTCACTGGGTTCTTCTCGGAAATGTTTGGAGAGGCGTGCTACGGGACGGAGACCAGGTGTCAGGCGGTAGGGGATCCATACTGCGAATTTGTCATAAGCAAGAAGCCCTTCGTATTCGAACAGGGCGAGTGAGCCCTACGAAACTACCTCTCCATGCGCTTCTCGAACATCTGCCTGAGCAAAGCCATCGTCTCCTCGTCGTGGGCCTCAGGAATCACTATAAATATGCCAGAGGCTCCGTTCTCCTTGATCCTGTCTGAGATCCTCCTGATGAGTTCGTATGCCCTCTTCGGCCCGATTAGGGCAACCGCGTCAGTTATAGAATCAAACACAATGAGAGGAGGTTCTTTAGATTCCTTCAGGAACTCTCTTATCAGCCCCTCGATAAATGAGGGGTCCATCGGCGTAGTGACTGTTCCATCATCCTGCCTGACCAGAGAGGCGCCTGGCCTCATTAAGATGGTCTTCTCAGGGTGAAGGGCCTCTTTTGCCAGTGTGTGAAGGGGAGAGCCTGGTCTAGTAAGTAGAATTACCGGAAGATGTCCAGCCTTGGCTACCCTCCCTATCGCGTGAGTAACAGAGGGCCAGGTCATAGATTCAGGAGTTACTTCCATTAAGCAAATAGCCTCCGTTGGCTTGGGCACGGCGAGTACCCTTGGGCAGGCGGCCCTCCTGAACGCCTCCAGGAAGGCGACGTAGAACATTGCGTAGAACGCCGTTGGCGGCCCCTGTTTTCCAAAAAGGTACACGATCCTTGGGTACTGCTCAAACACGGCCGAGAAGAGGTTGGTGACGAACACATAGGGGAGCAGGCTTATCGCCCCAAGCGCCAGCTGAGCTGGGATGTATCCCTTCGCCCGGCCAACTGCCCTCCACATCGCGATGAGGAACCCGAGAGATAGCCCTATTGCGATCAGCTCTTTCAGAGCCCACTCTACTCTTATTGGATGTCTGAGGACGTAAGAATCCGCAAATAGGATAGACAGCACGATTATGGCCAGGTAGGCGACTCCAAAGCCCAGCGGGATCTTAACGTGCCAGCGTCCATTT
>CBEVRO010000161.1:0-2618 GCA_965552295.1 uncultured archaeon | reverse complement strand
CTCTCGGCAAGAGGAGTCCCTCTTATAGTAGCTGGCTGCATGGCGCTCACGCAGCCCTACAGACTGCGCCAATTCGCCCTAGCCCTCGTGGGCCCGAAGTCCATCCACAGAATCGTCGAGGCCGTGGAAGGCGCGCTGGAGGGCAGGAGGGTTCAGTTTCTAGACAGAACAGACTTGGACAAGTCAACACTCCCGCGGAGGATTCCTGCGCCCTTGTCGGCGCCCTTTCCCATCGCGGAGGGGTGCGTAGGAGCTTGCTCCTACTGCATAACCAGGTTTGCCAGGGGGAGACTCCGCAGCTACACCCCAGCATCGTTGGTAAGGCTTGCAGAAGAACTCATATCTGCCGGAGCGATTGAACTACTCGTTACTGCGCAGGATGTCGCTGCATACGGGCTTGACATCGGAACTAGCCTTCCCGAGCTGCTAGAGATTCTCTTGGAGATACCTGGAAACTACAGGGTTAGGCTAGGGATGATGAATCCCAACACACTCTCTAGGATAGTGGACGAGCTGTTAAGAGCTATGTCTGACCCTCGCGTCTACAAATTCCTCCACATACCGGTTCAGAGCGGAAGCGACGCGGTCCTCAAGCTGATGAATAGGGGCTACACCGTTGCTGACTTCTTAGGTCTCGTCAAGAAGTTCAGATCGGCCTTTAGAGAGGCAACGCTGGCAACCGACGTCATAGTGGGCTTTCCGGGCGAGGGGGATGAGGACTTCGAGGCCACGGTCAAGCTCCTAGAAGAGGCGAAGCCTGAGGTCGTCAACATCAGCAGATTCGGGCCGAGGCCGGGCACCCCGGCAGCCAGGATGACACCCCTACCCCCTCAGGTGGTTAAGCGGAGGAGCAAGATCTTGGTTGAGCTCGTGCGGGAGATTGGGCTGAGAGCGAATGAGAAGTTCGTTGGGAAGGAGCTCACAGTTTTAGCGTTAGAGAAAACTAAGAAGGGCTACCAAGGGAGAACCGACTTCTATAGAGCTGTAGCGATTATGGGCGAGGACGTGCGGCTTGGAAGATTCTACTCTGTTGAGATAGACGAAGCCAGGCCTAACTACCTCGTCGGACGCATTATATCAGAGCTGGATATGATTTCAGGCGCTGCTCGGCTGTCTGAGGCCCCTGCGATCAATCGAGCGCATAATAATCGTAGATTGGAGCGGGAGAGGGCCTAAAGTCCCTCCCAGCATCTGGGTCCTCTAGCTTGAGCACGTACAGGTTGCTCAGATAGGCAACTACGCTATCTGTCAGCTGTGTTGATCTCTTCATCTCTGCAGTCGCTTCGTTAACCAGTCTGTATATCGGGCTGTCTTTTTCGACGATGTAGCTGTTTAGACCAACGACAATCCTCTCAATTGAAAATCCTAGGGTCGATATGCTTTGAAAGACCCTCGACAGCTTCTTACCAAGCTCATCTGGTAGGAAGCTAACGTAACCTCTCCGCCCTCGCTCTTTCACTAAAGCCTCCCAGCCCCTGAGGCAGAAGGTCTCTATGCCTGACAACGTGTACGTTGGGTCGGCGAGAAACAGGTCGTACGAGTTCTTGTGCTTCTCTGGGAGAGGCTCTGTCAGGTCGTGCCTGACGAGTTCTACCGAGAAGCCCTTCCTCTCGGCTATCTTTGCGATGGCAGCGAGTATTCTCTCGTCTAGCTCGAAAACAGTAACCCTGACGTCGAAGCTGCCGGCCAGCACTAGGCTCTGGAAGTCGTCGTCGCCCATCAGCGCAACAGACTTGCCATCCAAGGGAAGATCTTTGTTTATCTCCGAAATCCTTGCTAGGAGGCTCTCTCGGGAACATTGAAGCTGATCGAGTCCAAAGTCAGCTTTGATCTCGGGCACGATATCTAATATGCTGGGGTCAAGGTCTCTGATTCTGAATGGCTCCACAACGACTTTCACGCTTCCGTCGTCCATGAGCTCAAGGATGCCGACTTCCTCAAGGGCTCGAGCCACGTTTAGCGCTTTCTCAGGGAGAATGAGGGCGGCCCTAACCAGAGCTCTGACGTGACCCAGCCTAAGGAGCCCGTATGCTAGCGACTCGAACTCGAAGTAGGAGGGTTTGTAGAGGATACTCCAGGCTCGCTCCGCCTCTTCGACGCTCTTACCGTAATACATAGTCGCTGCTCTTATGTTTGACTTCCTATCGTACTCTAGAAACAGAGCGTAGGCTTTCCTCAGCTTCTCAGCTACGCCCTTGCCAGCCTCTGTCAAGGTCTATGCCTCCCTATGCGTCCACTCTTAATCTCAACGATGCTGTCAAACTCGGGCTTGAGCCTCTCTCTAAGAAACTCTAAGGCGCTGGAGGTCCAGCTGAAATCCTCCTCCCCTTCAACGGAGAAGCCGACTATGTTGGCGGTTGCGTATTCGTGCTCCGGCCATGTGTGAACAGCCACGTAGCCCTTCTCCGTCAGGAGCAGCGCGCTGACTCCGTAGGGCTCGAATTCGTGGACGTGGATTGCACGAACTTCGTGGCCAAGGCTCTCGGCCAGATCTCGCAAGAGACGCTCCATGAGTTCTGGAGAGTCTAAGACTTCACTCTCTGCAACTTGATAGAGTTCGACGATGAGGTGACTCTCGAGGGCCATTCCGCCGGGAATAGAGAGGCCTTCTAAAAAAG
>CBEVRO010000160.1:0-2621 GCA_965552295.1 uncultured archaeon | reverse complement strand
GAGGGAGATTAGAACTCAGTGGGAGGAATTTGCATCACGGGAGGTGTCCCTGAACCCTCCTAGGATCGGTGCTAATATGGATGCGGGTAAGAAGCATTTTCTAGAACTACTCACACAAAGTTTCGTTACGATGTCAAATTTATTGGAGGATTCTGGTATTCTTGTTACTTATTATGCGCATACCGATCCTGACGCCTGGGGAGCATTACTTAAGGCTGGCTGGGAGGGAGCAAAGCTCAGAGTTACTGCAGCATTTCCAATAGCCTCAGAATCGGCTCAAAGGGTGATCTCTAGGGGAAAGCTAGCCTTAGATACTTCAATAGCGGTGGTGTGGAGGAAAGGCGCCAAAGGTGACGCGAGTGTACGCGATGTATATCCTGAGGCTTTGGAGAAGAGTTCTAATTTTGCAAAGAAGATGTTAGAGAGGTTCACGGGACGCGACATCCTTGTGAGCACGATGGGCGTGGTTCTCTCTGAATTTCTCAAGTATGAGCGTCTTTTTGGACCCAAGGGTCAAATTGAGATATACAAACCTATCCAAGGAAGCATCAAACGAACCCGGAGGATGCCTAGATCAGAAGTAGAAGAAGACCTCGTGAAGGGATATGTCTACCCTCTAACAGCCAAGGCTATAGCCCTCGCTCTAAGTGAGAAAGCCGGAACTGCTGGAGAGGTAAGATCCTCAGAGGGACTCTTCTACATCCTCGTGAAGGCCCTGTTTGGAGAGAGGAAGTCTAATGCACGCTCGCGCAGGAGTGGTCGCGAACGGCGGCGAAGAAAGCAGCTTGACCGCTCTGACCTTACAATACTCAGCATAGCTACGAAGGTGGCAGACCCGAGGTACTACGTAGAGGCCAAGATTGTCAGGCCAGGCAAGGCATTCACGCTCTTCGAGCCACCCTCAACGGATCGGAGGGAGTTGGAGGAATTCCTGAGACAAAGGAACATATCTATCTCCAATCCCATAATAGCTAATTCAGTAGATGCACTCCACCTGCTGGAGTACTGGGGTCAGATATTACCTGCTCAAAGGCTCTTGGAAAAAAGGGAGAAATTATCTTCGATAAACCCAGACGCCGTAGAAGAAGCCCTAGTAATGGCGAAGATCCTTAGCGTGATTCTCCCATCAGAGGATCCGGAACTTAAGCTATGTGAAGACTTGCTCAGTAAGTTAGGGGCCCTGCCCGGTCCCTTGGGAGAGTACGTGGGGTGATCGCGTTGGGAGTGAAGTCTACCTGCGAGCTGTGGGATGACGTGCACGACCCCACTCTCGATGAGCGGCAAGCTCTAGAACTTCACGATGTGGTCTTAGGTACAGCCCCAGAGATCTACAGGGACCCTGTGGAGTTCTTCAGGCGGACCTACCTATCGCCAGCTATGAGAGAGGTGCTTAACAACGTCATTCGCGTCTTGCGTGGGGAGAAGGGAAACAACGTCTGGCTTCTCTACTCACTGTTTGGCGGTGGGAAGACGCACACGCTGCTGACGTTCTACCACGCCTTCAGAAGCCCGCAATCCCTCCAAATACTCGATTCTAAGCTTGCTGACAAGGTAGAGTCTGCTGGAGGTGTCGAGGTCGTAGTAATCTCCGGGAGGGCCAATGAACTCTCAGCTAGGCCCTCGAAGCCTTTAGATTTTGGGGCGTACAAGGTTCGCACCATCTGGGGGTATCTAGGACACGCCCTCGGAAATTACTCTGCAATTAGAGTGGACGATGAAAAGCTAACGGCCCCAGATGTTCCGACCATAAGGAGGGTCATCGGAAACCGACCCGTCATAATTCTGATAGATGAGTTGGTGGACTATGGCATAATCCTCAAGAACTCTAGCGATGAGAGCGAACAGAGGTATGCCAAGAACCTACCTTTCTTCTTAGGGAACCTCGTCGAGGCTGTGCTTGGGACTAAGGCTGTGGTTTTGATCACGTTTCCAGTCAAAGCTCAGCACGATACAGGTCAGATAATCGAAATGGAACCCATTCACGAGCCAGAGAAGAATTATGTGAACGCCATGTGGAGCGCCGCGAGACGTGTGGCCGCCAGATTGACTATGCCCCTCACCCCCCAGGACCTAATACACGTACTGAGAAAGAGACTCTTTCAGAGGATTAACGACGAAGAGGGCAGACGGATTGCCGAATTTCTCAGAGCTGAGTACCAGGCAAATCAGGACATCTTCGGAAAGATCGCCCCGATTGCAGATAAGGTAATGGGAACCAACGAAGAGCCCCCCACATATCCATACCACCCAGACTACATTTCAACCCTCCGCGACATTATAGAAAGGACTAAGCTGCAGAAGACTAGGGATCTGTTAAGGATAACCAGAATGGTGTTGAGAAAGATCTGGGATAGTCCGGAGGACCCGGAACTCATAATGCCGTGGCACCTCGACCCCTGCGATCCAGAGCTAAAGGTTGTGCTCCTCTCTGGATTTGCTGTATACACGACAGTGGTTGATAATGACATCGCCCAGAATGTCTTCGACTGCACGAAGCCAGAACTCGCTAGGCTCGCCGCGACAGTGATATTCCTGCGTACATACATCTACGACAGCCCTGTACCAATCAGCCCCATGCCAACGGCCGCTGAAGTCATCCGGATGGTCTATGAGCCCGTCAC
>CBEVRO010000159.1:0-2628 GCA_965552295.1 uncultured archaeon | reverse complement strand
GTTCTGGCTCACGGCCGACGTGTGCGATCGGGTCATTCAGGAGGCCGAGCGGACATCTCCTCCCGAGTGGGAGAAGGCAGAACTCAGGATCAGTCAGGGATAGGAAAAAATAGGTCTCCCTGTGCATGCACATTAGGGCGGGATGAGGAAGGATCAACCGGCTGAGGGGCTGATGAGTTTGCCGAGTCTCCGACCGCCCTCACAAGATCATCCCGAAGGCCCTGGCGAACTCCATCATCTTTCTGAACTGCACTATGAACATCCTTCCGCTGTCCGTCAGCCTGTAGACGGTCTTTCCGTCCGTCTGCACTTCCTCTATGAGACCCTTGTCCTTCAGCTCCGCCAAGTACTTCTTTAGACGCTCATAGGACAAGTTGGCGCCGTAGAGTATCCTGGTGGGGCCTGCCTCGCCCCCTTCCTCCTGAATCACTCTGAGCATGTCGTAGCAGATCCTCATCTTCGACCTGTACCTCTGCTTGGCGGTCACTCTCCCACCCTAGACACTCCAACGAGCATCCAGAGCAGGCACGCGAAGCCGAGCAGTCGCGAGACGTCGGCGGTCACGAGGAGCCTTGGTCCGCCGAAGACCAGCAGAGCGTGGCTCAGAGCCATGAGGGCAAAGCCGGCGGCCACTAGGGCAGTCCACTTGGAGTCTGACTCAGAGTAGCTCAGCCCAGCCCTTATGGCGATAAGTGCGGTGAGGAGCGCGAGTAATCCCTCGGTCCTTGCGTCGTACTCTATGAGAGGGATGGCCAGCGGTGGAATCAGGAGAGACTCCTCAAGTCTCCTCTCCCCTGCGAGCATGGCTATGAGTATGAGGATGTAGGCGGCGAACTGAGTCGCGAAGGCGATTACGTAGCCTATCCTAACTTCAGGCAGCATCCGAGCGGGCGGCGTCTTCACGCCGGAGAGGACGGCCAAGGCTATCTTGACCTTGATACCCCCATGCAAGAGCATCCCCGCGCCTAGGATGGCAAAGCCCAGGTTCAGGGCAAGCATTCGGGAATCCTCGAGGACTCTGTGAGCTCTGATCGCGTAGTAGGCCACAGCTAGCGCTGTAAATGCGCTGAAGAACTCGGTAAAAGCGTCAAACACGAAGAACGCGCTCAACCCCACTAGGGCACACCCGGCTCTCTGAAGCTCAACGGATTCTGTGTTTCCTAATATCCGTTTATGCCAGCTGGACCTTTGATGCCTCGGAGTGTGAGGTGCGACCCATCGCAGGCTACACCCCCGGAGTTCATATCAACCATACCCTCCCTGCAGGTGGCGAAGGTCAGGCCTGCCTGAAGGGCAAGGCCCCTGACTCTCCGCAGGATTTCCCTCCTAGTGGATCTTGGAAGGTACCAGTAACCCCCGATCCGCTCGCCCCGAATGTAGAGCGACTTTAGCCGCTCTGCGTGCTCTGGAAGGGCTTTCATCATCCTGATCAGGTTATCAGGCCTCGCCTTATAGGTCGATGCGACCACGTGCGACGCTCCAGCTGACTTGGCGGCCTCTAAGACTTCTGCGAGGGACTCCTCTGAGTCCGTCACCCCCGGGATTATGGGATCCAGTCTGAGGCCCACGGGTATCCCATTCTCGGCCAACAGAGACATGGCACGAATTCTCCTCCTTGGCAGGGGAGCACCAGGCTCTATGGCTCTGGCGGCGCTATCGTCCATAGTGGTCACGGTCACCATGACTGCTGTGGAACCCTTAGCTAGGATGTCGGCGTCTCTCGTTACGAGGTCGGACTTGGTTACGACCAACACCCTGGCCCCTGCTCTGATCAGCAGGTCTAGAGCCCTCCTGGTGAGGCCCAGCTCTTCCTCGGGAGGCGTGTACGGGTCTGAGCTGAGGCTCATTGAGACGAGCGTTCCTGGACCGATCTTCTTGAGGTCCTTGACTAAGTCGGAGAGGAGGTTCTCCTTCGGCCTTGGATTGAACGCGTCTCTCACGTACGCCGTTATGTAACAGTAGGCGCACTTGTGTCCGCATCCGGTATATGGGTTCAGTGTGAGCTGACGCGGGCACGTGCACAGCGGGCTCCTCCAAGGATCAAAGGGTCTCAGAACCCTCAACAATGGCTCGATCTAGCGAGCCGTATTTAATTCAGTTAGCAGTTTGAAAGTGCGTTAGCACTCACACAGTCCTTCACGATAATGATCATCTGCCCACAGGTCGATGAACAGGTAAAGGAGGAAAGCGACGAGTGCTAAGGTTCTGTCTCTCAGCTTGTGTGGAATAAAGCAGTCGAGTCTCTCGAGATTGCGAGGTGAGTCGCTCCAAAAGAGGAGAGAGGAGAAGGGTCTCAAGCCCGCTTAGCAGATAGGACTACTCCCGCAACTATGAGGAGGATTCCTACCCCGAGGGCGACTGCCATCCAGACGGGAAGCGTCACTCCCACTCCGGGTAGAGTGATGGTGCTCTCGGGCCCTCCGCCCTCAAAAGGCTCCTGAGTGGTCGTCGATGGAGAAGGCAGAGGGGTCTCGCCAGGCCCTCCGCCGACTGGAGGTGCGCCTCCCTCCTCGCCCTGCGCGGGCCCCGCGCCAGCTCCCTCGCCCACGCTGGCTCCGGGGCCTGGGCCCTCCTCATTCCCTCCAGACCCGCTCGGAGGAGCAGGATGTCCCTCACCTTCTTCAAGGC
>CBEVRO010000158.1:0-2639 GCA_965552295.1 uncultured archaeon | reverse complement strand
GTGTACTGGAAGCGACTATCCCTACGAAAACCCAGCGTGCTGCAGAGTATTCCAGCTTGCTTGCTCAGGTCGGGGCGTAGAGGCTCAGGCAGCGCCTCGATTGCCTGCAGGATTCTGAAGGTGGTAGTAGGCCTTTGAGATCACAAACGCGTGCTCCCACGCCCCGGCCTCGCGTCGGTCACGGAATATAACACAAGTTAAGAAGATTATGAGGAATAACCCGCCAATTGGCACCTATCTGGCGCCGCGATCCGCTATTCTAAAGCTATCTGTTCAAGCGATTAATCACGAAACAGTTTTTTCAAGCCCTTCTCGACCTCTCGGGAGGATGCTGCACGGCTAAGCTGGTGCTGAGACAATGGGGCTAGGTCGAGAGCTGAGAGAAAAAGCTGGTTGGCTCGCGATAACCACACTCGCGTTTGGCTCAGTGCTGCTTCACGAACTCGGAGTTGAGGTTTACGAGGCCTACACGCTCCCCTCCGTCATCGCGGCGGTGGCGATCTTTGCGATCTACGAGATCATTGAGGAGAGAGAGCTCACAATCGAGCATGTGGTCGCAGGGATGATGGTTCTTGTAGGCGTCCTCACCTACAGGCTGAATCTGCACATTGAGGGTGCGATGGTCCTCGGCCTCTACGGGATAGCCGAACTCCTAGAGCACCTGGCCATGGAGAGAGCGGAGGCGGGGCTCAGAGAACTCATTGAGTACATGCCCAGATCTGCCAAGGTAGTCAGAGACGGCGAGGTCCTCGAGGTGGGGCCAGAGGAGATAAGGGCGGGAGACCGGGTAATCGTGGCGAGGGGCGACAGAGTTCCCGTGGATGGAGTGGTGGAGGAAGGAAGGGGGAGCGTCGATCAGTCTATAGTCACAGGAGAGCCCATACCCGTCGAAGCCTCCGAAGGGAGCTTCGTATACGCCGGGTCCCTGCTGCTCGAGGGTTCGCTCGTAGTCAGAGCAGTCAGGGGCGGGGGAGAGACTCTCCTGTCGAAGATGCTGACTCTAGTGGAGAGGTTCAAGGAGAGGAAGTCCAAGGCTGAGCGGCTCGTCATCAGGTTCTCAAAGGTGTACCTGCCTGTCATGCTGGCTCTGGCGGCGGTCTCGACAGTATACCTAGGGTTGGAGAGGAGCATAGCTCTGATAGCGGTATCCTGCCCCAGCGCCTTCTTGGTGGCCGTCCCTGCGACTACGCTCGCCTCGCTGGCCATCTCTGCCAAGAGGGGCGTACTGTTCAAGGGGACCCTGCCCATAGAGAAGGCATCGTCGATCCGCGTCGTTGCTTTGGACAAGACGGGCACAGTCACTCTGGGTAAGCCCAAAGTCAGGCAAGTGATCTCGAGCGGAGACTTCACTTCTGAAGAGATCCTCAGGCTGACGGCGTCGCTTGAGATCGCCTCTGAGCACCCAATAGCGAAGGCAATTACGATGGAGGCTAGAGAGCGGGGACTGAAGCTATCAGCTCCTACAGAGGTTCAGGAGATCCCCGGAGTTGGCATAGCGGGCAGGGTCGACGGAAAGCAGATCTTGGTGGGCAAGAGGGAGCTGCTGCTAGAGTCCGGCCTTGAGGCGCCGGAGATCTCGAACCAAGGCATGGTCATTCACGTGGCAGCAGATGGGAGGCACGCGGGAGCGATCATACTGGGCGACGAGGTGAACCCAAAGGCGGTCGAAGTGATCAGAGAGCTGAGGGCCATGGGAATGAACGTAGTCGTGCTGACTGGCGACAGGAGGGAGAGCGCAGAGACGGTAGTGAAGGCTCTCGGAGTGGACGAGTTCTACCCAGAACTCACCCCGGAGGACAAGGTGAGGCTGATCCAAGAGTTCAGGGGGAGGTTTGACGCTCCCGTGGCCATGGTTGGCGACGGAATAAACGACGCTCCGGCGCTGGCCGCCGCGGACTTGGGCGTGGCCGTGGGTAGCATAGAGGCGGCGATAGAGGCTGGGGACGTGGCCTTGGTCGCTGGGTTGGGGACGCTGCCCTGGCTCTTCAGGCTGTCGAGGGTCGCTGTGAGGAAGGCGTGGCAGAACCTCGGCATAATACTCGTTTCCAAAGCCCTCGGAGCCATCCTCGGGGTCGTGGGGACTATACCGCTCTGGGCCGCTGTCGCTATAGGCGACGACGGCGGGCTCCTGCTCACGACCGCCAACGTCCTGCTCATGGTGAGGACGCTCCTCTTAGGCAGACCCCATAGAGCCCAGTCATAGTTCCAGAGCCTCGGCCGTGAGTTCTGCCAGACTCCTGACCTCCACGCCAAGTCCATAGTGCTCGCTGAGGTCTCTAAGTTGCTGTAAACAGTTCTCGCGGGCTGTGACTACGATCTTAGCACCAGTGGCCCTTATCTGCTCTGCCTTCATCTCGCGCGATTGGAATGGGCCCTTCCACATAGTAACCGTCTATTATCAACATGTGATAGCTCCACATGCTATGCGGTATATTCAGCTTTCTTTTGATAGCTTCAACATCAGAAATTTCTATAGATTTGACTTCTATCCCCAGCGATTCCAAATACCCCTCATACCTCTCACAGCACTCACGCGTGGGAGAATGGTACATTTCTGCAGAGTACACTCTTGAAGTTAAATGTTCATATGGAGTATACACAAATACTGCATCCAAAATTCTTGCTTTTATTGAGTCTAT
>CBEVRO010000157.1:0-2656 GCA_965552295.1 uncultured archaeon | reverse complement strand
CACTCCGTGGCAGGCAGCTGAAGCGGCCAGGATTCACGCAACCCTGACGGACTTCGGGGCCATGGCGTTCTTCACCTACATCAGGAGCAGGAGCGCCAGCAAGACCCTATACATAGGCCCGCCAGAGGTTCTGCAGAGGGAGCTGACTCCCGACCAGGTAAGAATCGCAGAGAGCCTTGACGACACGCTGGAGAAGCTCTCCAGCTACCTCGAGAAGGCGCCACTTGTTCTCGTTGAGAGGAGGATGGGGCAGAACTCTGAGTTCTCCCCTCTCTGCAGGCTCTACGTCAGCGTGGAGAACAGGGCCAACGTCAGGCTGGCCCACATGTTCTCAACCCTGATGTTCGACCCCGAGGGGGCGACGGGCCCCGAGCTGACTCTCATCGACGTGCCCGAGTGGCCTGAGACGCAGATACTGGTGTTCCCAGAGCAGAGGCTGACCTTGGTGCTCGGCTCGGACTACTTCGGCGAGGTGAAGAAGGGCTTCCTGAGGATGGGCATGTGGGAGGCCAAGAAGAGGGGCATGCTGGGGCTCCACGCTGGGGCAAAGCTCGTGAGAGTGCGGAGGGACGGCGAGCTGAGGAGGTACCTCGTCATTCTGTTCGGCCTATCCGGCACGGGCAAGACCACGCACACGTGCCACACTCACTTCCTAGACAGAGAGGGTGAGAGCGTCGAGATGATACAGGACGACGTAATCTTCCTCAGGATGGACGGCTCGTTCCTCGGGACGGAGAACGCGTTCTTCGTAAAGACCGAGGGGCTCAACCCAGATGTCCTGCCTCAGCTGTACGATGCCGTGATGAAGCCCAACGTGATCTTCGAGAACGTGGCCGTGGACTGGAGGGGCCGGGTTCACCTGGAGGACTACAGCCTAACCTCGAACGGAAGGGCCATAGTGCCCCGTTGCAACCTCGGGGAGCACGCCTCCAAGCACATTGACATCTTGGACCCCTCAGAGCTTGACGGGATAGCTGTGATCTTCATCACTAGGAGGTTCACGGTGGTGCCCATAGCAGCTAGACTGAACCCGGAGCAGGCGGCCGCCGCCTTCATGCTCGGAGAGAGTGTCATAACCTCGGCCGCCGATCCAGAGAGGGCAGGTCAATCCGTGAGAGAGGTTGGCACGAACCCCTTCATAATCGGGGACCCAGCCTACGAGGGGAACTGGATGTACGAGTTCTTCAAGAGGCACGAGGACGCGGTGTCCGTCTACGTCATCAACACGGGCGGTGTGGGCGAGCTGAGGAGGGGCGGTCGTGTCTTGAAGCCAGTTCTCAGAGTGCAGATTCCGGAGATGGCTAGGATAATCGCTGGGATCCTGAGAGGAGAGGTCAGGTGGAGTCGAGACCCGCTTCTTGAGGTCGACGTGGCCGAATACGTTCCGGGAGTCAACTTATCCAAGTTCAACCCGGCCAGGCACTACGACTGGCCGACGCTCTACAAACTGGTCTCTGAGCTAAAGGCCGAGAGGAGAGAGTGGCTTTCCAAGTTCCCCGGGCTCAGGCGAGAGGTGTTGGAGGCCCGCTACTAGAAACTCTCCTCCACCTTTTTTATCAGGTCTAGAATCTCCTTGGGCATGTACCTCTTGCCTAATAGGCAGCAGAGCAGCTTCTTGTAGGCGGGCAGCCTGATCCTTCCGCCGCACGCGTAAGGGTGCCCTCCCCCACCCTGCTCTTCGCATATTGGCCTGAGGTTGATGTTCTTCTCGGCTCCTGCGTAGAGGGAGAACCTCTCACAGGAGTATATCACCAGAGAGAAGGCGACCCCGTGCTCTGCCGCCATTCTCTTCGCCACGGCGGAGCCAGGCCCTCCGCGAGGTTTCAGGTCTATTAAAGCGTACTTCCTCCCCGACGCGGTCGTCCTCACCTGAGCTGTCCTCAGAGCCCTCTTCACACTCTCTCGCTCTCTGTCCACGCTCTCCATGCCCCACTTCCTTATGTTCTCATCCTCGAGACGGCCCTCCAGAAGGGCCCTGAGCAGGTACATCCTCTTCC
Organism: uncultured archaeon; assembly: GCA_965552295.1. Taxonomy (GTDB): domain Archaea; phylum Korarchaeota; class Korarchaeia; order Korarchaeales; family Korarchaeaceae; genus DRBY01. Next base: position 659 of record CBEVRO010000157.1, on the reverse strand, counting down.
TGTGATTTCTGGTGAGCGGCCTGAACATCCTAGCGAACTCGGTCCGATATGTTGCCGTATCCGCGTCATCCGCTATCTTAACAAGCTCCTGACAGTAACCGTCTCCGCTGAGTTCTTCTAGGACCACCCTCGCCGCGCTCGGGGAGGGCCTCACTATCACTCGATCCGCGTGCTTGGATAGCCTCTCCACGGCGTTCTCAGGCCACTGATGGTGGTCCACCCATATTATCGACCAGCCAGACCTCTTGAGACGCTCCAGCTGTGCTTCTAGCTCGTCCAGCCGATTTGCGTTCACTCCGATGTCGACGAGGATTAGCCTCCCGGGACCCGGAGGGATCAGGGAGAGGGCCCTGTGGACGCTGCGAGGCCCTGAGAATAGAAACTCAGGATTGCCTCCAACGGATCTGGCCGCTATGGCGGCGCTGAGGACCCCGTCGACATCGCCGTGAGCCACTATTATGACGCTGGGTCTCTTTAGGCGCAGCCTGAGTGCTAAGAGGGTCGAAGAGAGACAGCTCAGCAATGCTAACTCCTCGTGTCGTCGGTCTAGATGCGGACATTAAATTGTGGCGGCTCGATGCTAGAGTTGCCGTCGACGTGGCGGAGGGCGAAATCGGTTTATCGTGCCCATCCTACGCGCCATAGGTGTGGCCAGCTCT
>CBEVRO010000156.1:0-2741 GCA_965552295.1 uncultured archaeon | reverse complement strand
CCCCACCTTATCTCCAGCCCTCCAGTGTCCTCCTTCGTCAGCAGGCCCCTCTCGTAGCACTCCATCGCCCAGGCGATGACCGCTCCCATCGAGATCGTGTCGAGACCCAGCTCGTTGCAGAGGAGGTTCATCTCGGCCACGGCCCTAGGGTCGGCGTTCCCGCAGTTTGAGCCCAGAGACGCTATGGTCTCGTATTCCATGCCCTCTAGCTCTACTTCCGTGCCGTCATAGCTCAGCTTTAGTTTTCTGCCGCACCCGATTGGACAGGAGAAGCAGGCGGCCTTCTTGATGCCCAGGACCTTGTGCATGAACTCTGTAGTGAGACTTTCAGCGCCTTCAAACACTCCGTCGTACTGGTTTTTGGTGGGAAGGTCGCCGATCTCGTTCTTCAGTGCGACTAAGAAGGAAGTACCATACTTCGATAAGCTCTCGACCTTAGAGCTGGTAGCCCTCTCGAAGGCCAGCCTAGAGATCTCCCTGAATTTCTCTGGATCTTCCGCCTCTACGGGCTTACTCCCAATGGCGACGACCGCCTTGAGCCTCTTTGAGCCCATCACTGCCCCCATACCAGTTCTGGCCGCAGCCCTACCTCCGTCGTTTATCAGAGCCGAGATTCTGACCAGCCTCTCCCCGGCAGGCCCTATCGCAGTCACGCTGGAACGTGGTCCGAACTCTGAGGTGAGATCCCTGATCACTCGGCCCGTGGGCAAGCCCCAGAGGTCTGATGCGTCTCTTATTTCGACCCGCCCACTCTCTACCACCAAGTAGACCGGGCGCCTGGAAGCTTCCCTCACCACGATGAAGTCGATCCCGGCCATTCTGAGCCTGGGCCCGAAGAACCCTCCAGCGTTGGAGTAGCCAATGCCTCCGGTGAGGGGCGACTTGGCAGTGACCACATACCTGCAGGCCGACGGCCAGGCGGCGCCGGTGAGCGGTCCCGTAGCGAATATCAAGACGTTGCGAGGAGACAGGGGATCTAGCTCGGGCTCCAAGAGGGAGTACAGGAGGGCCGGGGCCACGCCCCTGCCGCCTATGTATCGAGCTAGCATCTGCTTGTCCAGCTCTACAAGCTTCACGCTACCATCGTCTAGGTCTACAACAGCCGTCTTACCCCTGAACCCACGCGTGCGATCGCCCTGCGACTTAAAAGCACCTCCGGGCCGGAGCGGAGGGGTCAACTTGATAGACCTTCTGCTCAAGGGCGGCAGGGTCTACCTAGAGGGCGAGCTCAGGGACATCTGCATTGGAGTCGACGGCGGGGTAATCGCAGCTTTTGGGAAAGAGCCAGCTATGCCCGACGCGGATGAAGTGATATACCTCTCCGGAAAGGTCGTGCTTCCTGGCGCCGTCGACCCCCACGTCCACATATTCTCTCCGGGCTGGATACGGGAGACCTTCCGGTCAGGGACTGCTGCGGCAGCCGTAGGCGGGGTGACGACTGTCGCCGACATGGCCTCTGTAGGAGAGTGGCACACCGCGAGCGTGGACGTCTTCAAGAGGAAGCTAGAGCGAGCGAATAGTGAGTCGGTCGTGGACTTCGCGCTATACTGTGGGGAGATACACAAGGAGGGCGACTTGAATGAGATCCCCGACATCCTGGCTCAGGGTTCGGTTGGCCTCGGAGAGATAATGATGTGCGAGCCCGACCCCATTCCAGACTCTCCCACGCTCCTCAGAGCCATGCGCCTAGCAGCCGAGGCAGATGCCCTGATCTCAGTTCACGCCGAGGACAGGGAGATCGTCAGCAGGTCAGTCTCTGAGGCGAAGGCTGGGTGGAGCGGTGGGATGGAGGAGTTCAGCAGCTCCAGACCGGACATCGCTGAGGCCAAAGCCATACTCGACGCCGCCATCCTCGCCTCAGAAGCCAACTGTAGGCTGCACATCTGTCACGTCTCAACGGAGGCGGGAGTTAAGGCGCTCAGATCGGCGAAGGAGATCCACCCTCAGACTACAGCAGAAGTAACTCCTCACCACCTGGTGCTGACGGTAGAGGACTACGAGAGGCTGGGGCCGCTCCTGATAGTTACTCCACCCGTTAGGACTGGGCGAGACGCGGCCGCGCTCTGGCAGGCCCTGTCTTCCGGTCTGATAGACTCCGTTGCGACCGACCACTGCGCCTTCTCCCGAGAGAAGAAGGTCGGAGACACTCCCTGGGACGTCCCAGCCGGTCTGCCTGGCCTAGAGACGGTCGTAGTGGTGCTGTGGAGCGAGGGAGTCGCCAAGGGTAGGATAAGCCTCAATAGATTCGTGGAGGCGACCTCGGAAATGCCAGCGAAGATCTTGGGAATCGACCACCGGAAGGGAGGGATAGCCGTAGGAAAGGATGCCGACTTGGTGGTCATTGACACCTCGCACTGTGGGAGGATCGGGCGTGAGGACATGAAGTCAGTGGCCGACTACACTCCGTTCGAAGGCCTTGAGGTATCTTGCAGGGTCGCGATGACGCTAGTTCGAGGTCGCGTGGTCGCTAGAGACGGCTCTGTAGAGGCAGAGCCCGGCTATGGAGAGTTCATCAGCAGGAGGCGTTCCTAGCTAGGTAGAGCGTAGGTAGTGACCTCAGGCCTTTGCGGCTAGGGCGACCGCGACCGCCGCGTACACTCTCGAGGCAATCGCTATCTGGCGCTTCGAGACGCGTTCTTCAGGCGTGTGCGCTAGTTCGGGATCTCCCGGACCGTACGCCACAGTTGGTATTCCCAGGTCGTTGACGAGGAAGTCCATCTCAAAGTACCCGCTGGAGAACT
>CBEVRO010000155.1:0-2757 GCA_965552295.1 uncultured archaeon | reverse complement strand
CGGGATTCTTCGTAGCCACAGTTCCCGTCGAGTTAGTTGCCATCGCGATCGGGATATACCTCGTCACTCGCCCTGGGACTGCCTCAAAGGTTCTAGGGGTTCTGATCATGCTGCCCGCGATAGGAATGCTCGCTCTCTTCTTTGGGCTGAAGGCTGCCGTTGGACCAGCATCTACAACCCTCCCGCCAGCGACTACGATACCCGTGACTACGAAGCCCCAAGAGACTGCGGCGCCCACAACAACGCCTCCTCCAGAGCAGGAGTTGAGCGTCCAGGAGATTTACCCAACGGTGGAGGACGGCGTACCCTGCCTCTCCGTAACTATCCTCAGCACGTCTGGCCACAGCTACGAAGTGATACTCTCGGGTCCAGACGGAAATACTGTGGGCCGGGAATTTGTGTATAGCGACGACCTCATCGATGGGAGGGAGAAGGTGTGCTTGCGAATGGCCGGATATGGAGAGATACCACCTCCAGGCACGTACACGCTCGCTGTCAAGAGGTCATTCCCCAGCCAGGTTGTCTTCATGGGCGAGGTGACCTTCAGCGGCCCGGCCCTCGAGGTGGTGGGCGTCTCTGCTAGCTGGGAGGAGTCTTACTCAGGGTATAGGACTTCTGAGCTTGTCGTGAGTGTCTGCAATGACGGAGACCTGCCAGCCATAGTCGAGTGGGTCGATTACATGATCTCCAGCAAGAGCGGACAAGGATTCGTTTTTGGGGAGGGCGTGGTCGAGCCCGGAGAGGCCGTGGATTTGAGGGTTGGGGTCTCCATTTATGGTATCCCGGCAGGACTGAATGAGATCTCTCTAACGCTGATGGACAAGGATTACAATGAGTTAGCCACGTATCAGGGCACTATAGCGGTTCCCTAAGCAAGGCTGGGCAGGTTCAGGCCGGAGAACCTGAGAAGGTGGCTGAAGAGGACTGGGCTCATCTAAGTGAACTCTAACACGCAGTGTTAGCCTTTTTTGTTAAGCTTCACTGGGTGGTTAGGGGAGAGTGGGGAACCTTAGGAACCTAGAAGAGACAAATGAGGCGCTAGAGGATGTTTTCTCGCGATATGCTTACGAGGAGAATGCTGGTGAGGATCGGGAATTTGTTCTGAGACAAACAGAGCCGGAACCAGAATCGCGCGAGCGCGCCAAGGGAGTTCTCCTTCTCTTCCTGATCCTCATGACGTTCCCGATATCGATTCCATTGCTCAGCTTCTATCTGCTCTTCAGGGCTGTCAGGGATCTAATGCGAGGGCGGGACACCCAAGAGAGAGGGCTGAGAAGGCCCGAAAGCGCCTATCGCGTGGGCGCGTTTTCATCGCGCGGTGATTGGCGAGAACTGGAGGAAGTCGTCGCAGACGTATTCAGGGGGAGAGGGTACAGGGTCCAGAGGAACGTGAAGTTGAGGGGGGCTTCTGGTGTCAGTCACGAGATAGATGTATTGGCGACCTACGCGACTCCCCTCGGAGAGGTTAAAGTGGCTGTCGAGTGCAAGCGCCACGCTTCTCCCGTCACAAAGGATGCTGTAATGAAGCTAAGGGAGGAGATTCAGGACCTCTGCATTGAGAAGGGGATCTTAGTCTCTACCTCGGGCTTCACTGAGGGGGCGATACGCTATGCGAGGAAGGTCAACATAGAGCTATGGGATCTCTCCAAGCTCAAGAGCCTGCTGAGAGATCAAGCTCGACAGGAGTTAAGCCTGTGAGCCGAGTGAAACTGAGGCAAAGATCGTCCATGTAGGAAGGAAGCTGTTCATGCGCACGCCAACCTCTGATGTCATGTCGAAGAATCGAAGCCGCCGCGCCGCATTAATTTGATGGAGCCAGCGGAGACCCCCGTTGGCCCACCTCTTCGTCGACGAGTCCGGTGACCTGGGCTTTAGGCGAATGAGGGAGAGGGGCAGCCGGTACTTCGCGGTGGGGTGGGTCTTCACGGGCTCTGCGGCGAGGCTCAGGAAGGAGATGCAGAGGATCAGGGAGACGCTGAGGAGGAGAGGCTATGCGGAGCCCGAGGTAAAGTTCGCTTGGAGGAGGAAGGCTAGCTTCGATGTCGCTGAATATGTCCTCCGCAGAGTCGTTGAGAACGAGAGGTTGGAGGATTTGGTCCTCGGTGGGCTCGTGCTCGACAAGGAGACGGTCAATGAGGATCTGAGGTCCAAGGCAGATGTTCTGAGAAACTACCTGCTGGCGCATCACGTCCTGTGGAGCGTCCTCAGGGACGCGGGGGTGAGCGTCAAGGGAACCCTCACAGTAGTGTACGACAGGTCCATGGGCGAAGAGTCAATATGGGAGTTCAACGACTACCTCTGGAGGAAGCTGAGGTTCACCGAGGAGGCTCTTCACCGCCCTCCTGTGAGGCTGAAGATCAGGCACGTCGACTCAAGTGCAGATCTGGGCATCCAGCTGGCTGACTTGATCGCTGGCGCCATGAGGGTCAGGTGGGAACTGGGAGACGACACCTCTACTCAATCATCCGTCCGAGGATCAAGGCCCTCAGGGAACTCTTCAAGAAATAGCGGGTGAGCGGACGCCCGGCATCCCAAGCCGGGCTACCCCAGCCATCATCTGCCGGGCGCCCCGGCCGGGGCCGGGTACCCGGATATCTTCGGTATATAAGATAGAGATAAAAATTTGTGAAAGAAAATCGCTTGAATTACAAGCGTTCTTCTTGAGTCAGTAAGGGAGCCCCTTAGGGGCTTGGGCTCCACCTAGGTTCATAAGGGCAGGTGGAGCGAAATCCACCAAACCTGTCGATTGCGCTTCTA
>CBEVRO010000154.1:0-2806 GCA_965552295.1 uncultured archaeon | reverse complement strand
GGACTGCTCGGTCGGCCGATGCTCTGGGTCTTGGCGCTGGTGGGGCTGCTGGCAGTCGCCAGGCTGGCGTTCTTTGCCCCAAAGTACATAGCGCAGATGGCCAGAGACTTAGGAGACATGACCGGCAGCTACTTCCTCGCGAGCATCATGGCCCTGGGCATCGCGCTGTCCCTGAGGGGCTGGGAGGCAGAGCCCTTTGTTAGACGACTCTTCGAGATCTACTCGTCTGGCGTGGGCGGCGTGGCTGGAATCCTGCTCTCCCTGGCGACCGAGCTGATCACACCAGTCATAGTCTTCCTTTGGAGGCTCGTGCTCAGCATAGCCGCGGCCCTCACGGCCGCCGAGATAATCCCCTCCCTGGCCATGGAGTTCAGGTGGAGGTTCGAGAGGGTGGGCGTAGGGAGGGCCGTCGTCGCGCTGATTGTGGCGACGCTGGGCATAGTAGGGTTCGGCGCGTTCTACAAGTTCGTGTCCTGGCTCCTAGCCCCGCTAACCGACATATTGAAGGGGATACTCGAGATACTCGAGCGCATCGTCAGGGCGGGGGCGGGATCATGAGACTGCGCCTGTCACGCGCGACCCACACAGGTACGCGCGTTGAGATCTCCACTCGCGGCGACTGGTACAGCGTGGGCGGCAGGCTGAGCCCAGACCTCCTCCTCGCTGGCCTACCCTCTGGTCAGGCCCGCTTCGTCCTCGCTGTGCGAGAGGGCGGTGAGGTCGTGAACGCGCTCGCCATCCGAGTCGAGGAGGATGTGGATTTGGAGGGCGCGCTGCGCAGGTTGGGGCCGATCCTCCTCGAGGCGGAGTCGATGGCGAAGGCCCGCGCGGACATTGCACTCGTCGCCGGGCCCACCGTCATGTACAGATTCTTCGGCCAGGACCTCGACGTGACTAGGCGGGTCTTCAGCCACCACGCGCGAAGGGGTTCGCCCCCGCTGGCCAGCAGATTGAGCTCGGCCCTGGAGGCTGTCAGAGGCGGCGCCATAGCATCCTCAGAAGTCGTCTGTCCGCTCTGCGAGTTTCACCCGAGAAACCTCGCTCGCGCCCTCCACGATCCAGCTAAATACTGCGTAACGATCCTGCGCCTGCTCAACTGGGATGGAACGATCCCTGAACTCCCGCGCCCGCTCGATGTGTGCTTCAGGTGCGCCTCAGAACTGAGATCCATCATGCTCTCCGCGATCAAGAGGAGGGTCATCCCCCGCGCGATCCCGGGGCCACCGCCGTCGCCGCGCGTCGAGAGGTCCCCCCACGCGGGTGGCTGGTCGCCATACGAACCGGTCGAGGGAGAGGAGATGGCAAGGTTCGACGCCGGCTTCACTGCAGTCAGGCTTGTTCGCACTGCAGATGGTCTGGTCCTGGCTGTAGAGGCACCGACTGGCGAAGAATCGGCGTTGCTGGACATCCTGATGGCGAGACTCAGAGACTACCTCGCCTCGAGAGGGGAGGTTGTCGACTTCAGGGACAGGAGATCCGCGTACAATGCCGTCTCTCGCGCGCTCAAGGAGATCGTTAGGGAACTGCGTCTAGGGGAGCAGAGGACGGCGTCGCTCAGGGAGTTAATAGCTCAGACGGTAGTCGGCTTGGGCCCTGTTCAGCCGCTGGTGGAGGTTTACAGGCAGATAGGGCTCACGGATCTCAAGCTCGCGGCCAATGCGCCCGTGATGGCGTCCAGCCTCGCCTTCGGCAACGTAACGACAAACATCAGGCTTGCCGCCGGGGACGTGGTCAGGGCTGCCCAGATGATCGCGTACAGGCAGGAGGGCGCGCGAGAGATCAAGGGGGTCCTGGAGGCCGCAGCGTCGATTGAGCTAGCGAGCGGTGAGAGCGTCGTGCTGAGGGTTCAGCTGCGCCGCCCGCCGGCATCCTCGCGTGAGGAGGCCACGATACGTTTCCTCATGCCCACGGGCCTCTTCCACTTCGCCTTCCCGCCGCCCTACGGGTATGGAAATGCGAATCCAGACGTCATAGCCCTGCTCTCCCTCCTGTTCGGAAGGACGAACATGCTTGTTCTTGGAGAGCCCGGGAGCGCGAAGTCCAGCCTCAACCACGCGCTCCTGGCGACGGTTCCCCCGCGCGCGAGCGTCGTGTACGTGGCAGAGAGCTTTGAGCTAGAGCCCCACGCGGACATGGATCTCAGCCTGGCAACGTACAGGGTGGAGCCGTACGGCGAGAGGGATCTGCAGGAGGTGGTCAAGAAGCTGCTCAGGGAGTGGGCGCAGCTCGTCCTGGTCGAGGAGGCCAGGACGGACATGGAGCTGGAGACCTACCTCAGGGGGATAGGGGCGGTCACCAGGATCGCGCTGACGTACCACGCTCGCAGTCCAGAGCTCGCGGTCATCAGATCTACGATGCCGAGCGAGCTGTTCACGCTAATCGACGTGGTGGTTCTGATGGCGCCGGTCAGCCTGGCGCCCGGCAGCAGGCCAAGGTACGTGGTGAAGCAGGTCGCAGCCGTCGGGCTTGGATCCGACGGGGGGGACGTCACGTTCAGCAGCCTAGCGGAGTTTGACCTCGAGAAGGAGGACTGGAGGGTGGCCGAAGTAGGAGGGATCCTGTCGGCGCTAGCGAGGTTAAAGGAGTCAGGCATTAAGGACGAGAAAGAAGCAGAAAGGTTCATTCAGGGCGTCAAGATCTACTTGCAGGAGTTGTGGGAGAGGAGAGAGGAGGTCAGGACGCTGGCGACTAGGTGGGACGCTCGCGCGACTGATAGGAGGGCCTTCCTCGCTCTGTACAAGATGCTCAAAGGCGAACTCAGCAGCAAGGAGTACAGAGAGGAGATCAGAAGTATAGTGGACGCCAG
>CBEVRO010000153.1:0-2902 GCA_965552295.1 uncultured archaeon | reverse complement strand
GGAGGTCCCTTGGGTCGTAGAGACACGTCACCTCGATGGCGTCTGCTCCAGCACCTGAAACGGCTTCCGCTAGCTCTCCAACTTCGTCTGCCGACCCGGAAAGGCTGACAATGCTTGCCACGACCTTAACGCCAAGCTTCTTAGCTCCGGGTATTCCCTCCTCAACCCAGTAGCTTAACGGCTTCTCTGACCAGTCTTCACAGTTTAGGAGGCCGAACCCTAAGAGTCGATACATGTTTGGCCTGGGAGGTGACGCCGGTCGGACGGCTATCGTTTTCGTTACCACAGCCCCAGGCCCTTGGGAGGCTACGCGCCTAATTGTATGGAGATCCGCTGTTAGAGGTCCCGAAGCTATAATCAAGGGATTTAGCAGTCCCAATCCACCAATCTCAACGCTGAGATTCATGAGGATCTAGGCAGAGGACACGTCAGGCACATAATAATCGTGAATTCCCAGCGTGGCTAGCCCTCCTGCAAAACCCTGAGAGCCTCTTCGACGCTTGAGCCCTCATGAACTATTGCGCGAAGGGCTTTGACGGCAGCCACTGGGTTGTCTCTCTGCCATACATTCCTTCCAAAGGCTATCCCAGCGGCGCCAGCATCGAGGGCGTCCTTTACCATCTTCAACATCTGCTCGTCGCTCTCAACCTTAGGCCCGCCCAAGACGAGTATCGGCAGTGGACAGGACTCGACCACGGCCCTGAAGCTCTCTCCTTCGCCTGTGTAGAAGGTCTTAACGATGTCTGCCCCTACTTCAAAGGCTATTCTGGCCGCTCTGGCAACCACATCGGGATCGAGGTTCTTCTCTCGAGGGTACATCTCAGCCATGAGAGGCATGCCCCACTCCTCGCAGACTCTAGCAACATCCGCTAGTGCGTCGATGTACTCATCCTCTTCCGGGCAGTTGGTGAAAACCATTAACTTGACAGCATCAACCCCGGCTCCTAGGGCTGCCTTAATCATGGATCCAAAGTCGACTCTCTTCCTGAACGGGAGGCTGGCAATGACCGCTAACTTTCCGGCGGCCTCCTTTGCTACGTATCCTACAGCCCCCAAGTTTACCATGACAGCGTCGGCTCCGCCCTCCGCTGAGGCTGCTACGATTTTCCTTAAGTCCTCAATGCCCTTCATCGGACCAAATGCCACTCCGTGATCTGCTGCTATGACGACTGCCCTCCCCTCACGGAAGATCCTAGCTATGCGGAGCTCTTTACCGACCATAGCAAACCCCAGAGAGACCGCGGTCTTTTGTTAAAAGCAAGAGCGTTCAGGTAGCGGGAGCCGCTTATTCAACACCCTTAGGCACGGAGTATTCGTCCCCGCCAGCGTCGTAGGGATTCGCCTTCCTACACAGACCACGCGCTGTGCTTGAAGACGATCACCCTCATCACGTCTGCCGCGTCTTCGGCCACGTCTGCGGCGTACTCTAGGAACTCCACCAAGTCCCTGAGGTTGAGCAGCGTCAGCACGTCGATCCTCTCCGCATGCCCCTCAAGTTCTGACAGCGCCCTCTGATGTAGGACGTCCAGCTCCGTCTCAAGGTCGCCAACCTCCTCTATGAGGGGGAGAGAGCCCTCCAGATCTTCTCCCATAAGCTTCAACGCCTCTGTAAGAAGCTCAACCTCTCTAGACAATCCGTCAAGGAACTCGGAGAGAGTGGACTTCAGCTCCTCTGAGATCTCGCCGGGTTCTACGAGCAGCAGCCGCCTGGAAGAGCCTAGAGCGAAGGCAGCTACTCGATCGATCCTCTGTGTGAGTCTGGCGAAGTCAGCCTTGTCCTGCCCCCTCAGGACGCTCAGCCACAGAGACCTGTCTATCGTAACCCTGAGCTCGTCGGCGGCGTCCTCTAGCTCCTTTATTCTCTTGGCGAGCATCTTTGCTCTCTCGAGGTCTCCTCCCCTATAGGACTCAAACATCTCCTTGAGGACCTCAACCGCCTCCTTGACCTTCTCCGCGTGCCTCACGACGTCCGGGTAGGCCGGCCAGAAGGGCCGAGTCTCCTTCACGCCAGTGGCTATGGCAATCGCTCCAACTCCCAGCAGGGCGACGGTCAGCAGGAATGCGTAGCTGTACCCCCACCCCGTCACCAAGCCCAGGGCCAGCGCTCCGGTGAAGTACCCGTAGTCTCTTATCGACCTGTACAGCCCTATGGCCCTCCCCTTAACGCCAGATGGCACGACGTCGGTTGAGATGGCGGGTATTATCGGGTAATATAGGCCAACACCCAAGCCAATCATCCCCGCCGACACGAGATCCAGGTAGAAGCTCTTGCCGAAGTAGACCCCGAATATGCCGAGGGCCTTCAGCCCGAGCCCGAGAGCCGAGGGGATCTTCCTACCAAGCTTGTCTGAGATCCTGCCCGTGAACGGCATCGAGGCGGCCCAGACGAAGGTCGAGACACCCTGAACCCAGCCGATGTGCTCATCTGTATAGCCTAGGGACGCAAGGTAGAGCGGGAAGACTCCCCAGATGAGTGTGTCTGAGAACTTGGCTACGTGGCCCAAGAAGTAGGCGACCTTTAGGGTCCAGCTCTTGAGGCACCTCCTGTAGACCTCCGAGGTCGACATGTCGGAGCCTGCTCCCCTCTCGCCAGCGAAGCCAGCCAGGGCTCTCGTCTCCCTTATCCCAAGCAAGGCTACGGAGAATGCGAGGGCTGCCGCGCTCACTGAAATCCAGAAAGCCTCATGGTGGCCCCTGGCCTGTGACACGTAGCCAGCCAGCACAGAGCCGATTCCGTACCCACCGTAGACAGAACTCTCCATGAGACCGAAGCTGAATGCCTGCTCGGATGAGGCCCCAATGTCGGAGAGCGCTATCATCGCGGCGGCCAGAAGCATGCCCTGGCCAGCCCCGATCAGAAGGTTCGCCAGCCCTACTGCGGCTAGGGTCTTCCCGAAGAAGA
>CBEVRO010000152.1:0-2921 GCA_965552295.1 uncultured archaeon | reverse complement strand
AGCCTCTCCAAGGGAAAGTTTGAGGGGGGGAGTCTTGGAGGCTAGTGTTGAGGCAGCTGTAGGTATAATACTGGGGCTCGTGATAATTCTGGTAGCTTACACGCTATTCTTCCCCATGATTGAGGAGAGGCAGAGGCAGGCCAACTTCATTCAGGCCAGGAATTTGGCCTTAGAGCTCCACGATGCGATAGAGAGCGTTGCAGCTTCCGGAAGAGGGACCCGAACGACTATTCGTTTCGAAATTCCTTCCGAGGTGGTAATTCACGCTGGGACGGGGAGCGAGCTCAACAAGAGCATCTGGATAAGGCTGAAGAATCCTCCAGAATTCGCTGGATCGGTTGTGATAGCGACGGGCGCAGTTACAGTAGTCAACCAGACAATAGCTGACTCGCAGATCGTGTTCAAGATAAGCTCCATGGGGGATTGGAACCTGACGCTCTCCGGAACTGTGCCCTCTGGAGCGGAGGTGCCCTTCACGGTAATGAACGTCGGCAACAAGACTCTTGTCGTTAGAGCGGGGTTAGGAGGGTGATTGGTTGAGGAAGGCGCTGATATTCCTCGCCTCCATGATCCCCGTCCTCATGTTCGGTGGATACGCCATACTTAGCCTTCGCAGTCAGTACGTGTCAAATCCAACCGCTCTGGAGTCCGCCGTGGAGCTAGCGACTATTCAGCTCTTCGAGAGCCCAGGTGATTGGAACGCCACACCTCCGGTAGCTGGCCTGGCTCTGACGGAGGGGCCAGAGAATTTCACGTTGATATGGCCCTACGTAGTGGACCCCGTCAAGTTGCAGAACCTGTCTTCAATGAGTTACGAGGATATGAGGCGCTCTCTCGTCGCGGCTGGACTCGACGTCAGGATCGCCTTTTATGCCTACAACTCTACAGAAGGGAGATTTGAGATCGACCCGATATTGACGCTCGGCACTCCCGTGCTCAGAGAGAGCGTCCTGAGCAGGGTCGTCTACGTGTATCTCGCTGGAGACGTTACGATCAATGGAGTCACACTAAACGAAGGGTTCTATAAGGTATTCGTGACCGTAACGGGGTGAACTTTCCATGGATATAGAGCCTCTGGAGGCTGTGCTGGGAATCTTGCTCATTTCCGCCGCACTAATAGGAGCCCTCTCAATCAGGCCTCAGCTTAGCTTGCACACGGAGTATTCGCGGGATGCCGTGGCTAGGAGCCTGGCCTCGGTCTACGCCTACTACTATGTCCACAAGTACGCCTACGGTTCCCTCAACGGAACCGAGCTAAATGCCACTCTCGCCAATTGGACGGCGGCGGTTTCTATAGACTCTGGCTTGAACCTCACCGTGGAACTCCTACTCAGCAACGGGACGGACGTCGTTGGGAACGTGACCGTGTTTAGACAGCCGATAGAGGGAGACACCTCTATCATCGAGAAGCCAGCGCCTGTCTATACCCCTCCCAACGGCACTAGGAGGGGTTACGTCGTGCTAGCCAGGGATGTTTACCGCTACGGTACGGAGGACCTGAAGATGGATTACATGAGGGCTTACGCCGTCTATGTAGATCTGCCAAGCGGTACCCCGTTGGAAGCCAAGAATACCTCTGTCGAGGTCAATCTTCCATTTAGAGACTGTGCTGAGTGTGTTGGAGCGGCGAACTGTACGAGTTGTCCGCCCGATCACACCCTCTCCGGGAACGCGAGCGAGCTGAACCTCACGTACTTCTTCGAGGACAGGCTCGATCCAATAGAGTACTGCTGGTACGATAACGGGTCGGTGTGCGTCACCTCGCCTTACGTGGCAGCAGAGACAGACACGGCGACCTTCACCTTCGTGTACGACCCAGGGGTCGGCGGGCTTAACATAGTGGCTCAAGTAGAAGCCCACATGAGGGAGAAGAACACCGTCCCTAACAGGCCGTGGGTCGAAGTCAACGAGCACCTGCTCATGGTCGGGGACACCCTCGAGATAACGTATGGAGTCGTGGCAAATCTCACGATATACCGGCTGACGGACGGGAAAGTTCTGATATTCGTGCCATGGGTGTCCGACTATGACTGGAACCTCACGAACCCCTTAGAAGTTGCTCCCGGTCCATGCGCGGTGTACATGGTCTACGTGGACGATGAGTACAACTCCTCCAACGCCATCATAATCACGCCGTACATCCTAATAGTCAAGGTAGTAGCCTCGGGGGGTGTGTGATTGGAGCAAGCGATTACGTGGGCGGCGATTATACTCGCAGCTCTCGTTTTAGCGGCCTATCTGCTGGCCATAAGGCCTACGATCGTCTCCACAAAGCTTGAGAGGGAAGCCAGAGATCTCGCCACACAGATAGCATCGGAGATCTCTTTCGTCGCCAAGGCTTACGAAGCTGGAGTGAGGTCCCAGGTGGCCGTGATTGAGGTGCCCGAATCTCTGAATAAGTACTACATGATGCACGTTGACGAGAACAGATCTGTTGTGGAGGTCTGGGTTGTTGGTCAGACCATAACGGGCGAGGTGAAGGCGAAGGCCGAGGCCGCCTACTATTCCCCGATTCCCGTTGAGTCTCCTCCCAAACTCTACGGCGGCAAGATCTACGTCGTGCTTACCTATGACGACACAACGGGCTTCATGATCAAGGTGGCGAACATAGTGGGCGAGCTGCCGACGGGAGGCTAAGTACAGAAATGATGAAAATCTCCCAAGGTTCTAAATCATAGGGGTTGTTCCCCCTTGGTGTTTGGCGGCAGAAAGAAGAAAGATGACCTGCTCAAATTCGTCGACGATTGGGACGAGCGATACTCTCTCGTGAGCGGTCTAAGGGACGCCATAGAGATAGAACCTGGCCTAGTCTGGAGAGGCCTGCTGGAGGATAAGTATATCGTTGTGGAGCCGCCTGAGCCCCCCGCTTGGGTGTTAGAGGAAGCCAGAGAGTTCGTCCTCTCCAGAATCACCCTGGATGA
>CBEVRO010000151.1:0-2931 GCA_965552295.1 uncultured archaeon | reverse complement strand
ACTACGGCGACGGCTCTAGGTTTGGGGTCAGCAAAACCTATGTGGAGCAGGGGGAGCCTAAAGGAATAGCCCACGCCGTAGGCCTCTGCGAGGGCTTCGTCGGCGACGACAGGTTCGTGGTATACCTGGGCGACAACCTGCTCAAGGGAGGCATCCGGAAGTACGTCGAGAGGTTCGAGTCCGAGGATCTGGATGCCATGATACTCCTTACCCAAGTCAAAGACCCGAGGAGGTTCGGTGTCGCAAAGTTCGACGAGAATGGAAACCTCAAGGCCTGGTCGAGAAGCCCAAGGTCCCTCCTAGCAACTACGCCTTAACCGGAATCTACTTCTTCACTCCGGTGGTCTTCGACGCGATCAGAGACCTCAAGCCCTCGTGGAGGGGCGAGCTGGAGATAACCGACGCCATCCAGATGCTCATGGATCGAGGATACAAGGTTGGGTACGACTTCGTGACTGGATGGTGGAAGGACACCGGGACCCCTGAGGACATACTGGATGCAAATAGGCTTGTTCTTGACGAGCTTCAGCCGGAGATCAAGGGAACTGTTGAGGACGATGCTAGTTTACAAGGGCGAGTGCTCGTTGACGAGGGGGCCGTGATAAAGAGGGGTGCAGTCATTAGGGGGCCGGCCGTGATCGGCAAGAACACAGTCATAGAGTCTGGCGTGTACGTTGGGCCCTATACCAGCGTGGGCAATCACGTGTTGATTAAGAGGGGGGAGATCGAGGACTCGGTCATCATGAACTACTGCGTCATAGATGTCAACGAGAGGATAGTGGACAGTCTGATAGGTCCACACACGAAGATAGTGAGCGACGACAACAGGCTGCCCAGGGGCAGGAGGCTTATACTTGGCGAGATGACGTACGTACAGCTCTGAGGTGAGCATATGCTCGAGGGCATCGAGATCAAGCCGTTGAGGAGGTTTGCCGACGAGAGAGGCTTCTTCTCCGAACTAATCCGGGCTGACTGGGACGACCTGCTCAGGGGAGACGAGTTCGTCCAGGCCAACCTGTCCATAACCTACCCGGGCGTGGTGAGGGCCTGGCACAGGCACCTTAGAGGCCAGGTCGACTACTTCGTGGTGGTCAGGGGAGCGGCCAAGATCTGCGCGTACGACGACGAGTCTGGCGAGCTCGACGAGATAGTCTCCACCGGGGAGAACCTCCAGGTCGTCAGGATCCCAGGGAAGTACTGGCACGGCTTCAAGGCGCTGGGGACAGAGCCCGTCTGGCTAATCTACTTCGTCACCAGACTGTACGACTACGACAACCCGGACGAAGAGAGGAGGCCGTGGACCGACCCCACCATCGTGCCAAAGTCCATCAACGGTCGGACTGATGACCCGAGGGTGGGCAGGCCTTGGGACTGGTTCTACCCGCCCCACAGGTGATCTGGCATGAGATTACTCGTCACAGGAGGCATGGGGTTCATAGGGTCCAATTTCGTAAGGTACATGTTAGAGAGTCACAAAGACGTTGAGGTAATCAACCTAGATGCGTTGTCTTACGGCTCAAACCCGGCGAATCTGGCTGACTTGAAGGATGACCCAAGGTACAGGTTCGTGCACGGCGACATATGCGATAAGGATCTTGTTCAGAGGCTGGTGAGGGACGCTGACGTGATCGTGAACTTCGCCGCCGAGACCCACGTCGACAGGAGCATATCCAACCCAGAGGCGTTCATTCGGAGCAACACGCTGGGAACCTTCACTCTCCTGGAGGCGGCCAGGATTGCTGATGTCTCATTCGTGCAGATTTCGACCGACGAAGTCTACGGAACGGCCCCGTCGGGCGTGTCGTTCTCTGAGGAGTCGACGCTCAAGCCTTCTTCGCCTTACTCTGCGTCGAAGGCTGCGGCGGACATGTTCGTGCTTGCATATCACAGAACCTATGGTTTGAGGGCCACGATCACGAGGTGCACCAATAACTTCGGGCCCTACCAGTTTCCCGAGAAGCTGATCCCCAAGACCATCATTAGGGCGCTGAAGGACCTACCGATACCTGTCTACGGCTCGGGCAAGCAGGTGAGGGACTGGATATACGTGTTAGACCACTGTGAGGCCATAGATCTGGTGATCCACAAAGGTAAGCCGGGAGAGATCTACAACATATCATCGGGCAACGAGATCGAGGTGCTGAGGGTCGTGGAGTTGATACTGCAGCTCCTGAACAAGCCGAGAAGTTTGATCATGCACGTCGAGGATAGGCCTGGTGAAGATCTCAGGTACAGCTTGGACTCTTCAAAGATTAGAGAAGAGCTGGGGTGGAGGCCAAAGCACAGCTTTGAGGAGGCGCTGGCCGAGACCGTCAGGTGGTACGTTCAGAACGAGTGGTGGTGGCGACCTCTGGCGACCGACAAGGTGTTGCACCCCACTCCCTGGAGGCTGAAGTGGGATTGAGGCTCCTAGTGATAGGTGGCAGCGGCCTCCTCGGCAGGAGGCTCGTGGAGCTCGCACTCGAGAGAGGGATTGAAGTTTACCACACCTATAGGGAGCACCCTACCTCTCTAGAGAATGGTTTCAGGCTTGACATCACCGACAGACACGCTGTCGCCAAGCTGATTGAGGAACTCAAACCAGACGTTGTGGTGAACTCTGCCGCGATGACCAACGTGGACAGGTGTGAGGTTGAGAGGCAAGCCGCCATGGAGGTAAATGCCATGGCCCCGGGCTATATAGCAGAGGCTTGCAGGAGTGTAGGCGCGTTCCTGGTCCACGTCTCGACCGACTACGTGTTCGACGGCGAGAGGGGCCTGTACTCTGAGGACGATGCACCCAATCCAGTAAACCATTACGGCTACACTAAGCTCCTAGGCGAGGAGAGAGTCAAAGAGCTTGCGGGTGAGTGGTGCATAGCTAGGACAAGCGTCGTGCCACATCGCGGGGAAGCGGGTCAAGGTCAGCGAGGTAAAGTGTACCTCCGCCGG
>CBEVRO010000150.1:0-2936 GCA_965552295.1 uncultured archaeon | reverse complement strand
CTCCACTCTCACAGACGCCTCCATGGCAAGCGCCTCGCCGCGCCCAGAGCAGCTGTACCTCCCAGAGTACCCTAGCAGTGTGATCGCCTCCTCGGGGCTCGGATAGCCCGTTCTAACGGCTCCCATAGACTCCAACCTCTCCGTCAGGGGACCCAGATCCCTCAGCAATCCCACGACCGTGCACCTCCCTCCGGAGGGTCTCAAGACCCGCAGGGCCTCTGACACCTGGCGGACCCCAGCCAGGCACACGGCGAACTCCGTAGCCAGAGTCTTCCCGAGCCTCTTGGAGGTCCCGAAGGCCCTGACAGCCCTGCGCGCGGCCAGGGCGGCGTGCCTCCAAGATGCGACCGACTCCCACCTGACCAGCAGGACGAACTCCTCCAGCGGGTCGGCGCACAGGTCCTGAAGCAGGTCCATTCGAACCTCTCCAGGAACGACTAGCGGCGCGACGGCGAGCAGGCGGCCATCCTCGAAGGCAATAGTGTCCAGGGACAGTTTCCCCATTCTCGAGCCCCTCATTCGTGAGTGCAGACGACTCTAGAGTTGAGAGCCCTCGCACCATAAAAGTTGGTCAGGCGGGGCTGGCCAGGGGAAGCCCCATTAAGGTCGACGGGGAGGGCATGCAAGAGCGGGCCGCAGGAGGATCTGAGGAGATCTTGGCGTCAGGAGAGGGCAAGGCTGAAGTCTCGCGGTCGACCCGCCGACCCGCTATCTCTCAGCACCTACGGGGCCAGGTTGGACTCGACCATGTTCAGGTAGGCCACAACCTGGACCCCCTTCTCCGTGGCCGCGTAGAAGGTGAGCTTAGGTCCCCTCCCGGCTTCTCTCACAAGCCCAAGCCCCAGGAGGGAAATGTCCCTCCTGTACCTGGTGCCGTACCCCCTCAGCGCCGCCAGCACCTGGTCTGCTCTAGCGTTTATCGCCCTGGCTATCTCGCTGGGGTACGAGGACCTGGGGTGAATCCTGGCCAGGAAGGCGAGGACCTCCCTCCTGACCCTGCTCCTCCTAAGGGAGAAGACCGCCCTCGCATCTGGGAGCTCAGCCAGCTCGAGCATCCGCAACCCTCCTCTCCACCTCAAGCTCGTCCGCCAGCCTGAGGCACCTCTCCACCAGCTCCATTGGGGCCCCCATCAGGACCCCAAACAGGGCCGCATATCGCAGGGTTAGAACCTCCATGAGCCTTGACTCCCTCGAGGGCTGACGCCCCCCAGCGAACCTGATCAGGAGCCTGAGGTACTTCTCCGCCACTCTAGCCGCTGCCTCCCTGAACTCCTCCTCCGTGACCTCCTCGGGGACCCCGAGCTCCATGACCACGTCCCTGACGAACAGGGCGATCGGGTCCAGCGAGGGGAAGTACCTCAAGAGCCTGATCTCACCGTCGCTCACTCCAGTCTCCGCCTTCAGCCGCTCCACGATCTCCTCTATGTCCTCCTCGTCCAACTCCACCTCCACGGGGACCTTCAGCTGCCTCATGGTCACTAGGTAGAGGAGCGGGATCATCCCCACCTTGGCCACGAGCTCTCTGCCAAGGAGCCTCAGACCCTCCTCCATCCGGCGGACTTCCCCCTCGTCCTCGACGTCGGGGGACGGACCCTCGCCTCCACCCCCCTCCCCGCCAAAGGTCCTCACGGCGGCCTTGTAGAGCAGGAGCCACCTCCTCTTCAGGGCCTCGATTGCGGCCAGGTAGGGTCCCGGAAGCTCGCTCGAGGAAGGCAGGAACTTGAGGGTCAGGTCGTCGCGGATAATCCCTCTGATGGACACCGGGAGGAACATAGAGCTGTAGACGGCTCTCTCGAGGTCCTCCCCCGAGAGCCTGATGAGGCCGAGCTCCACCGCTCTCTCCAGGTCTAGGACCCTGAAAGACATGGATGTGCCGACTTGGTAGCCCACCACCACGCCCTCGCTCTGGAGCCATCTGAGAAGCCTCCTGAGCCTGGAGAACGGTATCCCTAGGGCTCTCTCCATCCCCCGAATGCTCAGGGACTCCAGATCCAAGCTGTTGAACAGCAGGTGCCTGACGATCCTTCTGGCGTCCTTGAGATCCTCTTCACTCGGCACAATCAATCGATTGATTGACTAAATAAAAGTGTTGCGCCGGGGGCCTCACCTGAGCACGAACCGCCTCACGGCCCTGTAGGTGACGCCCACGGCGGCGGCCATGTAGGCCGCTAGCAGGAGGCAGGTCAGAGGGTCGGGGGAGGAGTTCAGGTAGCCAGCCCTCACTAGGTCGGCGATGTGCGAGATCGGGTTGACTCTCGCCACGAGCCTCAGGGCAGCGGGGACCCTGTCCATGGGGTAGAAGGCTGTGCTGGAGAATATCGCCGGAGTGCCGGCCAAAGCGAAGATAGCGTCCCTCAAATCTTCCCTCTTGATCTTGAGGCCCATCAGCAGCCCCAGAGAGAAGAAGAGCAGGTCCCCCAGCGCTATCCCAGCGGTCATAGTCAGGACCCCCGAGAGAGTCAGCTCCGTGGCTCCGGCCACCGCCCAGCCCAGGGCGAGCAGGTAGGCCGAGGTCAGGACGGACACCAGCATGCCAAAGACTATCCTAGCGACCATGTAGTGGACGAAGCTCGTGGACGTCATGATCAGAGTGATCATCTTGGTGGAGATGTCCAGCCTGGTGAGGGAGAATGTGGTCGCGAAGAGCTGGTAGGTCTGTATGGCGATGAGCCCGGGGATTATGAAGTGCACGTAGCTCACCTGCCTGCCGGCGTAGCTCACCGAGCCGAAGTTGAACGATATGCTGAGGCCTAGAAAGACCAGGTAGGCGGTCGGACCCAGCAGGTGGTTCAGAGCCAGCGCCTTGCTGGAGTGGATCTTGAACTCCCTCCACAGCAGCGGCAGGATCACGAGCACTCACCTCCCACGACCGCCTCTACCCTAACTCCACCTCCGTGATCCTCGCAGTCCTCCGCTCCCGCGCTGGCCAGCCTTCT
>CBEVRO010000149.1:0-2950 GCA_965552295.1 uncultured archaeon | reverse complement strand
TTCTTGGTGCTTGGAAGGTTCGGATT
Organism: uncultured archaeon; assembly: GCA_965552295.1. Classification (GTDB taxonomy): domain Archaea; phylum Korarchaeota; class Korarchaeia; order Korarchaeales; family Korarchaeaceae; genus DRBY01. The sequence continues at coordinate 2,924 of CBEVRO010000149.1, read as the reverse complement.
CATCACGACGACCCTCACCAACATACTGAACTGGGGCTTCGACGGGATAGCGGTATCTCTAGTCGGCAGGAATCACCCAATCGGGATACTGTTCTCCTCGTTGTTCTTCGCTCTCCTGTACAACGGAGCCCTAGATGTGCAGGTCGCTACGGCGACTGGAGGGAAGACCGGCGTCCCCATAGAGCTGGTGCTTGCCGTCATGGGCATCATAGTCATCGCGGTCTCTGTCCCCGGGTTCTTGGACATGATCCGGGCCAGGATAAGGCCCAAGAGGGAGGTGGAGGAAGTTGCAGCTGAGTGAGATCCTCTCTTTCCTACTCTACCCGACCTTCTACGCTGGAATGCTCAGAATGATGGTGCCAATCACGCTCGGCGCTGTCGGAGAGGTCATTGGAGAGAGATCTGGCGTTGTCAACATTGGGCTGGAGGGCACCATGATGCTAGGGGCCCTCGTCTCTACGTACGTGGGGCACTTCACTGGCAGCATGATGCTGGCTATGCTCGCTGGCCTAGCCGTCGGGCTGGCCGCTGGACTGCTCCACGCTGAGATAGCCGTTAAGCTGGCCGGCGATCAGATCATCGACGGCGTGGGGCTGAACCTGTTCGCTGTGGGCATAGGGGAGGTCCTGCTGTACGTCACATGGGGTAGCTTCGCCACAAGTCCACAGCTGCCTCCAGAGGTCAGGGTTCCCAGCATCTACGGATTCAGCCCGTTCGTGCTGTTCACGCTGTGCATAGCCGCGCTGGCCTGGTTCGTCATAGAGAAGACTAGGTGGGGCCTGAGGCTCAAGGCAGTCGGCGAAGATCCGGTCGCGGCAGAGGCGGCCGGCATAGACGTGTTCAAGGTCAGAACCATCGCTACGATAATCTGCTCACTTCTGACGGCCAGCGCCGGAGTGTTCTTGGCGCTCGACTGGCTTGGAGCCTATACCAAGAATATCAGCGCGGGCAGGGGGTTCATAGCCCTGGCGCTCGTGGTGTTCTCAAGGTGGAATCCACTCACAGCTCTTCTGGGAGGGCTGATATTCGGCTTCCTGTTCCAGCTCAGCCAGTCCATACCAAGCGGAGTGGTGCCAGATCAGTTCCTGTGGGCTCTACCCTACCTCGTGACGCTGCTGATATCTGCTGGCTTCCTAGCCAAGGCAAGGCCGCCGGGCGCCGTGGGCAGACCTTACAAGAGGGTCTGAAGTTCCCTCTCAGCCCACCTTCTCTTATTTTTGATTACTGGCTCCCAGTGAGGGCAGCCCTCAGGAATCCTACGAACAGAGGGTGTGGTCTCAAGATTCTGGATTTGAACTCTGGGTGGGCCTGCGTGGCCACGAAGAACGGGTGGTCCCTCAGCTCTATGAACTCCACGAGCCTGCCGTCAGGCGAAGTGCCAGAGAAGACCAGTCCTCGGTCCTGCAAGATCTTGTGGTAGTCAGGATTCACTTCGTACCTGTGTCTGTGCCTCTCGTAGATCAAATCCTCGCCGTAGAGCCTGTGCACGAGCGTCCCAGGCTTCAAAACGGCGGGTTGAGCCCCGAGCCTCATGGTCCCTCCTTTCTCCCCTATCTCCCTCTGCTCTGGGAGAAGATCTATCACCGGATGAGGGGTCTGAGGGTCTATCTCGGTAGAGTTTGCCCTCTCTAGCCCGCAGACGTTCCTCGCGTACTCTACGACGGCGAGTTGAAGGCCAAAGCACAGACCTAGGTAGGGGAGACCCTTCTCCCTTGCAATCTTTATGGCGGATATCTTCCCCTCCGCTCCTCTCTCCCCAAAGCCTCCCGGCACTATCACTCCTTGAACGCTCTCTAGTTCCTTTTTCACGTCAACCAAGCCTCTCTCAACGTCCGTCGCCTCGATCCACTTGATACGGGTCTTTACAGAGATGTGCATGCTGGCATGCTCTATTGCGGCCAGAAGAGAGGCGTAAGCGTCCCTCAGGTGCGTGTACTTGCCTACTATGGCTATTGCGACAGTCTCTTGGGCTGACTCCCACTTCTCTAGTAGCTGTCTCAACTTTGAGAGTCCCCCAGATCGGGTTGTCCTCAAGCCCAAGATCTTGGCCACACGATCCGCGAGCCCCTGTTCCTCAAGCAGGAGTGGGACTTGGTAGACAGAGCCCACGTCTGGATCGGATATCACGTTCTCCTCCTTGACTCCACAGTGGAGGGCGATTTTCTGCCGAGCCTTCTGCTCTAAGGGTCTCTTGGATCTTGCCACAATGATGTCTGGATCTATCCCCATTGACCTGAGTACCGACACAGAGTGCTGAGTCGGCTTAGTTTTCTGCTCTCCCGAGGGAAGCTCGGGCACCAAGGTCACGTGTAAGAAGGCAAAGTTCTCCCTGCCAAGCTCGTTGGAGAGCTGGCGAATCGCCTCTATGAAGTAGGCGTTCTCTATATCCCCGACGGTGCCCCCCACCTCTATGATCACCACCTCGGCTTGCTGCTCGTGCGCAACTCTCCTTATCCAGCTCTTTGCTTCGTCAGTGACGTGTGGAATGAATTGAACGGTCTTGCCGAGGTATTCTCCCTTCCTCTCCTTGCTGATCACGCCCAAGAACAGCTTGCCCGATGTGATGTTGTTGTCTCCAGCGAGACTAATGTCCATGAACCGCTCGTACGTACCTAGGTCCATGTCACACTCCGTTCCGTCGTTGAGCACGAAGACCTCGCCGTGCTCGTATGGGTTCATAGTGCCAGCGTCAACGTTGAGGTAGCCGTCGAACTTAATGGGGACGACCTTGAGCCCTCGAGCCTTCAGCATCATACCTAGGCTGGCGGTGACGAGTCCCTTGCCTATTCCCGACAGAACTCCCCCTGTTACGACCACGAACTTGGTTCGCTCGCCGCTCAACAGCAAAACTTTGGCCTGCACTCCCCTATAAACTAGCTCAGAATGCTTTCAACTCTAGTAGAAGCTTCTCTATGGCTAATCAT
>CBEVRO010000148.1:0-2968 GCA_965552295.1 uncultured archaeon | reverse complement strand
TCCTCTCTAGTCATGTCCGTGAGAAACGACGGAAAGACCATGGGGCCGCTGACCTACGAGCTGATCAGTCCGAGGGCTAGAAACGCTCTGATGGGCTTCCTATTCTTCTACCTCATCCTGATAATCTCGGTCTTCGCAGTCCTCTGCAGCCTGTTCTTCAAGATCTACCCGGAGTCCGTACTCGCGACGGTCTTCCTCTTCATAGGAGGCATAGTGAGCGGTCTCATGATGTATAAGGCGAAGGCGGGCATAGGGCACTCGACGCTGGTCGGACTGATCTTGGTGGTAGCTGGAATCGTGGCAGGGAAGTACTTCCCCATAACGCACGAGAGCATGGTTCTTTGGATAATATTCACGTCTGTTCTCCTGTTCATAGGCGGAACGCTCTCTCTGATGTACGTCATGCAGCCGATAGTCTACGTGGCCTCGTACCCGGCAATATTCGGCATCATACTGCTGATCCTGGGCGCCCTGATATCTCCAATCACCAAGGTTCCGATTCAGCAGATAGCTTGGGGCGGCGTCCTAGGCACGACCGGTGACGTCTGGAATCCAGGGCCCATATGGCCCATACTGACCGTTTCAATCGCGTGCGGAGCCATATCCGGATGGCACAGCTTGGTCAGCACATCCGGCTCTGCGTCTCAGCTGGACGTCGAGACCGACGCCCTCCCGGTAGGAGGCGGCTCGATGCTCACAGAGGGTCTCCTGGCGCTGGCCTCCTTGGCGGCCTACATGGTCCTCACGCCCGACGAGCTGAAGACCCTTGGAGGAGTGAAGTGGTCCTGCCTCGTAGAAGGCGCCGCCAAGCTGATCGCGCCGTTCACAGGAGGAGAGATCGCAGTTCCTTGGATCAAGGCCTTCTACGCAATGTGGCTTGAGCTGTACGCCATCACCATAGGGATGATCGCGGTCAGGTTCTTCTGGCTGGTCTGGTCCGACGTCGTCGGCAAGTCGGTGCTCGCCAACAAGTTCGTAGGCTCGATCCTAGGGCTCGTCATATCTGACATCCTAGCCTACACAGGCGCCTGGATAAACCTCTGGCTCCTCTTCGGAGGCTCTAACCAGTTGCTGGCAGGTCTGGCCCTCTCGCTGGTCACCATATACCTAGCGAAGGTGAAGAGGCCGACGATATACACGCTAGGGCCAGCGGTCTTCATGATAATCACGTGCGAGGCAGCCCTCATATTCGAGTCGGTGAAGTTCTTCCGTGCCATAGCATTAGGCAAGCCCTTCGTTAAGGGACCCCTGGCCAACTATCCGACAATAGCGAAGGGCCTCAACGCCATCTTCGGAGTGTTCGGTCTAGTGCTGTTCGTCCTAGGCTTGATGGTCGCCATAGACGCGTACAGGGCTTACAAGAAGTACAAGCAGGAGGCAGGAGCCTGAGAGGAGTCGGGCCACGCTCTTCCCCCTCTTCCTTTTTCTTCCGCTTTCCTGATCGGATCTCAGCTTAGATTGACAAAGAGGGATTAGGTTCTGGAGCCAGCTAATCCGCGCTAGCAGAACTGCTTGTGCTATGGAGAGGTTAGCCCCCAAGGCAGGCTTCTGACAGGATCACATAGTAAGGGTCGCTGAGAGTCGGTAGGGGCCACATCAGGAGCACTTCGTAGCTCAGAGTGAAGCTCTTCCTAACACCGCCTCCGAAGAGTAAGTCTAGGAGCCCCGGCGCCCTCGGCTTGATCGTGTAAGTCGGAGCTGTCTCTGGGAGACCTGCCATCTTCCTAGCCACGTTTATCGCATCGTCAAGAGTGCCAACTTGGTCTATGAGACCCACCTCCAGTGCCTGAACGCCGGTGTAGGGTCTGGCAGTCAGAACCTCGCTCCAGTCTTTGATCTTGTCTCCCCTAACCTCCCTCACTCTCTCCTGGAAGATGCTCGCTATGGAATCAATCATCGACTGCATTACCTGCCTCTCTTCCTCTGTCATGGGTCTCCAGGGGTTGCCGATGTCCTTCATGCTCCCGCTCTTGAACGTCTCGGCCTCAACGCCCAGTTTGTCCATCAGTTGGGCGTAGTTGATGAGCAGCGCTATTGCCCCCACCGAGCCCGTCAGAGAGCTGGGAGACGCCATTATGACGTCGCCAGCCAAGGATATGTAGTAGCCGCCTGAGGCTCCGTACTCCGCTATGTAGGAGACGACCACCCTATCCTCTGCAAGCTCCTTGAGCACCTGATATATCTCCTCAGAGGCCACGGCGCTGCCTCCTGGGCTGTTGATCACCACTACTACAGCTCTGGCCCTAGGATCCTCCTTGACCTGCTCCACCATGTCCCTGACTGCCTCTGGAGTGAGAGTCGTTCCGCCAAACAGGGATATCGGGGACTCTTCGTAGGCTATCGTCCCAGAGAGCTCTAAGATGGCCACATACTCCGGGCCAACTATTCCCTTCGACTTCGCCTCAAAGTAGACGCTCACGACGACTCCGGCTATTATTACGAGGGCTAGCAAGAGCAGACCCTTTCTCCTACTCACTCCCATCCGCGCACCCATGAGAGCCTTGAGCGCCTACGTGAATAAATGCCCCTGTCCACGAGACGGGGATGTCTGTTGGTCATCCGCGGCTATGAGAAGGGCAAGGAGAGCGATGCAGTCAAATCAGATGACGAGAGGCAAGTCTTCTTAGAACCCCCTCAGATATGATGCCCCTACGCCTGGAATCCAAGGCTCGTAACTACCAGAATTAACCTGGGAAGTCCCTTCTCCCTGCAGTAGCGTTTCACGGCCTCCAGGCTCTCTTACGCGAGAAAGAGGAAAGTTGTGGCAGAGGCAGATGAGAGGCTGTCAGTCGGGACAAGACCAGAGGCCTGATCCCTCGCGCATCGGGAGGTCGCCTACCTGACGCGGGATCTCTACGACTTCATCCACTCCTGGCTTTGACTCGTTGTTAGGTAGCCTAGCCTGCTCATTACCTCCTCAGCCACAATCTCGCTGAATATCTTGAACATAGTCGCTATGCACCCGAGT
>CBEVRO010000147.1:0-3003 GCA_965552295.1 uncultured archaeon | reverse complement strand
GCTGGATATCCTCCTCGCGCTCCTCAAGAAGCAGGCCTCCCGGCCCGGTCAGCCCCTCATCCCTCGGCCCGCCTCAGCCTCGTTTACGCTCAGTGGGGAAACATTCGCCACTCGCTACTGGCAAATTCCCGACTGTTCCAGCTCTGTCGGGGATCCCCTTCTCAGGTGCTGGCCTCAGATTGCCGCTGGGCCCTCCTGGCCGCCTGCGGTCTCTGAGCCCCTCCTTTCCCTCTCTTTTCTCCTCTACTCTCTGCCTCCGCCTCTGCGTCAGCGACTCCTCGCGTCTCTCGCCTCCGCGCCAGCCCTTTCGACGCTCTCCCCCTAGGCTACAACTCCGAGGTCTGGGCTTCCCGGGCCGCGCGGCAGGCGCAGGCTCAGGCAAAAAGCGGGGCTGGGTGACGGGAGGGTGACGCGTCTGGGAGGCTGAACGCGCCACCCGGAACCTGTCCTAGGAGTTGGAGATCCTACGCTGCCATCACCGCGAGCCCTCTGCCTCACCCAGCCTGCGCAGGAAGGTCTCCACGAGTTCGTCGCTGAGGTAGCAGCCGCTGGATCTCAGCCTCGACACGTAAGGTCGCACCTCAGGTATGAGCCCCCTCTTCTTCGCCAGGGCCAGCACGCCCAGGCTCCCCACGACGACTAGGCCGAGCCTGCGCGCGACCCTCCTCCCCCTCAGGTCGTCGATGAGGATCGCGAGCGAGCGGTCTAGGGAGAGGGCTATGGCCTCGGCCTCACCCGTGTCCACGAGGATCTCCAGGACGCCGACCAGCTCGGGCCTCCGAGGGGTCTCGATCGAGAGAAACTCGAGCCTCTCGAAGAACTCCCTCTCTTTAATGCACACCTCGGCCCAAACTGCTTCAGGAATTAGGACCCGGCTAAAGAGCCTCTGCAAGAGCTGAATGGCGCCGGCCTTCTTGAGGACTATTAAGGGGGAGGAGTCAGAGACTATCAACTGCGCTCAGCTCTCTAGAGAGCTCCTCTTCGTTCCAGTTAATCACGCTTACTCCCCTGTCACTCAGGGCTCGCATGAAGTCCTCGACACACAGCCGGGCTAGGTCTGCCGCCTGCTTCAGTGTGACCTTTCCCTCCCTGTACAGCTCGGCTGCCAGCGCTATCCTCACATCGTCGTCGTCTAGGTGGTCTGGAACGCACAATCTGACCTCCTTCAGCCGAACCCCCCGGCGCCTATAACCGCTCAGAGGTATATAAGGTGGGTTCTCGCCGGAGGTGAGGGTAGGCCGTCCGCGGCCTCACATTTTTCCTACCCTCTGAGCCTCTAGGCTCGGATGCCCGTGGTCAAGACGCCGGAGGTCCTCGGGGGCTCTGCCAGGATTGAGGACACGAGGATAGCCGTCTGGATGATAGTCGCGCTGGTCAAGTCTGGCTGGACCGTGGAGGAGGTGCTGGAGGAGTACCCCGAGCTCGCCAGGGAGCAGGTGGAGGAGACCCTGGCCTACTACGAGGGGGCACAGAGACGAAGTGGACGCGGAAATTGAGAGAGCTGAGGAGATCTGGGAGCTCGGCAGGGTGCACTCGGAGGCAATGTGGGAGAAGAGAAACTAACGGACGGGGAACTTGATATAGGTCTCAGGGCTGGGTGCGAGCGATGGACAGGGTCAGGGAGTTTGACATCGTGATCATGGAGGATGAGAGCGGGGGCTACGTCGCCTTCGTCCCGGCTCTACCCGGCTGTCACACCCAGGGCGAGACTATCGAGGAACTCATGGCCAACGTCAGGGAGGCCATCGAGCTCTACCTCGAGACCCTGACTGAGGAGGAGCTGGAGGAGCTGAGCCGCGCCAAGTTCGTGGGCGTGCAGAGGATCGCCGTGGGCTGACCTCCCCAGATCTGGGGTGAAGCGTCTGCCGAGGATGAGGCCGATCCCACCTCGCGCTCTGATAAAAATCTTGGAGAAGGCTGGCTTCAGAGTGATCAGGCAGAGGGGTTCTCACGTAATCCTCATGAACGAGGAGCGGGTCAGGATAGTGGTTCCCATCCACCGGGGGAAGGACGTGAAGGTGGGTCTCCTCAGGGCGATACTGAGAGAGGCTGGCCTGAGCAGGGAGGAGTTCTTTAGGCTCCTCGAGGAAGATCCGTGAGTCTGGCTTTACACTCCTGCCGGTTGACGCTCACATGGATTCTGGATTCTCTCAACCTGTCGAACCTCCTGCCGTCAGAGGACGGCCCTCCCCTCCCTCCTCAGCTCCTCCAGCCTCCTCGCAAGGTAGAGCCTCTCCTCCGGGCCCAGCCTCAGGAACACCAGCGTGGCCAGCCTGCTCCCTCCCCTCGTGTCGACCCTGCCCGGCCTGGTCTCGACCCAGCCGAGCTCCTCCAGCTCCGCCACGGCCCTTATGGCGTGTCTCCTGCCTATGCCGGCCCTCCTGGCCAGCTCGCTCTTGCTCAACCCTTCCTGCGTCAGGAGGACCTCCAGCACCCTCCTGGCGGACATGTCCAGCCTGACCAGCTGGCTGTCCAGCTCCTCCCTCCTCTCCCGGCTCAGCCTCGGCTCGAGCTCCACGGCCTGGGCCCGCGGCTCCACTCTGGTCGTGCTGGGCTCCATGTAGCCTGAGGCAACCTCGCCTCCCAGCGGGAGGTTCAGGGCCCTCCTCAGGGCGTGGTAGGCCAGGCCCAGCGCGGAGCGAGCAAGGCTGATCAGTCCCCCCAGCGCCCAGCGGAGCCTGCCCAGCTCCGCCAGGATGTAGACTACTGAGCCCAAGAGCACGAGGGCGAAGACGCCCTGAGCGATCGGCCCTCCTATGGCCACGAGGGCCCACCCAGACGCCAGCCCCCAGAAGGCCAGCGTGACCCAGGTGAACAGCCTGGCGGCCCACCTCCTGCTTCCCCCCAGCAGGGCGAAGAGGGAGGGGTAGAGCGCCAGGGTCAGCCAGAGGAAGGAGACGTCCCCGAGCTCGGGCTTGATCAAGTAGAGGGGCACCCTGACCAGGGCGGCTATCAGGAGCGTCAGGATCGGCGTGACTATCAGCCTGGCCAGCAGCCTCAACT
>CBEVRO010000146.1:0-3025 GCA_965552295.1 uncultured archaeon | reverse complement strand
GCTATCCCTTTGGCCACCCTCCTGAAGAGCTCCACAGCCTCGGTGGTTGGCAGGAACACGATCCACTTGCCGATGGGCGTCACAGACCTGCCGGGGACCTCTTGGACCACGCCCGACCTGAGCAGCCCCACGGCGTGCTCTAGCTCATCCCTAAGGGGCCTGAGGCCCAAGCTCTCCGCCCTCTTGGCGAGTTCCGCCGGGGGAGGGGCGGACTCGAGCGCCTCCTCTGCCTCGACCGGCCTGACCCTCTCGCTCTCAGTGGTCCAAACCCAGCCCCCCGAGACGTCGTACAGCTCGCTCCTCGCCATTGAGTTCAGGAGTGTCTCGAGGGCCCTCCTGTCCCCCTCATCCTCCACCGCCGGCAGTTCGAATGTCCACTTGCCCCTCGGCACCGAGTTGAGGCACCTCCACACCTCTGCCGCCAGGCGGACCATCCTGATGGCCTCGGCTCGCGACAGACCGTTTATCGCCTGGAGCCAGCCCAGAACCCTCTCGGCCATCCACGCTCTCTCGGCTAGGTTCATGTGGGTCGTGAGGTGGCACCTCCTGCAGAGCTTCCTGAATCCAACGAGCCTGGCCACCGCGCCATCGTCCAGAGTCTCGTACTCCCAGACCTCGTCTATCTCTTCGACTGGCCTGTCGCAGATCTCGCAGTCGCCTGACCTGTCTAGCCGCCTCCACCAATCACACACAGACGGTTCGATCCCCTCAGCCCAGAGGGAATAGAGCCTGGGATCCATTCTAGTCAGAGTGGCTATGCTCATCCACCAGATCGGAGTGGGGACTGGCCTGGGCCTAAGCTTCATTCCTTTCGTTAGAGCTTCATAGGATTTAATCAGTTCGGTGCAGCGGCCCAAGTGCCCCCGCGCACTAGTGAGCTGGTTACCAAAAATGATGTCGGGTGGGTTAGGCCCCTCGAGGGGGATAACCACCAGGAATCTGCGGGGTCCTCGTCGGGGCTGGGAGTGTGGAGGCTCCTATGGGTCACCGTATGGGTGAGAGGAGCTTAATCTACGGGTTAACCGACGATCGGTAGTGTTGGATCCATCTCTGTTCGGGTCTCAGAGGTCGGGACAGCTACTAAGAGGCGAGGTCGTATATCCTCAAGACGTCGGCGAGCAGCCGCTTGAAGGTCAAGTGCAACACACAGGACAGAGATATCGAGAGCAGCAGAGTGAGCAGAGCAGTCCAGAGAGTGAGTCGGGGCAAGAAGATCGCTTTGAACAGCATAGTGGCCAGGAAGTAGGCTGGTATCACTATGTCGGATACTACCAGCAGCGCAACATCCTCGAACATGTAGAGCCCGGTCGGCATCTGCCTGACTATCCTCCTCTTGGACGCCAAGTAGCTCGTCGAGACTAGGAGCCAAGAGGACCGCGAGTTTAGAGTCCCAATTTAACGCCTGCTACAGGCAGTGTCCACGCAAGGAGACAGCTGACCGGCTCGGAGCCAGCCAACGGCTTGGTCACGGATCGCGACTAGGCCTAGACTGCTCTGACTACAGGAAGCCCTTGTCCGGAGTCCAAGATGCCAGATCCTCGGAGACCTTCCGAACCATGTCTACTCCAACTATCTCCGTCTCATACAGCGGTATAACAGCCCTCACGAGAGGCCACATGCTCTCCTTGATCCTCTGCAGGTACCTCTGCTGCTCCATGTACTTGTTCCTGAGGTACTCAGTCCCTCTCTCAGCCAGCTCCCTAGAGAGGACCCCGTTTACAATTACGCCCCCTATCGCTATGTTGAAGCCCCGGACCATCTCGATGAACCTCTCGACGACCGAGATCGGGAGCGCCAGGGGTAGCGTCACGAAGAAGAATGCCGTCTTGCTGGAATCTCCGAGAATGGAGCTGGCCTTCTTTATCTTTTCGTTGAGCGCCAGGAGGTCCGCCATCATCGGGTCCTTCTTGATCTCCTCCATCACCTTCTCCTTCCTGAAGGAGAGCTTGACCCTGAGCGAGAGCGCCTCCTCCCTGCTCTTTATCATCCTCGCGAGCCACATGCCGTAGATCTTGTTCAGACCCAGGAGCCTCACGGCATTCGCTACGGCGGCGCAGTCGAACACTATCTTGTCGTAGTTCTCCCCCTCCTGGAGTATTATGTCGACAGTCGCGTCGAACATGGCGCTCTCCTCGAAGGCAGGGTTAGTGGAAGCTATCTCAATGAATTCATCGGCCTTGACGGGGATGTCGGCCCACTTAAGGAACCACCTCAGCCTCTCGGCCAGCTGCTCCTTGTACCTCTGAACCCTCTCGGTTATGTCCACCTCTATCGCATACAGGTTGTCAATTCCACCCACAGGCTTAATCACGCCGCCGGAGAGATCCTGCTCGAACAGGCTCGAGAGCGAGTGAACGGGATTGAGAGAAGCCAGGAGAGTCTTCTTACCCTGGGAGGCGAAGTAGGCAGCTATGCCCGCCGCGGCTATGGTCTTTCCGACGCCTCCCTTGCCCCCGGTGAAGAAGTACTTTAGGCTCGGATTCCCCTCAACGTACTCCCTAAAGCTGAGGTGCCTCTCAACCAGAGTCGCTCCTTCCCGGAGCCCAACCCCGCTTGACATCACTCAATCACCTCCAACCCGGGCTTCTCAAAGAGGCGCTCAGCGACCTTCGCTATCATCTCCAGCCCCTTGGGCTCTCTGTCGAACATGGGAACGACTGCTCTCACATACTCTCCGAGCTCCTCCTTTATCACCTTCATGTACCTCTGCTGCATCTCGATCCTCCTCCTCAGGAACTGGCTGAGGTCCGGCCTATCTAGAAGCTGGGGCGGGTAGACCTGATTCACGATCACACCGCTGAGCTTGATGCCCAGCTTCTCGAACATGTCGAGAGCCCTCTTCGTGTCGAGTATGGCCATCTTCTCTGGTATGAGGACCATGAAGAAGGCGCAGGTCTTGGGGTTCGTTAGTATCCTCCTGAAGAAGTCTAGCTTCTCCCTGATCTCTCTGAGGTCCTTGAGCACGGCGTCCTCAGCTGGACGTCGAGACCGACGCCCTCCCGGTAGGAGGCGGCTCGATGCTCAC
>CBEVRO010000145.1:0-3033 GCA_965552295.1 uncultured archaeon | reverse complement strand
TGCCAGGGCGGCTTCGAAGAAAGACGCTCTGCTGATCTTGTAGACATTCTCCTCGGGGGCCACAGTGTACTCTGTAAACCCGACCACTGGCCACTTGGCATTCATGCAGAGGTTCTCCTCACCCCTCCTGCAGAAGGGACAGGTTAGATCCCTGACCATTGGGTCTGCAACGACGCGATCTCCCGGGCGAACTCTCGAGACCTTCTCTCCAACCTCCGCGACGACGCCAGCCAGCTCGTGGCCTAGCACCTTCGGCAGCGGGAGCTTTGACAGCCCTAGATACAGCCTTATGTCAAAGGGACACACGCCGCAGGCCTCTACTCTAATCAGTACATCCTTCTCACTCAGCTCAGGCAGATCTATCTCTTCCACTCTTAGATCTCCGGGAGCGTGCAGGACGGCAGCCTTCGTCTTCACTAGGTCCCCCCAGACATAGTGAACGGCCTCCTAATACCCTTTTCTCTCCTGCTGATAGCTCAGCACTCCGCTCTCACTCAGCGCCCCAAATAGGGATGCTCTCTCCTCTCCAAGAAGGGTGAGATGCCCATCTGCTAATCGTTCTGAAGCGGTTGCGAGGCTCTAGGTGTAGCAGGGAGCCCTGAAGAGTTCCTTCAGAGCGGGGTACAGCCTCTTGTAGACGCCGTAGTAGCCCCTGTAGATGCGAGCATCCTCTTCATTGGGGTAAAAGACCTCCGTGATCTTCACCACAGCATCCGAACCCTCCTCCAGGCTGGGGAAGTACCCGGCGCCAACTCCGGCCGTGATGGCCTCGCCCAGGGGCTCTGTAGCCTCAACGGCCAGCCTGGATACGGGTACGTTTAGTACGTCTGCCTTTATCTGGCACCACAGACTGCTCCTCGACTGGCCCCCGACGCTCCTCAGCTCCTGGACCTTCCCGCCAAGCCTCTCAATTATCTCCTTGATGTGATTTAGGCCGTAAGCCGTAGCTTCCAGTATAGCCCTCACGAGGTGGTGCCTCCCGTGAGACAGCGTGAGGCCGAACGCCACTCCTCTCGCCATTGGGTCCCACACGGGGCTCCTCTCTCCAGCGAAGTAGGGCAGCACGATGAGGCCGTCTGACCCTGGCGGGGCCTTCGAGGCCAGTTCGCACAGCAGGTCGTACGGGTCCTTGCCGAGTTCGCGCGCCTTCCTCACCTCCTCCTCGCCAAAGTTGTCCCTGAACCACCTCAGGAGGGCCCCGGTCGTGGACATTATGCCGCTTATGTTCCAGGCGCCCTTGACCACGTGCCTGGTCGTCATAATGCGACCCTCAGGATCTCTTATCAGAGAATCCCAGCACAGGTCGAACCCCTGTGAGGTCCCCCCGTGGTCGAGCGCCCTGCCCTTCCTAACCACGCCCGCACCAATGATGTCATGCCAGAAGTCGGTTAACCCCTGAACGACCAGACAGTCAGTCGGCAGGCCAGTCTCTTTGGAGGCCTCCTCGGTGACGTATCCTATCTCCTTTCCTATCTCTACAGGCTCAGGAAGCTTGCTCAGGGGAATTCCTAGGGTCTCCAGGTGGTCTGGGTTCCAGTAGGGGGTGCTCCACCAAGGGTAGTACCCCTCCTCTATCATGCCGACCGTGGGCCGTCCAGTGAGCCTGAGGCTAACGAAGCAGTAGGCATTGAGGATCTTGTGCGTCTTCTCCAGTACTTCTGGCTCGTGCCTCTTCACCCAGAGTAGCTTCGCCTCGAGAACGTACGGATCTACAGGCTTGCCCACGATCTTGGTGAGCTCAGCGGCCTCCTCGACTGCCCGCCTATCCATCCAGATGATAGAGTTTCTCAGGGGCTTACCCTGTTGATCGACGAGGACTAGAGAGGGGCCTTGCCCACCCACGCAGATGGCCTCCGCACGAGAGAGGATATTCGGCCCCAGCTTCTGCAAGGCCTTCTTGAAGGCGATCCACCAGTCCTCGGGATTGAATTCAACCTGTCTCCCCCGGACGCTGAGAGGAGGAAGGGGCTCCTGAACTAGCGAGAGAACATCTCCCTCGAGAGTCATCGCCAGCACTTTGACGTTTGTAGTACCGATATCGGCTCCTAGGAGACAGCTCGCGTCTTCCATCACTTCGCGAGATCCGAGAGACTCCCCCAGAGTTCCGGTCCGAGGGTTGTTCCTCATCTGACGGATCGATCTGCGTCGATAGGTTAACTTTTTTAGGTTTCTCATCCAAATGCTGAGCAGACCTGTCATGCCAGAGGAGAAGACCCTCTCTCCGGCGATTATAGCCATAGCCTCTGCGATATTGGGGATAATACTGTTCGTTGTACTTTGGCCGCCGTCTGAGCGGTGGGGTCCAAGCAACTCGCCAGCTAGGCAGGGTCTGTTCTACCTCTACGTGTTCCTGATCTACGTGATCCCCGGCATGATGGCCATCAAGCTCTTCGCTCAGAAGCCGAAGTGGCTTGCGCCTCCAGGCAGGTACGTTGAGGGTGCGAAGTACACAGTCTTCTCTCCCTACGCGCTGGCCGCTTCCGCTATCGTGGCCGCCGTGGCCACGGTGGCCGGAATACCTGGGCCCATCAACATTGACACGGTGGCTATGGTCACCGCATTCACCGCGGCCTACTTCGGCCCGGCCGTGGCGTTCTTGGGCACTTCTGTCGCCTTCATCCTTAGGTATCTCCTAGGATTGGCCCCGTGGGTCGCTACCCCCAACATAGTGATCGCCTACGCTCTGATGGACGGAGGGATCTGGGCTATCAACGCGTATCTCTTCTGGAGCGTGGTGAGGGGCCGGGAACTCAAGGGCGGTATGAGGGCGCTGATGACGATAGTCATGGCAGTCGTCGGCATGGGAGTCCACCTGTTCGGCTGGTGCATCATCAACTACTTCACCAACAACCCGTACGCGGCCGCCGTAGGAGCCTTCATGTGGGCGATAGGCCCGACCGGCTTTGTCATATCAAGCATAGTCGCCCAGATGATCGGATGGCTCATAGGAGCCTTCTACTACGACTCCAGAGTCGCGGGGGTGTGAATTTCGCTAGAGCACCCCACTCCCTCCACCTTTTTTATCCCCCTAGG
>CBEVRO010000144.1:0-3052 GCA_965552295.1 uncultured archaeon | reverse complement strand
GGTATTCCCAGGTCGTTGACGAGGAAGTCCATCTCAAAGTACCCGCTGGAGAACTTCAGCTTGCTGCGATCCCCAGCCACGCTCTCGTGGGCCTCTCTGATCCACCTGACTATGTCCTCTTCAGGATTCACGCGGCACGGCTTCAGCCCTCTCTTCTTGATGGGCTCCCACTCCCAGTCCGGCCTGTCTACGCTCAGCTCCGCTCTGAAGTCGGGATCCGACCTACCGAGTTCGTCTAGGATTTCCCTGATCTCCCTGAGGGCATCTTCTGGGGTCTCTCCGGGGACGAGCCTCCTGTCTATCCAGATCGAGCAGGAGTCTGGTATAATGTTGTAGGCCTCTCCTCCCCGTATTAGACCCACGTTGAGGGACCCCCTGACCTCCCCAACGCCGGGGACGGTCACGCTCTTGGGCTCCAACTCCTCTAGTGCTAAGAGCACCTTGGCCATCTTGTAGACCGCGTTGACCCCTCTCCAGGGGGCGG
The DNA here is from genome assembly GCA_965552295.1 of uncultured archaeon. Taxonomy (GTDB): domain Archaea; phylum Korarchaeota; class Korarchaeia; order Korarchaeales; family Korarchaeaceae; genus DRBY01. The sequence continues at coordinate 2,568 of CBEVRO010000144.1, read as the reverse complement.
AGCCGTGGGCAGCCTTTCCGAACGTGGTGATCTTCACGGGGAGGGTACCCTTGCAACCCACCGCGATCTCTAGCCCGGTTGGCTCGGTGCAGATCGCCGCGTCGGCCTTGAAGCCGTCCTCCACCAGAGCGTAGCTGCCCCTGTGCTCCCTCTCCTCGTCTACGACTCCCAGGAAGGCTAGTCCTTTTCTGAGCTCAACGCCAGAGTCCACGATGGCTTTTAGAGCGGCTATTGAGGCTGCCAAGCCTGCCTTCTGATCGCAGGATCCCCTGCCGTAGATGTGCTCTTCGTCCTCCTCAGCCGAGAAAGGATCCTCCATGCCGTAGGGTGGGACTGTGTCTGTGTGACCGTGGAACGCCAGCGCTATGCCTTCCTCCTCTCCCTTCAGCACGCCAATCACGTTGAACCTGTCGCCCTGAACCCTCCTCAGCTCGACTTTGAGTCCCAGTCCGCTGAGTTCCTCTGCCAGGAACTTCGCTATCTCCCCTTCTTCGCCCGTCACGCTGGGGATTCTAACCAGCTCCTTGGTCAGCTTGAGAGCATACTCTACATCAACCTCGGGGCTCCCCGACCTCACGCCTCACCACCTCCAGGTCGGCGACGACCCACTCGACGATCCTCCTGAATATGTCCTCTCCCATCTCCCTGGAGGCCTCTCGACTCGCCTCCTCGAGGTTGCCCTTGATCTCTCCCGTGAGCCACGGCCTGATCAGGCACTCCAGCCTCATTGAGAGGGAGGGCTTTCTCTCTCGGCCAATATCGGCGCCGACGCTCGGCTTGGAGCCCGCCAGGTACATGGCTAGCGAGACCTCCGCGACGCAGTAGCCGTAGAAGTCCCGCCTGTCTATGCACCTCCCGACGAGCTGCCAGAGATCCGCTATTAGCACTTCAGCCCTTCGCCTGCGCCTCACCTGCCTTGCGACCGCCTCAAGTATTCCCGAGTTGCCCGCGTGCCCGTTCACCAGCAGTAACACATTCACCCCGCCGTCGAGGAACGTTTTTATCACGGACTCCACGAGGTCCGCTTAGAGAGATGCGGGGAACCAAACGACTCCAGGGCCAACGTGCTCTGGAGAGTGGCCGTACGGTACGGCTGGGGCCAGGGCGCAGTTTACCCTCTGGGCGACCTCCCTGGCCACAGCCGACGCGAAGATCGTGTCGATCCCCATGGGAAGGGGACCGTGCAGCTCCGTCGACCCTAAGGGCTGAACGACGGTCGGCGCGGCGTCTTCTCGCAGGTACTTCCGCAGATCCTCAACCGAGCACTCGGTCACTAGGAGCAGCCTAGCCACCTCCAATCAGCTCAACCAGCAGTCTCAGGGCCCTCTCCCTCTCGTCGTCAGGAGCGTCCACAACCTTTAGCGCCCCGGTGGGACAGATCTTCACGCAAGGAGGCTCTTCAGAGCAGACCTGACACTTCACCGCTCTGCCGCCGATCACTTTCACGGCTCCAATGGGGCAGGCTGAGGCGCAGGCCCCGCAGGCGACGCAGAACCCCTCATCCACCTTGACTATACCGCCTTCGACCCTCAGGGCGCCGGTCGGGCAGGCGTCCATGCATGGGTGCTCTGGGCACTGCACGCACACGATAGGCAGGCCGTGTCCTGCCCTCGACTCCAGAACCCTTATCCTGGCCTTCGCCGGCGAGAACTCGCCCTCGAGACTAGAGGAGCAGGCCAGCGTGCACTCAAAGCAGTACACGCACCTGGAGGGATCGGGTATCACCGCGAGGACCATTCCACACCACCTCCCACTACGGCAGCCTGCCCAACTTGGCCAGCTCGTCGGCGATGTCCTCGAGCCCCAGCTCGACGAGCTTCTCGCGCGGTATCAGACCGGTCTCCACGTCCCAGCCCCTCGCTCTGTAGTACTCGTCGAGCATCTGATCCAGCTCGACGATCTGCCCCTTGCACCCTCCAGTGGGGGCTGGCTCCCTGGTGAACCTCTCCGGCAGGGAGTCGCTGGCCCTCGTTACCCCGTGCTTGATCAGGTAGGCCCTCCTGACGTTCACCATCCTCTCTGCGGTCCTCTTCATCTCCGCCACCGACACCTCTATGCCTGTGACGACCGTGTAGAGCCTCGCCAAGTCCTCCCAGTAGAACAGCGGCGGGAAGAGCCAACCGGCTGTAACGCAGATGACCATGCTGCTGACAGCGGCGACCAAGTCCTCGCAGTCCTTCGCCATCATGCCCTTGTACTTCGGGTCGAACCTGTCAGCCATCTCGGGCAGGTACTGCTCTCCGTACCTCTCCCTGATGGCCTCCTCGAAGCCGACCTCGTCCAGGAAGGTGCTGTGCGTCAGATGATCGGCCCCCCTCGCGGCCGTGGCGTGAGCGAGGCCCATGCTCTTCTGGGCCCTCCCGTCCTGCGCCGGTATCTCCAGCCCCTTGACATGCATAGCATACTTCTCGGTACCCTTCCCTATGATCTGAGATGCCCTGCGGCTCCCCTCGGCCAGCACGTCGCCGAACCCCTCCCTGAACGCAGTCATGCGAACGAGCCTCTCCACGAGATCCTTGTCCCCCCACCTTATCTCCAGCCCTCCAGTGTCCTCCTTCGTCAGCAGGC
>CBEVRO010000143.1:0-3165 GCA_965552295.1 uncultured archaeon | reverse complement strand
ATCTGCCCCCCGGCCCTCAAGCAGCTGATCTAGCCCAGCGGTCGCTCTTCGGTACTCCTCCTCGGACAGCCCGAGCTTCGTCGCTATTTTCCTGTAGATCGGCATCCACCAATCTAAATCGACTTCTCGCATCGGGCACCTCGCGAGCGCCCTCGCTTAAATTCCCTTGGGCTCAAGGGGAAAGCGTTGCTGGCCAGAGCGGATCTGGGTGGTGTCGAGGTAGGCGGGGGCCTACCCGTGAGAATCGTCGGAGCGATCAACGTCAGCCCTGAGTCTCTCTACAAGGGGTCGGTGGCTGAGAACGTCGACGCCTCGATCGAGATGGCTGGCTCCATGGCGGACGGAGGCGCCGACGTCATAGATGTTGGAGGGATGTCGACGGCCCCCTACCTAGAGACCTTGGTCCCGCCGGAGGAGGAAGAGAAGCGAGTGGTCGAGGCCATAAGGGCTCTGTCTGGTTCGCTGGACCTCCCCATCTCCGTTGACACACAGAGGGCGAGCGTTGCGAGGGCTGCGCTAGAGGCGGGAGCGAGGATCGTGAACGACGTGACCGGCCTGAAGGGAGATCCCGACATGGCGGCCGTGGTGGCGGAGTACGAGGCCTCCGCCGTGATCTGCGCCCACGGCAAGGTCACGGACCCAAGAGACCCAGTTCTTGAGGCTAGGAGGCTCCTCAGAGAGAGTCTTGAGCTCGCGGAGGGCGCCGGAATACCCCTGAGCAGGATCGTGGTGGACCCGGCAGTCGGCTTCTTCAGAGACACGGGGATACCGTGGTACCAGCGGGACGCGGCCGTCATCTCCGGCGTCGGAAGGCTCGGGGTGCTCAGCCGACCTGTGCTAATTGGCGCCTCCAGGAAGTCCTTCATAGGGGCCATCGCTGGAGTGGAGAGGCTAGAGGACAGACTGTCAGGATCTCTGGCTGCCGCAGCTGTGGCGGTCTTCGCTGGCACTCACGCGATAAGGACGCACGACGTCCCTGAGACCGTTCAGGCCGTTAGGATTGCAGGGGCCCTGGGATGCAAGCCAAGATGCGAGGGCGTAGAGCTGAGTGGCCTTCTGGAGGCGGACCTCAGAGAGCTCATGCTGGACATGGGAGTCTACCCAGGAGGGGCAGACATCATGGCGCGACAGGGCGTCCACAGGGTCATTCTGCTGAGGAACGTCGCAAACCCTGTGGCTCAGATTGTGAAGCAGGAGCTCCTCGCCGTGGGGGGAGACACCGCTCTCCCGGCAGCCTCTCTTGTGGGTGGAAAGGAGATCAGGGTCAACCTGCTGATGGCAACCGACAGGCAGCTGGATAGACTGCTGTCGAAGCTCAGAGTGATGGCATCTCGCGAGTGGAGCTTCTCTCAGGATGTCAGAGACCTCCTCGGCGTGGTAGAGGGGCTCCTGGAGGTGGGGAGATGAGGCGAGTACTCAGGGTGGAGAGGAACGGATCTCTGACTATACCGAAGCCCGCCCTCGAGTCGGCAGGCTTTCTACCTGGAGATCTGATCCTATTGGACATCAAGCAGGGCGAGATCACGGTGAGCGCCCTCAGAGTCACGAGGCCAAGGCTCGTGCTGGGCAGGCCCCTCGAGGTGGAGGAGATAGGAGAGTTCATAGTGGCGGGGGCGAGGGAATGAGGTCGGCCGTCATAGACACGAACGTCCTTGTGTACGACGCCTTCGTGGACCAGCCTATGCACCGAGACGCCAAGGATCTGCTGGATTCCCTTGACGAGTGGGTGATACCCTCGATAGTTCTGATCGAGCTGACCTGGTTCGCGAGAGGGACTGGGTTGACCCTGCGCGACGCCCGAAGCTTAATCCTCGGGTACGCGCTCTCTAAGAAGGCGAGGATCGTCGAGATCTCGCAGGATGATCTTGTAGACGCCCTGACATCGGTGTCGAACCTGAGCGAGCTGGAGGACGCGCTAATACTCTGCGTGGCCGAGAGGATGAAGCTTCCGCTGGCCACGTTCGATGGAGAGATGAGGAAGAGGGCCGCCGAGAGGGGGGTCGACGTAATTCCCTAGAGGACACTCCCGCCCATCCTGAGACGCCGTTAATTTGCTTCCAAACATCCCCCAGGCCTAAAGAGAACCCGCTGTGTAACGTTTAGATTATGTCCAAGAGGAGAGTATTCGTTGTCTGCGATACAGCTAATTGACCTGTGGAAGAGTTATGACGGAATCAGCTATGTCCTGAGGGGCATCGACCTAGTCATACACCAGGGAGATCCTAGAGCACTCCCCCACCCCCTGAGGCCTGGGAGGTACTTCGACGACTGCAACATTTACTGGCCCCTCGTGAGCCTGTACAGCTCTGTAGCGACCCTCGTCACGGGGCTCGGTCTCATAAGCGCATCGGCGATCTTCGGGCCGAGCAGGTCGAGCTCTGAGAAGGGCTCTATCGCTCTGCCTTTGAGATACAGCTGTGAGGCGGCAAAGGCGCTGGCGACGACGAGTATCGCCAAGATGACTGCCTGAACCTCCTCATCTATCAAGGCAGAGCCACCACACGGTGTGGACGCCTGTTTCGAAAACTGACTTCAGGTCAAGCGTCCGACAGCCCGCAAATTGCGGGAGTTAGACTGCACAGGACCCTGAAAGGGTGTTATTTCGACGACGCCCGAGGAGTGAGGCAAAGGCGCAGGTGGTGGTAGGTCTGACCGACTTTAAGTCCCCGAACTCTTTCCTGAATCCCCTGAACTAGCTCCAGTACTCCAAGAAGACTGCTTGCATTGCCCCCAAACCCTCTTGGAGATCCTCTCCAACCTCACCGTACATCGCTCTGAACTCCGCAGGTAGCGGCAAGCTCTCCGAGGGGAGAGACCAAACCAACTCCGGGGGAGAACTCAACGATCAATCTCTGGGGCTGGGGCTCCCCAGGAATTCACTCGCCGTCGCCGCCAGCCCGCCGAACTTCCTGAGGAGCTCCTCGTCGTAGGTGACCAGCCTACCACTCAACTTCTGCGCCAGCGAGACGTAGAGAGCGTCATACACGGTCACGTCCCTCTGGAAGGCGAGTTCTATGGCCTCGCCAAGGACTTGGAGGTCGTCTACCAAGTTCACCCCGAGGGCCCTGACAGCCTCCACAGCTCGGGCTACATCCTCCGGTGTTAGACCCCTCGCGTACCTGAGGACGTTTGCCAGCTCGACGAGGAGGAGCTGGGGGGAGTGGA
>CBEVRO010000142.1:0-3245 GCA_965552295.1 uncultured archaeon | reverse complement strand
CTCAGCGACCCCTGGCCCCAGTAGGGGGACTCGAGCGCGGCAGAATCCCTACTTAGAGCGCAGGTGGTGAACCCCCCTGAGTGAGGGCGAGTCCATCCCAAACTGTGAGACGTCCCTCCTACCAGGCAACGGCCACGTAGCCCATCTTCAGGTAGAACCTGATGAATAGGACCACGGCGAAGGCCAGCAGGCATCCCGCCGACCATATGTAGTCTATCGTCGTGAACCTGAGCTCGTGAAGGAAGGTCCTCTGCTTCTTAGCCCCGAAGCATCTCGACTCCATGCTCATGCCTAGCTGGACGGTCTCCTTGACCATCCGCACCAGCAGGGGGACGAATATCGGGATGTAGTTCCTTATCCGCTTGATTATGTTCCCCCTCTCTATCTCGAGTCCCCTCGACATCTGGGCCTCTATGATCTCCTTGGTCTCCCTGACGGTGACAGGCAGGAACCTCAGAGCTATCATCAGGATGTAGCCGGCCTTGTAGGGCAGGCCCAGCCTCATTATCCCCTGGACGAAGTCCCTGGGAAACGTGGTCGAGAATATGATCAGCATAGCCGTTATGGGGTTGACTATGAGGATGGCCTTCCCCAGCGCGTACAGGAGTCCGATCTCCGTGTACTTCCAGTGCAGGATTGGAAGCTCGAATATCACCGGACCCACTTGGAGCTGGGGCCTCCTAGGCCAGAACACCATGCAGGCCGCGATGAATATCGCGCTGTTGGCGAAGACCAGGAGGAACCTCTTTGGGGTCAGCCTTGCGACGAGGCCGACTATTATAAGAGAGGCGTAGATCCAGATCGAGTACCTTGGATCGCTGAAGGCTATCGAGGAGGCTAGAACCACGATGAACCAGAGTATCTTGGCTCGAGGGTCAAGCCTGTGTATGATCGTGTCTTTTGGGAGGTAGAGGCCGTAAGCTTCTGCGGACATCGCCTGTTCACCCTCGACCCTCAGCTCAAAAAGAAGTAGGGGGGAGGAGTGTCACTCCTCGAACTCGATCCTATCGGCCCAGTAGAGGCCCCACTGCTTGACTATCGGGTAAAGGATGTATGCCAGCACTCCGCCGACTATGGCGGTGACTATGGCGTTGTTAACCACAACGAATGGGCAGAAGAATCCCCAGATGAACTCGTATGGCAGTCCAATGACAGGGTGGAGCACGTCCAGCCACCAGCTTATGTAGATGGCGCACCAGACGCTCCCTATGAGCACGGCCCACAGGTAGTAGTCGAACCAGGCCCTGGCGCTCCTCATGCTGTGGTCCTTCATGAACTTGTAGGGTATGTACGCGAGGAGGAAGTTGCCCACGAACCCGCCTATGCTGCCTATACCCAGGTAGCCAGCCAGGCTGTCGGCGATGAAGTTGCCCACGGCCGTGCCTATTGCACCAGGGATGCCGAAGAGCATACCGAAGATCGGGCTGAGCATGTTTGCAGGTCTTATCCAGGTGAACCCTGGGATTATCGTCAGACCGCCGGTAACGGTGAGGCCGCCTCCGTACACGGCGGCACACAGGGCCGCTATCGCGATGTCAATGCTGTCCCACTTTATCCTCTGCCTGATGAGCTTCAGCCCCTTGAAGGTGTAGCCGCCGAGTTCCATGAAGAAGAATATCGTGCCGAGGATCCAGAAGATCCCGCCGACGGCGAGCCAGAATGACCTGCCGAGGCTCCAGAACCAAGTGCCCCAACGCCATGGTCTTCCGGCGGCGCTGTCGACGTAGAACGTGTAGGCGCCGTAGACCGAGATCGCTATCACTATCACAGCCACTATGGCGGCCGGAACAACCCAGGCCTTCTCACCCTTAACACTCATACAGACTCACCCCTTGGCCTTCTTTATCCAGTAGATCCCGCCTACGAGGCCCACTATGATCAGAATCAGCGCTATGATGTTGTGGATGTAGCCAGCCTCTGCCGGGTTGACGCCGTAGAGGCCCTTCCACTTCAGGAAGCCGTATAGGAGCATGGTGAAGATCCAGCCACCGCCCATCAGCATCAGAGCGGCTCCAACGCGCCTCTTGAGCCCGTACAGGAGCGCGACACCAGCCACGATCATTATAACACCAAGACCCAAGAGGATGGTCATCTGAGCCATCTCAGAACACCGCCCGCATCTATACGGGATATTGTAGGTTAGCTGAGGTTCTGAGGGATGCTCTTTAAGTTTTCGGCAAAAAGCTATTTCTTTGTCTATTTCCTTCGCAAATAGTCGATCAACAGATCGGCCAACTCATCTACCCTAATTACGTCGGTCGGTACGCCTAAATCTGCCAGTTTCTGGGCCAGTATCGTTATCTGTGGAGGTATGAGGTTGCTCTGGATTATTAGATCGGGGTCAGCCAGTATCTTCCTGGGCGAGCCGTCCGCCAGCATCTGCCCATCCTTCAGGATGACTACCCTCTCCACGTACTCGGCTACCAGCGCTATGTCGTGCGTTATCAGTATGACGGTTCTCCCCGCCTTATGAAGCTTGGATACCGTGTCCATGAGCTGTCTGCACCTCTTGTAGTCCAGCCCTGTGGTCGGCTCGTCCAGAATCAGCACCTCAGGATCCATGACCAAGACGTCCGCTATGGCGATCCTGTGCCTCTGGCCCATGCTCAGGAGGTGAGGGTTGGCATCCAGCGGGACGTCGAGGTCTAGCTCCTCGAGAACTCTCTTTACTCTGTCTTCCCACTCATCCTGTGGGACTCCCATGTTCTTCAGCGCAAAGGAGACCTCCTCCAATACCGTCCTGCCGAACAACATGCTATCTGGATTCTGGAAGACGTAACCAACCTTCCTAGATAGTTCTGCAACGCTTGCCTCCCTGGTGTCAATACCGTCGACGAGAACTCTCCCCTTGGTCGGCTTCAACAGTCCGTTGAAGTGCTTGGCCAGCGTAGTCTTCCCAGAGCCGTTCTGGCCGATCAGCCCGACGAACTCCCCCCTCTCTATCGAGAGGGTGACGCCCCTCAGAGCCTCGATGCCGCCGGGATAGATGTGCCACAGGTCCTCCGTCCGAAGCATCACACCCCGCCTCCCGAGAGCAGGTCCCTAACCATTCTCTCGCCCTCGTCCACGGTTACCGGGTAAGATGGGATCTTGGCCCCCCTGTCCTCGAGCCTGTAGGCTAGCTCCGTCACCTGGGGCGGCCTGAAGCCTATCCCCTCGACCTTGGCCCGCTGGGAGAACACCTCCTTTGGAGTACCCTCCAGCACTATCTGCCCGTCCTCCATCACCACTATGCGGTCTGCGTG
>CBEVRO010000141.1:0-3268 GCA_965552295.1 uncultured archaeon | reverse complement strand
TGGACCTAGTCTACCTGAGCGAGGACGAGCTGGCTAGGTTCAGGAGATCCACGATCAGCTTCATCTTCCAGAGCTACAACCTTATATCAGAACTCACGGCCCTCGAGAACGTCTTGTTGGCACAGAGGGCTAGGTTTGGAAAGACGGACAGAAAGAGGGCTATGCAGATTCTGAGGCTCGTCGGCCTGGAGGAGCACGCTGACCACAGGCCGCACGAGCTCAGCGGGGGACAGCAGCAGAGGGTCGCCATAGCAATGGCCCTCGCAAAGTCTCCGAAGCTGATAATCGCGGACGAGCCAACTGGGGCTTTGGACAGCAAGACAAGAGAGCGGGTGCTGGACCTCCTGCTGGAGGCCAAGCAAAAGCTCGGCACGACGCTCTTAGTGGTGACTCACGACGAAGACGTGGCTAAGAGGATGGAGAGAATAATCCGAATCAAGGATGGGGAGATAGTCGAAGTAGGAACGAGGCGACCTCACCCCGCTGTACCAGACCAGTCGGTTCTCCTCTCAGCGAGGGGATGAGCCGTTGAGCAGTGTAGTGTGTGCTGTGACTATAGTTTCCTCCCTAATCTCCTTGATCTCTGCTGCTTTGTCTACGCTAAAGCCGGAGCTAGCTGAGTTACCCTCTGAGCCCCCACTAGTGTCCGTAATAATACCGGCGCGTGATGAAGAGGAGAACATAAGATCGTGCGCGGAAAGTGTTCTACGTCAGGATTACCCCAAGAAGGAGATCATAATTGTGGCAAACGGTTGCAGGGATCGCACTGCAGAGATAGCGAGATTGCTTGGCGTTGAGGTTCTCGAGCTGGAGGAGGCAAGTAAGCCCAAGGCGCTGAACTTAGGGGCTTCTTATGCGAAGGGAAACTTGTATCTGTTTCTTGACGCGGACACGGTTCTCCCGCGTGGAGCAATACGGAGATTACTCAGATACATCTACCTGTCCGATAATATCGGCGCAGTCGTTGCTGCCAAAGATTTCGTTGGCGAAGAACTTCACTCACTGCTCGCGAGGATAGAATACTCGATCATAGACGTAGTGAGCCGCGTTCAAGGGCTCTTTGGGACTACGTTCATCTACTCGGGTGCCTGCAGCCTCGTTAGGAGGGAGGCCTTCTGGGCTGTCGGCGGATTTAGCAACGTGTACCCGTCTGAGGACGGGGATTTCGGTCTGAAATTGATGGAAGCAGGGTTCAAGGTAAGATATGCTCCCGACGTCGTGGTGACGCAGAGACTGAGGTATAGCTTCAGTCAGTGGGTGAGGTACAGGTACGAGATCTCGAGGAGCCACTTTATGAGGATGGTTGAGCACTATGAGTGTCTGCTCCGCAAGGACTCCGTGACCATACTGACCCTCGTGGTGCCATCCTATCTTTACTCGACTCTAATGTTGGGTCTCCTCTTGTACAAGCTGCTGTCTAACCTCATAGCACTCGAACTGGTCGGTTCTCTGAAATATGTGATGATAACGCTGGCGCTAATCTTACTCTCCAAAACTGAGATCTACTCTATGCTCCTGGGGATATCTGCCTACATGGCTTCATACGCTGCCTACCTTAGCGTAACTAACAGGACGAAACTAGCATTCCTTCTTCCTCTGTACATGGTGGTCTACGCGCCCCTGGTCGGCTTTGCTGAGAGCATCGGCGTACTATCGGCCTGCTTTCACATCGCAAGAAGGAGAGGGAAGAAGAGCCTGCAGTTGCTTCATGCCCGGGACCCCCAGCAGCGTTTTGAGTGCGTGGAGATACCGGCTTCTCGTTTTTCTGTGCTTTAGGCGCCCTTGACCTGAGATAATGTGACTGCAGAAGAATCTATGCTGAGACGACAGAGATGACTCAGAGATTCGCCAAAAATAGACATTAGATAGCATGCCCCAACTGTTGAAGTTCTGAGAGCGCCAAGCGATTACGATCAGGCATATATAGCAAGAGGCTGCGAGAACGGGTGGTGCTCATTATGGCTGGCGGTGGTCGCGTTTGGCCGCCGTGACGGGTCCGAGCCTGTTTTCTCCGTAACGCCCTACGAGGTCTCGGGAGAGGTAGACTACTATCGACTGATAAGACAGTTCGGCCTTAAGACCATCGACGAGAACCTGCTGAACAGGTTAGCGTCCCTGGCTGGAGATCCTCACACTCTCCTCACCAGAGGCGTGTTCTTTGCTCATAGGGACTTGGACGTGCTGCTAGACACGGTAGAGCGAGGCGGGGAGTTCTACCTGTACACCGGCAAGGGGCCACATCAGGTCACGTCCACATAGGCCACATGGTACCGTGGGTGCTGACGAAGTGGCTCCAAGACAGGTTCAAGGTCAGGCTCTACTTCCAGCTCACAGACGACGAGAAGTTTCTCAACAGGAGGGAGATGGGACTGAGCGAGGCTCGGTCTCTGGCTATAGAGAACGCTCTAGATATAGCTGCCCTTGGATTCAACCCAGAGCTAACGCTCATATTCCGCGACACAGACCTCATCCGGGTTCTGTACCCCGTAGCTCTGAAGGTGGCCAAGAGGCTGACGCTATCCACAGTGAAGGCGGCATTTGGCTTCAGCGACGAGACGAACGTCGGTCCGACGTTCTTCACGAGTATACAGGCAGCTCCTGCGTTCCTAGAGTCTGAGCTGAAGGGAAGGCCCGTACCTTGCTTCATCCCGCTGGCCGTCGATCAAGATCCGCACTTCAGGCTGGCTAGAGACGTTGTGCCGAAGCTGGGATACCCCAAGCCATCAATTCTCCACTCGAGGATCTTGCGAGGCCTGCGGGGCGAGGCGAAGATGAGTTCCAGCGATCCGAGGAGCGCGGTCTTCACGACTGACTCGCTGGATGAGGCGCGTAGGAAGATCATGGCCGCATTCACCGGCGGCAGGCCCACTGTGAGAGAGCAGAGAGGGCTGGAAGGCAATCCCAGCAACTGCGCGGTCTTCGAGTACTTCAAAGCTCTGTTCGAGCCCAGCGATCGCAGGCTTGAAGAGAGGAGACTAGCATGCATGTCTGGGGACTTGATCTGCGGGGAGTGTAAGGCTGAGCTGGCAGAGAGAGTGGCCAAGTTCTTGGTGGAGCACCAGAGGAAGAGGGAGGCCGTCAGGGACATGCTTGACAGGTTCATGGATCCTGCGAAGTTCGGCCTTTGAGAACGGGAGCGTAAAAATGGTACCTCGCTCTCACCGTGGGGGAGTCGACGCGCTCGATTGCTCAACGCTCCTGCTCCAGCTCGGAACGATTTGGCTGAAGAGGAATTCAGGCCGCGGCCACCGGATCTTTTATACTCCTC
>CBEVRO010000140.1:0-3320 GCA_965552295.1 uncultured archaeon | reverse complement strand
GGAGAAAGCTGCTACTGCTGGTGGACGAGCTTGAGGAAGCCCTGGTCAGGTCGAGGAGAGAAGAGGCAGCCTCGTTCTACGCAGATCTCAGACAGCTGGTGGACAAGCTCCCAGAAGGCGCCATGGTGGTGATAGCCACAACCCCGCTGGCCCTAAAGGATCCGGAAAGGGGTTTGGTTGCGTTGAGCCCGGCCCTCGACAGCAGGCTCTGGGGGTCGTGGGACGTGGTGAGGCTAGAGCCTATGGAGGGCGGAGCCATTGGGGAGATGCTCAAGAGGTACTTGAGGGCGTTTAGGACGCAAGAGGCCAGAAGGCTGGTGGAGGATGAGTACCCGTTCACTGAGGGTGCCATCTCAGCCATAGCAGAGGCCTCCGAGGGTGTGCCAAGGTCTGCCCTCAGGCTGGCCAGCATCTGCCTAGCGGAGGGTCTCAGGAGGAGGCTAAACTCCATAGACGAGAACCTGGTTAGGGAGATTGCTGGAGCGGAGATAGAGAGGATCGAGGTAGCAGTCTCAGCTACACAGGAGACGCAGAGGGAGGAGACTATAGTGCCAGTGATAGACAGGGCCTACGCCAGGCGGAAGATCCTGGAGGCTCTGTCGAGTGCTGGCGGGACCCTCACGGAATCTGAACTAAAGAGGAAGGTCAAGGCGCCTGTCTCTCTGTACTTAGAGGCCGTCAAAGAACTCGCTAGGGAGGGGAAGGTCGAGAGGCGGAGGAGGGGGAAGGGATACAGGATCTATCTCAGAGGGTGAGCTAAGTGAAGAGAACGCTGATCATCGACACGCCTGGCGTCAAGCTGAGAGCTGAGGGAAAAAGGGCGGTCTTCTTTGCCGGAGGTAAGAGAGAGGAGATACCTCTGGACGAACTGGAAGAAATTAGGATCTGCGAGGGCGCCTCGATCACCTCAGATCTGCTGGCCAGGGCCGCCGAAAGAGGGATAGTCGTGACTGTGTCGTCTTTGAGGGGAGAACCCCTGGCCTTAGTACTCCCCGCCACGTACGGAGGGACATGCAAAACGAGACGGGAGCAGATTCGAGCTTACGATGACTGGCGGGGTCTCCATCTAGCAAAGGCGTTTGTGAGGGCTGCCATATTGTCTAGGGCCAATCTCCTGAATAGGCTGGCCCGAAACAGGTCTGGCGAGGTGAAATTGAGACTGCTTGAAGCCGAGAGCGAGATTAAGAGGCACCTAGGAGAGTTGGAGTCTGTTGAGGGAACGCTAGATTCCGCTAGATCTCAGCTCATGGGGATTGAGGGCAGGGCAGCTCAGGCCTACTTCGAGGCTTTGGACTTGGTGATCCCAGGAGAGTACGGTTTCAGCGGTCAGAGGATTCGCAGGCCACCCGGAGATCCCTTCAACGCGGCGATCAGCTTCGCGAACTCTAGGGTCTACGGAGAGGCCCTGAAGTGCGTCATATTCGCCGGGCTAGATCCGTACTCAGGGTTCCTGCACGCGGACAGGCCTGGCAGGGCCAGCATGGCCCTAGACCTGGCTGAGGAGTTCATAGTGCCAGCCTCCCACGAGGCCGTGATCCCCCTCTTCACAAGGAGGCAGCTGAGTAGGGAGGACTTCGAGGAGAGGAGCGGCGGGGTCTACCTGAGGGGCAGGGGCCGCAGGCTTCTGCTTCAGAGGCTGGAGGCGAAGCTCAACTCTCAGGTCAGCTACAGGGGGAAGACGTGGAGGCTCAGGGACGCCATGCTGGGCCAGGCCAGGGCCGTGGCCTCCTTCCTCAGGGGCGAATCCGCCGAGTACGAGCCGCTGGCGGTGAGACCTTGATGACCCTGGTGGTGTACGACATAAGCGACGACTCGGTGCGGAGGGCCGTCGAGAGGAGGTGCAAGGACTACGGGCTGAGACACATCCAGAGGAGCGCCTTCATCGGGGTGCTGCCCAAGAGCAGGAGGCTCTCCCTGTTCTACGAGCTCTCGGAGATAATGAGGGGGCAGGAGGGGGCTGTCAGGATATACGTGATGGACAGGAGGCTCTACTCGTTGGCGATGAGGATAGGGAGAGTGGAGGGGTTCGACGACGACCCAGAGTACGGGAGCGGGGAGGCCATCGTCGTCTAAGGTCATAGTGGCGGTCTCGGAGATAAGGCAGTACCTCTACTGCCCCAGGATCGTCTACTGGAGGAGAGTGCTCAGGCTGGGTGGAGTGGAGACTCCGCTGATGAGGAGGGGGAGGGAGGGGCAGGCAAGAGCGTTGAGAGACGCTCTCCAGCTCGTCCCGCTAAGGGGGTGCAAGGTTGAGAGGGACCTGATCCTATTCTCGGAGAGGCTCGGGCTCTGGGGACGGCTGGACGGCCTCCTGATATGCGGAGATAGGGCGTATCCGCTGGAAGTGAAGTTCGCCTCGCCAGCCAGGTCCCACAAGGTTCAGCTGGCTGCATACGGGATGCTCGTGGAGGAGAGGATTGGGAGGAGGGTCGATCAGGGGTACCTGTACTACCCGGGTGGGGAGGGGCTGATAGAAGTGGAGGGGCTCAGGAGGATGAGGGGGGAGGTGCTCAGGATAGTGGGAGAACTTAGTAGGATCGTGGAGGAGGAGATTCTGCCTCCGCCCACAGCAAACAGGGCGAAGTGCAGAGTGTGCGAGCACTACTCAGCGTGCAAGGGACTCTGATTCCTTGCCATGTCGTTAGCAGGCAGTGGGACTTTATGAGCAAATTCTCATGCCGGCGCGTACGAGACCTTCTCTCACAAGCCAACTCATATCAGGCGTTCTAGAACTCAAGGCAAACCAGGCTGCTCTGACTGCATCAGCAAATTCATCTATGTCTCCATATATGATGGACTCTGCTAAGCTTCCAACTATGTCGACATCGCCTCCGCTTATGAGTTCGTCTACTAGGTAGGCCAAGCGAGCACCCTCAGTTCTCGCAACCTTGATAAAGCTCAGCAGTCGGAACGCGGGGTATTCAGCGATCCTCCTTATTGCGTAGGGTTTCCCTAGGTTCTGGAGTTCAAAGCGATAGGATATAACTCCCCAGCGTGCGGCCGACATCTTCTCAAGAGCATCTTCGTACCCCGGATCTCTCACACCTCTAACCCCGGCGAGCCCGACCAAGGCGGCTGCGCTGAGTGGGATAGGGTTTGTAACGAACTTCGCCGTTGCCAGCTGAGAGGCTAGGCGGACCTCTCCTATATCAACTTCGCTCGCTGGCCTAAGGAGAATTAAGGAGACTGCCGTTCTCCCCTCAGTTATTGCAGCAGAGGACTTTGCAATTCCAAACCAAGCCAACAGGAGGTCCCAGGCGCACACCCTCTCCTGCTGCGAGGAGTACCCGTAGAGCCCTGGAGCGAACTTACCCGTGTAC
>CBEVRO010000139.1:0-3349 GCA_965552295.1 uncultured archaeon | reverse complement strand
CTCGTCCCCACATAGACTTCGGCGTTCATGTTTCTTCACAAATAAAAATTAAAGACCGAGGGACCTCGTGATAGAGGAGGAGGTCGTCTATACGTGCCCAGCCTGTCCAGGCATGGGAGCCCAGACCTGCAAGTTCCCGACCGTTATCTACAGCCTCGGCGCCAAGATAGACCACACCTCACTCGACGGAGTCTTCTTCGCTGACCTAGACGGAGTCACGTGGATCCACGAGTACAACGACGCCGACACTCCCACCGTAACCTACGAGAGCGTCGTCGTCAGGTACTCGGACTCCTCCTTCTACAGGAATGGCGTGACCGCCGATCCCGAGGTCAATGCGACCGACATCTACACCGGGAGCGACGTCGAGTACTCACTGAACAGGCCCGGGTTCTTCATGGCCTTCACAGCGTCTGAGACGGTCACCTCTACGATCCTTCGAGAGGGAGACAAGTACTACGTCCCATTCTTGGGATACTGGGTTGAGGTAAGCTCCATAACACTCACCGGGGCCCAGCTGATAATCAGAGACGCAGACCTTGAGATAGTGACGCTCCTCAACTTGGAGTACACGGCTCAGCCGGACGGCAAGGTGAACCAGCTCTTCATCTACCTCAACGACATGGGAGGAAATAGGCTCAGTTCTCCGGCGCGGTGGGGAGGACAGCCGGTACCCATGATCTTCTTCCTCCACGTCTACAGGGTCGACGCTGACCACGACTACATGGAGGTCCTCCTCAGCAGCCCCTGGATTGACACTCAAGCCTTCGAGCGAATCGACCTAGATGGAGATGGCTACGTTGACGTGACGGACCTCGAGGAGTCATGGCCATCTGATGCAGATACGTCCAGCTTCGACTGGTGGATCCAGTACACCTCCGATGGCCCCTACTTCGTCGGCTATGTATGGCTGGATGGAGTCAGGAGGGGACCATTTGCGGTAAAAGCCGAGATCTGGGAGGGCTTCGGGAGGATCTACGGCGTGACCTCTTACACGTGGGCGTACGGCGACCCGGTAACCGTGCACGACCCGGTGTGGTACGTCGTCACCGAGAACGGCACCTGGCCTGTTGGGGAGGAGAGGACCTACGGGGGAATCTCGTTCGCGCTGACTTCGATCGAGGTCCAGACTTCCGACTCGGGGCTGACCTGCTGCGGTGCAAACTGCACCACTTGGAGCATGTTCGGCCTCTACAAGTTCGAGCCAGCCTTCTGCTTCCACCACGATTGCGAACTCGACGACGAAGTCGGCTTCCTGCACATCTCATCCACCTACGCTCCCAGGACGCTGGACACGTGGCACTGGCTCACCGGCACTCAGGTGCCGATCAGGTACTGCGGATGCACCTACAGGAGCCCCGTAGCGGCGCAGCCTCCAACGACCCAGCCGCCCAGCCCTCCGCCACCCCCCTTCAACTACATCCTCTCCCCATCGCCGGCCGATATGGAGGCGGCTCTGGCTCTCTCCCAAGCCTACGGAGCGTCGATAGTGGCGACGCCGCCGGAGGAGGGCAGCTACGTAATCTTGGGCGGGCCTTTCGCTCACGATCTGGGAGCCGAGGCGGCCAGCAGAGGCAGGATATTCTTCACCAGAGCACCGGGAGGCGTCATCAGAATGAGGGTAGCCTCGATAGACACGACCTGGGAGGTGAACGGCTCAGACTGGAGCAGGAAGGACTACGCGGTCGTCTTCTCGTACCTCGAGGAGGGAGGAGATAGGGTCTTTGCGGTCATGGGGTGCACTAGGTACGGGACTAGGGCAGGGGCCCTCTGGCTGACAGAGCACGTGTCGCGGGTTATTGGGGGCTATGGGTCTGTGCTCGAGTGGGTCGACTACGACGGAGACGGTGAGGTGGAGGCAAGGGAGATCAGACAGATAGCCAGATTTCCAGTTGGCGGCTAGACGCTAGATAGGGCCTCAATAATTGCCTCAGTGACCTCTTCAGGCTTCTCCAGCATGAGATTGTGCCCCGCTCTCGGGATCAAGATGAATCTAGCGCCCGCGGAGTGAGCTAAGCGCTCAAGCTTCGCTGGATCGTTAACCCTGTCAGCAGAGCCTACTATGATTGTAGTCCTCTCCGGGAGGAGGCGCGTGGGCAGCCTCACCCCAGCGTTCTGTAAGAGCACCTCCTTGAGCACAGCTGGGTGGCTCCTTGCGGACTCTCGCCTGACGAACTCCGTGAGTTCAGGGCGGGGCGCGGCGAACATCCTTGGAGTGATGACTCTCCTCGCCAGCGGGCTGACGGACAGTATGAGGCTCATGAGAGCTATCTCTACTTTGGACGGCATTTTTAGTGGGGGCGAGAGGAGGATCAAGCTCCTACACTCCCTTTCCAGGGATGCGAGGGAGGCCACCAACCCCCCGAGGCTGTGCCCGACGACTGAGGGAGTTCTGATGCTTAGGTGCTCGCACAACTCAATCACATCTCTCACCATGCGGCGCGCTGTGTAATCCGCTGAGAGGGGTTTTTCTGAGTCTCCGTGACCCCTCAGGTCAGAGTTCAGCACACTGTAGCTCTCGGTGAGTTTGGGGACTTGGTGCCTCCAGAACCGCCTCGAGGCCGCCCAGCCGTGAATGAGGACAACGGGATCGCCCGCACCGAACTCTTCGAAGTGCACTCTGACGCCGTCGCTCGTTACAAAGCTCCCAGATCTGCCAGCTTTGCTCAAAGCTCAGTAGACCCCCCACCTCTCGCCTGTCACGAGACCCTCAGAAGGCATGCTTTTCAAGGCTTGGCTGTCGCCGCTGGAGAGCGACGCTTAGCAACGAGTGCGTTACGCAATGCACCCAATATAACTGCGAGATTATTCGCACTTTTCAAATATCGTTTATATCGCCGTTCCGTGATTTCCACTTGTGCGTTCTGCGGTCAGGGCAATCGGGTTCGCCTTAGCGATGATTACGCTCTTCTCCCTATTCGGACCCCAGGCTAAGTTCACTCTGGCGTGCCCTCCAACAGGAGGCTACGTTGGGCAGGTGTTTCGGCAGGGAGTCGACCTCGACGAGGCTGAAGCTCTAGCTCAATCTGCTAGGCTGGCTGTCGGCAGGATTCAGCTGGACTTCCCGTACGCCGACGGGACACTCACGCTTGACGCGCTCTACATAGAATTGGGCGCATGGCCCAGTGGGAGGCCGCTCAGAGCCTACCTGATTCCTGGAAGGTCCTACTCCCTCGTGTTGACTGAGACCTCAGTCGCTCTCGAGTGCGACTGGTTGAGGTTGGCCGTTGCGATCTTGTCAGGCGCCGGCGTAATCGACCCTTCAACGGCCGCTTCGGAACCTGCGGCGAGCCCGAACAACGTGTCTCCTCCCAAAGCGGTGGTGGTCTGGGCCCAGCTAGAGCTCGGC
>CBEVRO010000138.1:0-3353 GCA_965552295.1 uncultured archaeon | reverse complement strand
TTTCTGGCCCATATCTCCAGCATTATCTCGTGATCGCCAGCGGTGATCCAAGCTGACTTGACGTACTCTCGAGTCGCCAGCTCCCTGGCCACCCTCAGCAGATCCCCAGGCTCGACATCCACGCCGGTGAGGGATATCACGGAGAACCCTAAGGCTCTCGGGTCCACCACGGCCGTATAACCTTGAATTATCCTGTCCCTCTCGAGCCTCTGCAGCCTCTTTCTAACAGCGACGTCTGTCATCCCTAGGACATCTGCGATCTCCCTGAGAGTAGCCCTCGCGTTCTTCATGAGCATGTTGACTATCGTCATGTCCCTTTCGTCGAGCGTGGAGCTAATCTTCTTTGACCTAACCATTCTTCTCGCCTCAATCAAACTTCCAGATCCTGATACTTAGATGTTTGCATACCAAACCAAAATAGTTTGAATGTTGTATGGGAGGCTGACCCGTTAAGGAGTTAAACGAAATCTGGAGATTCCCCAAGTTGTGTATGGTAAATTCACGTGATAGTAAAGATCTTATTGGTGAGCGGGGCGAGATGCAAGGGTGGTGAGGTGCCCCGCTGCAGGAGGAGGACCCCAGCCAAGAGGGAGAAGGCGAAAGAGGCTCCCCCGATCGACGAGGAGGCTCGCGCCATACTCAAAGCACTAGCTAAGTTTAAGAAGCCAGCCAGCTGCTCGGAGATAGCCGAGAAGGCCGGTCTTCCCGCCAAGAAGGTAGTCGGGAAGATGAGGGGGCTCCTAAACAAGGGTTTGGTGGAGAGGCCGAAGGCTGGAGTCTACGTGATAACGGCCGAAGGAAAGAAGCTCGCTAAGTGAGCACACTAGTTCTCCTTAGCCCCTACATTTTTGAGCCTAACAGAAAGTTTTGGAGGGTGAATTCAACCCACCCTCTCGAAGAGCTCCTTAGAGGCCCCGCATATCGGACAGACCCAGTCATCCGGCAGGCTCTCAAACTTCGTTCCTGGCGCAATCCCGTGTCCTGAGTCCCCCTTCTCCTCGTCGTACACGTACCCGCAGACCACGCACCTCCACTTGGCCAACTAGCTCACCTCACCGTCTACTCACTCCACGACCTCAATACTCTTTGAGTCCTCCCACAGGCCGTGAAGGCTGCAGTATCCTAGCACCCAAAGCTTAGAGGTTTTCTTCAGCCTAATCGAGAACGTCACCTTTGGCTCACCGTATGCTGGGCCAAGGTCGAGCGTCGCCACCTGAATTGGGTTGTAGGGCCTGCCCTCCTCTTCTGCGAACACCTGCACCCACTTTATGTGGTGCTCCGCCGTATTTGGGTGAGGCACGTCCTTCCCAACAATCACGGTCACCATGAACTCCTCGCCAGCCTTGATCCCGTCCGGGGCCTCTATGTGTGGAGTGTGCTTCATCTTCTCCTCATTCTCTCTGGAGTAGATGAGATCCCTGAAAATGCTCCTTCATCCAAACACCCTCCCGATTAGAACTCCTTGAACCTCTCCCTCGGCGCTCCGCATACGGGGCAGCGCTCAGGAGCCTCGCCCTCGACCGTGTACCCGCAGACAGGGCATATGTAGACCCTCCCGATATGGATATCTCTCCCTTCGAGGACGGCCCGTCTTGCCTTGGCGTAGAATCCAGCGTGGATCTTCTCGGCCTCGAGGGCGTAGTGAATCGATCTCACGGCTCCCTGCTCGCCCTGCAGCTTGGCCACCTCGTGGTAAGCTGGGTACATCTCTTGGACCTCGAAGGTCTCGCCGTCTACTGCCGTCTGGAGGTTGTCCTTGGTGTCGCCCACCATCTTGAGCTCCTTGAGGTGGTTCTTGGCGTGAACGAACTCCGCGTAGGCTATAGCTCTGAACAGCCTGGCGACGTTTGGGAGTCCCTCCTCCTCTGCCTTCTCGGCGAATATCAGGTACTTCATGTGGGCCTGACTCTCACCCGCGAAGGCTGCCTGCAAGAACTGCTTGGTCATCTCACGCATGACATCGCCTCCCTAAGTGATAAGATCAATGATCCTACTAAATAAGTTTTATTTTTTTCTCATATAGTTCGGTTTTCTAACCACTGTGAAGACGACATTATTAGTGCAGAATCTCAGCTAGGCGCGAGTTGCCCACGCTGGTAGTCCAAGAGCACCACGCGAGGAGGCTCCACTGGGACTTGAGGCTCGAGATGGATGGTGTCTTGAAGTCGTGGGCCGTTCCGAAGGGCATACCTCTAGAGCATGGGGTCAAGAGGCTCGCCGTTCAGACCGAAGATCACCCGCTGGAGTACGCAGACTTCGAGGGCGTGATACCCGAAGGGTACTACGGGGCTGGCGTCGTGAAGATCTGGGACAGGGGGGAGTACGAGCTCGTCGAGAGGACAGACGACAAGATAGTCTTTGTGGCGAAGGGAGAGAAAATGAAGGGGAAGTATGCTCTTGTCAAGATGAGGGGCTCCGAGAAGAACTGGCTACTGATAAAGGCTAAGGATTGAGTTCCATTTGGGCTGAGGTGCAGATAACGCTGTTCGATATGCTAATAGGGTGGGAAGTCAGCCCTCTTCTCCCACGACCCCTCGTCGGTGCTGGTTTCAAGTTGGTTCCGCGCCGTCTCACTCGGGTTCAATAATTCTGATTGCGCGATCTTACTCGCGTGCGTGTGGGTCGTTGGGTCGTCGCGATAGCCGTCTGCATAGTCGTCGCCTCAGCCGGGATAGTGTATGGCGTGTGGGTCCATAGAGGGGGGCAAGTTGAGGGGCCAGAGGTAGAGTTCTCTCCGAGGGTAAAGCTCTCTCAGGTTAGGGTGGCCATACTCTACGAGAGAGTGACCGACGGAGGCCTCATCAACAGGAGCCTCGACGACATAGTGCGGATAGTCGAGGAGACGGGAGCGGACATGATATTCAGGGGGTTCTGGAGGTGGAGTTCCTTCCCCGACGACTGCTCCCAGCTGCCGAAGAGGCTCCAGGCGCAGTGTGAGTTGGCTGGCTACAGCTACGAGCACCTCGAGGAGGCGATCGCCGCCATAAAGGAGGCCAAGCCAGATCTGATATTCTGCGGCGCTGTTCCAGCCCAGAAGGTGCGGAGGCAGCACGAGCGGAACCCTAGGACTGGCGAGATCTTGGAGTATCCGGAGACCTGGGAGCTGGCCCTGGACCCGAGCAAGTGGGGCATCAACCTCTCGAAGGAGAGGTTCCAGTGCTGGTTCGGCAAGACTCACCTGTGGGTCGATCAAGAGCTGAACTGCGCAGAATACGACCCAGAGGAGGCCGACGCGTACTTCCCCGACATAACGAACGAGAAGTTCCAAGAACTCCTATTGAGCTGGGCCAAGGAGCAGATCGACCGCGGAGCCGACGCCATCTGGATAGACATGCTGTTTACGCAGGCTAGGA
>CBEVRO010000137.1:0-3413 GCA_965552295.1 uncultured archaeon | reverse complement strand
GCTTCATCGTCAAGGCAGGTCACATTCAGCGTTCGCTCACTCTTCCAGCCAGATCTTCTTCACGCCCTCAATTCCGTCGAGCTCCCCGTCCTCGGAGACTATGCAGGGGATTCCATTCAGCATCATCACTCCGATGTGGAGCGCGTCAGACGGCTTGACCCGGTGCGCCCTCAAGATCTCCGAGGCTTTCTCGAACTCGTCCGCTCCGATTGGCAGTATCTCCACGTACGGCAGGACTATGGAGTCTATGAACTCGAGCGTGACTTCATACGGCACGTTGTACTTCCTCCGAGAGACGTAGATGACCTCGTCCAGGACGAGGGCGTCCGAGAAGACCCTGTTCTTGGAGAGGAGGTCCACGTAGAAGTCCTCGTAGGCCCGCCTGAACTCGGGGGTCCTGGTGGCGTTCAGGTAGATCAGCAGGGGCGCGTCCAGGAAGACCCTCATTCCTCGAACTCCTCCTCCAGGTAGGTGGATGCGAGTTCTCCGGGCTTGGGCTCCCTCAGGCCCTCTATCCCGCTCAGCCTGTCGAGGTGCCTCCTGAGCGACTCCCTCAGCTTCTCCCTGTCGAACTTCCTGACCGGCTTGAGGATTATCCCGTCGCCGATCTCAACGATGACCTCATCGCCCTCTTCTATCCCGACGGCCTCCCTGACCGCCTTCGGCAAGATTATGTAGCCCTTCCGCCCTACTCTCAGCTTTAGGGTCAAACCGGTTCACCGATAGCTAAACCAGTCAAACCATTATATAAATATTCCGCTGAGGCGGAACGAGATCGGCCGTAGATCGCTTGAGGGGTCAGGACTCGCTCAACGGGATAGTCTCATTGCCCTAGCGGCTGCTGGAATCTAGGAGCGCTCGAGGTTGGAGCGCCGAGGGAATTGGCTTGAGGCCCCTTGACCGTGAGGTCTCGCCGAGCGACCAGCCGACGTTGAGCGTGGACACGAACCTGCGCGTGGGAGGCGATCCTGCAGGACGTACCTGACCTCGATCCCCCCAGCCTCCTCGCGGCCTCCGCGCCTCTCCCACGTCCGAGCTAGGAGCAGGTTAGCTTCCCGAGTGTCTAGTGGCTGCAGCGTCTCTCCTTAGAGACGCGGCGGGCTCCCCTAAAGAGGTTGAGCCCGTCGTGCAGGACCACCGCCCCGTCCAGCATCTGCGCGTACACCGGGTCCTCCAGCTGGCGGATGTCCAGCACGACTATGTCGACCCTCAGACCCTTCAGCCTCACTCTCCTCGCCCAGACCGCATCTTCCAGAGGGTCTGGGTTGGGCAGGATTATCGCCACGTCATAGTCGCTCGCCGCTCGGGCTTCTCCCCTCGCCCTAGAGCCGAACAGGAGGATGGTCGAGCGTGAGCGCTGGCGCTTGAGCCTCTCGACGAACTCCCTGAAGAGGAGGGGCTGGCGCTTGAGCCTATCGGCCTCTCCCCTCAAGAGCCTTCTCAACCCACTCGACGATCCTCTCGGCATAAGAGATGCACCTCTCTGCTCTCTCCCTGTCGTACCGTCCCGGCGTCCTGCCGGGGTACTCCGCTGCCTGGTGTGCGTTGAAGCAGGCGAGCCAGTAGTGCCCCTTGCCCAGGTTCTCCCTCGCCTCCGACAGGAGGACCCTCCCCCTCGAGATCCACTCCGACATGGCGGACGCTCAGGAGTATGAGTTTTGTGAGAGGTATTAGACGGTCGCCGACCGAGTTGCGCGCAATAAACGTAGGGCGCACTGGCCGCATGAATCTCGCGAGACCCTCCGGGCCCCTGAGACCAGCGTCGGCCTCAGAAATCCCGATCCTCACGGCCCCACCGGGTCCCGCTGGGCCTACCGCGGTCAACCCAGAGCCCGCTGGACCTCTGTAGAGCTGGCAGCCCGCCTGCGCACCTTACCCCCTTGGTCAACGAACTCAGGAGGTAGGGGAAGCCGTTGCGCGATCCTGATCGGCTAGATTTATCTTGACGTCTCCCCACCGGGACGGCGATGCTTCAATTCGTCCTCGCGGTGCTGCTGACCTTCTCCATATCGACCTTCTTCTCGATGTTCGGGAAGGGAGGGGGAGAGCTCTACCTGCCCGTCCTCCTGACGCTCCTCAACATGTCCTACTTCCAGGCCGCTACCCTCAGCCTGCTGATGATAACTCTCCAGGGCCTCTCGATGCTACCCGTCTACTCCAGGAGGCACGGGCTCCTGGACTGGGCCCTGGCGCTGATGCTCGGGGGAGTGGTGGCCCTCTCCTCCTTCCTGGGGGGCTTCATATCGTACGAGGTCCCCGCCTCGCTGCTCAAGCTGTGCTTCTCGCTGCTCCTGGCGGTCTCGGCCGTCCTGATACTCGCGAAGAAGGAGTTCAGGGGGGCGAGGCTCCTCTCCATCAGGAGGAGAGTCGGGGACACGGAGTACGACCTCCAGATCCTCCTGATAATCCCTCCAGTGGCCCTGGCGGCCTTCCTGGCCGGGATGGCGGGGATATCGGGCGGGGGGCTAATAGTGCCGCTGTGCGTCATACTGGGAGGGGTCCCCCTCAGGGTAGCCATGGCGACGAACTCCTTTTTGGTGATCTCCTCCTCGTCGATGTCCCTCTTGGGCCACGTCCTGAGAGGGGGTCTCGATATCGGCTTGGGGGCGGTCTTCGGATTGACGGTCGTGGTTGGAGCCTGGTTGGGGGCCAGAATGCACACCAGGATCGGGGACAGGGAGATGAGGTGGCTCTTCTCTCTCATCCTGCTGTCAGCAGCCGCCTGGATGTTCATCAGGACCCTCGACTGACCCTCCACCCGCGTCGGTTCGGGGGTTGGGGAGACGGCGGCTGCAGGTCTATCCTACACTGAGCTTGCTCCGCCATCCGCCTCTTCGGTGGTGACGTTACTCCTCATCGGCGCCCTCCTGATTGCCCTCGCCTCCAGCGAAAAGCTCAGGCGTATCGTCCTTCACGACCCCGACTCCCCCGTCGTCGCCATTTACCTGGCCCTCCTCAAGGCGATCAGAGACCAAGTTGCGGAGGAGTATCGAGCCTGCGCGGGCGCGACTCACGGCGCGGGTGACCTGGAGTGGCTCGTCTCGACCCTGCCCCACAAGATCGGCTTCTCTAGGATAGGGACTTCTGAGGAGGGCAGAGGGGACAGAGAGTCTGTCAAGGAGGCTTTCTCACCCTTCTTTGAGGAGCTTGCGAGCTGGCTGGGTATATGAGGCCCTTGGAGCCGGTCTGAGTTTGGAACTCTGCGGCCTCCGAGCGACACACCTCGGGTGATGGGGTACAGCCCGCCGGACGAAATTGAGCCGTATCGGGGTTCGGCTTGCGCCTACGATCCCCTCGCACCCTCGAACAGGCGCCGCGCCATCTCCACCAGGTCCTCGGGTCCCAAAACCTCGTGGGCGCCCTCCACCGCAGGGGGCTCTTCCCTCAGGCTGACCAGTCCGACCCTCGGCGCC
>CBEVRO010000136.1:0-3422 GCA_965552295.1 uncultured archaeon | reverse complement strand
ACTCGTCCTCTACCTGCTGCTCTCCAGAGCTGGGCCTCTAGGGTTCTTGGGGCTGCTGTACACTCCCGTGGCCATAAGCATAGGCCAGGCGATCCTGATTACCCCCCTGATAACGTCGATGGCGATAGCCACGCTGGCCGAATCTCAGGAGAGGGTCTGGGAGATGGCCATCTCGATGGGCGCCACCGAGAGGCAGGCCGCACTCACCGTCCTCTCAGAGTCTCTGCCGGCCATAGTCACCGTGGTTCTGCTGGGGTTCAACAGGGCCGTGGGAGAGCTGGGCATAGCTCTGATGCTGGGAGGGAACATCAGGGGCATGACTAGGGTCATGACCACGGCGATAGCCCTAGAAGTTGCGAAGGGGGAGTTTGAGCTGGCTCTAACGCTCGGCGGAGTGCTGCTGGCAATGACGCTGTCGCTGAACGTGCTCGTCAGGAGGCTGGGTGGAGCCAAATGATCGAGCTGAGGAGCGTCTCATTCTCGTACGACGGGCGGAGGCTAGCTTTGGATCGCGTCAGTCTGAGGCTCGAGGACGGAATCACGGCCATCGTTGGGCCGAACGGCTCAGGGAAGACGACCCTGCTGAAGGTGGCGGCCACCCTGCTTAGGCCAACCGCTGGAGATATCTACCTGGAGGGGAGAAACTTCTGGCTGTCCGATAGGGGGGAGAGAGCGAGGCTCAGGAGGCTGGTGGTCTACCTGCACGAGAATCCAGTGATACTCAGGGGCACAGTTCAGGACAACGTCGCCTACGGGCTCAGGCTGAGGGGCCTTCCCGAGAGTGAGGTTCTAGAGAGAGCCAGACGAGCCATGGAGGAACTGCGCATTCTGAACCTGGCTCACGAGAGCGCGAGGTCCCTCTCCGCTGGACAGAGGCAGCTCGTTGCCCTCGCCAGGGCTATAGCGGTGGAGCCGAGATACCTGCTCCTGGACGAGCCGACGGCAAACTTGGACAGAGAGAACAGGCGCCTGCTGGCGGGCATCCTGAAGAGACTCTCAAGTGAGGGCACGGTTATTGCACTGGCCACGCACGATCGACTCCTGGCTGCAGAGGTCTCAGATAGAGCAGTTGTGATTGAAGGAGGGGCCATACTGGCTGTGGGCGATCCCCCCGTGGTCGTCAAGTAGATCAATCAAAAAAGAGAGATGAGGAGAAGAGGTTAAGGCGTCACCTCACTTGAACGTCGTATCTAAGCGGGTGCCGCGTAAACTCGCGCGTCATAGCGCACAGGATCACCAAGTCCTCCTCCCTCGGACCGGGATGACCGTTCCCCATCCACCTCCTAGGTACGTATGGAAGATACATCCCACTCCTATCGGTTGCTGATCACAGCCATAGGATTCGTGCGCAGGAGTGAGCGCTTAAGCTGGGGTTAGGCGTACCCAAGTTCCGCCAGCTTCTTCGCTACAACGGCGGCCGACTCTCGCAGCGTCTCCACCTCATCGCTTGACAGGAGTTCCTCTCTTATTTGCTCAATTCCCCCTGCCCCAACGACTGCTGGCACTCCCACAGCCGCTTTCCTGATCCCAAACTCGCCGTCGAGGACGGCGTTTATTGGGAGGGTGATCTTCCTGTCTTGCAGGATAGCCCCAGCTACGATGCTCAAGCACGTCGCGGGGCCGTAGAACGTACCCCCCTTCCTAGCTATGATCTCCGCCGCGGCGGATCGCACCCTGGACACGATCGCCTTGGAGTTCGGCGCAACGCCCACTGGGAACATCGTGTCCCCATGCTCCCCCAATATCATCGGGTAAGTTCCCTCCTCCGGAGAGTGCAGCTCCCCCAGTTCGAACCACAGTCTGGCCGTGTCTAGCAGGCTGCCCATGCCAAGCACCTCTCGCCTAGGCTTCCCACTCTCAGCCCAGGCTACGTAGGTCATTACGTCCACTGGATTCGTCGCGACTACGATCAAGGCGTCAGGAGCGTGTTTCATCAGCTCTTGCATCACGCTGGCAATTATTGAGTGATTTTTCCTAGCCAGGTCCATCCTAGACATGCCAGGCTTTCTGGCGGCCCCCGCCGTAACGATCACGACATCGCAACCGCTCAGGAGGGAGTAGTCCGACCCTCCGCGCACCTTCAGATCTTTTCCGAGCGCTGAGACCGCGTGTTGTAGATCCATCGCCTCTCCAACGGCCAGGTTCTCGATTATATCCACCAGAACCAGCCCATCCAGCTCAAGCTGGAGGGCGCAGGTATAGGCTGTGGCAGACCCCACCCTACCCGCACCAACGATGCCTATCTGTGACATCGGTGACGACCTGTATACTGAGAACTATGGAGAGCAATAAATTTCTCGCAGACGCTGGGCTCGCAAAGTTAGACCCACTCTCTAGCCTCAATGACAGTCCCATACCCAACGAATAGGATCCTGTCGGGGTCTAGAGCCCTGAGAACCTCCCTCCTGTGAGTTACAACCACCGCAGTCATCCCTGCTTCTCTGACGAGCTTCCCCAAGCCTCTGGCTATCCTCATAGCCGTCAGAGCGTCTAGGTGTGCCGCAAACTCGTCCAGCAGGAGGAGGTTCGGCCTCTCTGCCAGCAGACTGGCAAGCCTCGCCCTCTCCCTCTGACCAGTGGACAGCTCCTTGTACCTGGCCCTGTACAGCACTGCGTCAGAGAGACCGCACCTGTTCAAGATCTCCACGGCTGGCCTCTCGTCGCCCAGCTTCTCGTACACATTCTCCAAGATGGACTCATCTCCAAACTCTGGCTCTCTCTCGCCGGGGATAAGCACGCCCACCTTTGCGTTCGGGGGCGCCTCCACTCTGCCCGCAGTTGGCTCAAACTTAGGGCCCTTCAGCCCCTCGCACGCGCCCCAGATGAGCCTCAAGAAGGTGGTCTTGCCCGCGCCCGATGCTCCAACGACTGCCACGACCTCCCCCGGCTCTATCTCGAGGCTAACATCTCTGAGGACTTGCCTCTGTATCACGCGGCTCCTCACGCCGAAAGCCTCAAGCAGCTGCCTCAGCCTCTCCGGAAGCCCCTCAACGTCAAGCTCGCTCTCAAACACCATCGAAACGTCTCTGAACCTCACTTGGCCGCTCAGAGGCTCAACCCTTCCGTAAGTCGGGACGCACAGCCTCCCCCCGTGCTGTCTGGCCACCGGGTCCTCCTCTAGGAATCTCTGGAGGCGCTCCCTCCCCTCGTTGGTGAGGGGGTAATAGAGCACGGGCCTTCCCGAGGCCGTGTCCCAGACGTACTTGAACCCAACCTTCTCGAAGAACGGGTTGTACCTCGCCATCTGGGCTATAGTCTCTACGAGGTGCTTCTTCCTGCGCATCTCTGGTATTCTCCTCTCTTCTATCCACCGGAGGGCCATTCTCACTGAGAGCTGGCCCAACCCGTCCGACCTGTAGTCTGGGTGGACGACTACCCTAGCCTCGGGGTAGATCCCGGCAGAGATTGCCTCTATATCGTGA
>CBEVRO010000135.1:0-3455 GCA_965552295.1 uncultured archaeon | reverse complement strand
AAACTCAAGGCTGGAAAGTACATCTTCCAAGGTTACGTTCAACATGGCACTCAGCGTCGTGACTGAGCACCTCAGGGACCTGGAGCGGGCCGGCATCGTGAGGACCGCTGGATACTCGAGAGAGGGGAGGGGCAGGCCGGCGAAGCTCTATACACTCTCCAGCAAGAGGATAACCTTGGAGATCGACCTCCCGCTCTACGCGTCGGTCGGCTCCGAAGATGAGGTGCTAAGCCTGGCGATAGAGTACGTCAGGAGGAAGATCGAGGGGCCTGGGCTTCCGGCATCTCCGTCGGCGCTGGATGTTGCAGAGACCTTGGGTCTCGACGTGCACGTGGCGGCCGTGGTGCTGGATGCGCTCAGGGAGCCAAAGAGGGAGGTTCTAGATTTCCTAGGGGATGCGATCTTCAGAGAGCTCAAGCCTGACGCCTGGTTGGACTTCGATGAATTGGCAGCGAGGCTGAACGTGGACAAGTACTGGGTCCTCTTGAGCCTGCGCGACATGGCTGGGAGAGGGCTCGTCGAGGTGAGGGGCGGCAGGGTCAGAGCCCTCCCCTGACCCAACTTTTTTGAGCTGAAGCTCCGACCTGTAAATCGCTTTGACGCCGAGGGTGAGGCTTAGGAGGCCAATTAAGCCCGGAGGCGGTCGAGCCCTGCTGGCTGCCGTCTTCATAGACCTCTTGGGCTTTGCTTCAACGGTTCTCGGAGTCCTGGACATCCCCCTTGACGTTCCCGTTGGGTTGCTGCAGGCCTTATTCGTGTGGTATGTTGAGAACAGGTTCGGGAGGGGTATCAGCTGGGCTAGCGTTCCAGCGATGCTGGAGGAGTTCCTCCCGCCACCGCTCGACATCCTTCCAATCTGCACGCTTGTGGCAGTCAGGAGAGTGTTCCAGTCTCCCGTGACAAAGGGGGGTTCGCAGGCTACCTGAGATTGAAAGACCGTCTACGGGTATATCACTCGACCCGTCTCTTCGGTAACCCTATAGCCAGGCATGTTGGCCAGCATCTCAGCCAGCTCCTTTGAGCGTATGATCCCTATCAGCTCCTGCGCGGCCTGCTTCTTGAAAGACTGCTTCCTGACTATCAGGTCGTACCACTCCCACGCCAGCCTCTTGAAGGCCAGCCCAAACTGTTCTGCAACGTAGCGTATTGCAACGCCGACATCGGCCTCGCCAGAGGCCACCTTCTTTGCGACTCCCACGTGGGTCCTAACCTCCGTCTGGTACCCCTTGACCCTCTTCGTGGCCTTGAGCGGGTCTATTCCCTGATCCAAGGCTTGCTGACGCAGAAGGTAGTCGAGCAGCATCCTAGTTCCGGAGCCGGGGTTCCTGTTGACGAGCCTGATCTTGCCTTCGAGGAGGTCTCCAAGCCCCTCTATCCTCGTATCGGGCCTGTGCACCAAGCCAATCTCCCTCTGGTATCCGCGTATCACCACGACCTTCCCGTCCAGCCAGTACCTCGACAGGTAGGGGATGTTGTACCTCCCCGTCTCGGGGTCGAGGAGGTGAGATCCTGCTGCGTCTGCCTGCTCCAGCATCAAGGCCGCTAGACCTCCAGCAGAGCCCAGCCAAACTCTCTCTATATCGAGATCTGGATTGGAGGACTTCACCCGCTCTAGGAGGGCCTCTAGAGCAGGATCATGGCTCCCAATGATGAGGAAATCCGGAGGGACCTCTCTCCTCTTACCCGTGAGCTCTATCCTCCTGCGCTCAAGCTTGGCCCTCTCCTGCATGTACCTCTTGAGTAGGGCCTTTCCCAGTGGCGTGAGTCTAGCGCCTCCTCCGCCGCGCCCTCCCCTCCTGACCTCGAGTACCTCGCCTCCCAAGATCTCCTCGAGGTCAGATAGCCTCTCCCAGACCCTCGAGTAGGAGGCTCCCACGACTTTGCAGGCCGCCAGCAGCGAGCCCCTCTTCTCAACCTCCTCCAGTATCTTGGCCATCTTCGGGTCCAGAATTACCTCCCCTTTGTACTCCAGCACGAGGGCGACTCTGGGCCGAACATTTTGGAGAAGATCTTTCACAGTTCTCCTGCGTGGGAATGTCCCTTATAACGGTATCTACACGCTTTGTAGCCATCATAAGTCACGAATAAGCAGGAAGAACATCACTCCAGTAGCAGAGAGGCGGTCGCTTGGGTCAGTGGCAGGAGTTAGCAGGGATTGAGCTGTCGTTTACTTCCAAATTTGCTACAACGATTATATCTTACCGTAATTCGAAAATGGATAACGGTCGGGTGGGAGTCTTGCGCCTAAAGGCCGTTGGAGTCATCGCGGTGGTTCTGTTAATAGCCTCCCTGGCGGGTTTGACTTGGTATCAGAGCCGATACGAAGGAACTCTCAGGGTGACCACTACTACCAGCCTCTACGCGACTGGCCTCTTGGACGCTCTCGCCGAAGAGTTCCAGAAGGAGCATCCCGAGGTCAGCATTCAGTTCATAGCGGTTGGGAGTGGAGAGGCGCTCAGGAGAGCGTCTCTGGGCGACGCCGACGCGGTCACGGTGCACGCCCCCTCCTTGGAGAAGCAGTACATCGAGCAGGGCTACCTAGTTGACGGGGGCATCTTCGCCTACAACTACTTCGTCATAGTAGGGCCAAAGGACGACCCAGCGGGGATGAAGGGCAAGGACCCGATAGAGGCCATGAGAGCCATATATCAGGCAGGCGAGGAGGAGAGAGCCGTCTTCGTCTCAAGGGGAGACAACTCAGGGACGCACGTGAAGGAGATGGCGATGTGGAGCGCTGCCGGCCTTGACCCCAGAGGGAGGCCTTGGTACCTAGAGGCCGGCGCCGGCATGTCGCAGACTCTCATGATAGCCAACGAGAAGAGGGCCTACACGCTCTCGGACATAGGCACCTACCTGAAGTTCATGGAACAGCTCGGCGAGCTAAAGGTGTTAGCGGACAAGGGAGAGGCCCTGATCAACATCTACAGCGTCTACGTAGTTAACCCGGACAGGGTTCAGGGCGTCAACAGCAAGCTGGCCAAGGCTTTTGCCGAGTTCCTCCTCTCTGAAGAGGCGCAGGAGATCATCGGAAACTTCGGAGTCAGCGAGTTCGGTCGTCCACTGTTCTATCCGGCGCGAGGAGATCCCACCGGTGAGTTAAGGGCCGCGTGGGAGAGAATAGCGGGGGGAGGGTGATCCCCTCCTCAAATTATTTCATCAAGACTGAGAAGCGCACCACCCGACCCCAGTCCTGAAGGAGCGTGTCCATCTTGACGCAGCTGGCCTCGGAGGTCGCTGAGATAGTGATCAGGTCTGTGGTGATATCGGGCTCGGCCACTCTCATTGCTTCCACGTGGAGCATACCCCTGGCGCTGAGGCTGGCTCTGAGCAAATCTAGGGCTGGAAGGGCGATCACTGACGTACTCAGCGCGTTGACCAGCGTACCAACTGTGGTGATAGGACTCGTCCTCTACCTGCTGCTCTCCAGAGCTGGGCCTCTAGGGTTCTTGGGGCTG
>CBEVRO010000134.1:0-3463 GCA_965552295.1 uncultured archaeon | reverse complement strand
CCTCCGACCTGCTGGGCCGCCGAGTTCGGCAGGTTCCAGGATATCTGGAATATCGCCGTGATGGTGCCCCTCTCTTCCTCCGGGGTCAGCTTCATCATCAGAGCGTGTATGAGGGGATTGGCCATGTTCATCAGGATTGCTCGAGGGATGTAGAGTGCCGAGGCTACGGCAAAGCTCGGCGAGGATGGAATGAGGGCCAGAAGGGGTATGGAGGCGGCCTGAGGCACCACGGCGCCCTTGACCGTACCGATCCTAGATGAGATGCCCGCCGCCAGCAGGAACGCGGGGGCCGTGATGATGTTGACTATGGCGAAGAGCGTACCTATAGGGCCCGACTCGACGCCGAACTTGACGCTGAAGTAGTAGCCGATCAGGGGGATGGACAGGCCTGCCCCGAAGCCAATCAGCACGTTGACGACCGCGAACCTTGCAGCGACGCCCTTGGACTTGAGTTTGAACCTCGGCCTCTCGACGCCAGAGGGCTTGAACCTCTCCCTCACGAGCAGTAGGGGGGCCACGGAGAGCGCCTGAATCGCCGCTATCCCCCACAGGAACATCCTGTACGAGGAGAAGTACTGCAGGCCCCGGCTCCGAACCGTGAACTCTGGAACCCAGCCCAAGAAGCTGCCCAGCGACGCGAAGGCGCTGTTGACGAACGCGTTCGCGCTGTAACCAACGTCCATGCCGACGTCTTCAACGGTTTCAGCGTAGAGCGCGTTCCAAGCGGGCCCGCCAATGGCCCAGGAGACGCCCCCAACCACGGCAGATGCAACGAGGACCTCCTTAACCGTCGAGATCAGCACCATGGCGACGGACACTACCGCGAGGCTGGAGCTCAGAATGGCCAGAGCCTTCCTTCTGACCCTGTCGGCCAGCACTCCCGCGGGGAGAACCAGGAGGGTCATCATCAGACTGCTGATGAACGAGTAGGCCCCTATCCACGTGCCTCCGTAGCCCGCCGACTTCAGGTAAAGCTGCCAGACCGCCCCGTAGGCGCCCCAGCACACGGCCGACAGGGCCGTGCACACAAGCATCAGCCTGGCGTCCCTGCCAAGCCTGCGGTAGGACCACAGCAGGCCCCGCCCCCTACGTGACATGTCCTATTCACCTAGGGCGGTTCTCACAATTATCCGTCCTGACCACCCGTGAGCAAATGCTGCTACCGGATGTGCAGCCTACCTTTAAGGCAAGTGCGTGATCGAAGTTTGACCTGTCATGAGGCGGCTGGTGGGCTACGTCCAGACGCGGCCTAGGTTTGGCGACGTCGAGGGTAACATCTCCCGCGCTGTCGAGCTGGCCTCTAAGGTCGAGGCGGACCTGCTGGTCCTCCCAGAGCTGTTCAACACGGGGTACCTCTTTGAATCCCGAGAGGAGGCGCTGAAGCTCGCAGAGCCTGTTGACGGCCCCACGGTGAAGGCGCTCAGCAAGTTCGCGGCCGAGACTTCGACGGCGCTCGTAGCAGGCTTTGCAGAGTTGGACGAAGGCAAGGTGTACAACTCGGCGGTGGCGATAGACGAGACCGGCGACGTCAAGGGCGTCTACCGGAAGGTCCACCTCTTCAACGAGGAGAAGCTCTGGTTTGACCCCGGAGACCTGGGCTTCAGGATATTCGATCTGGCTGGGATCCGGGTCGGAGTCATGATATGCTTCGACTGGTTCTTCCCAGAGTCCGCCAGGGTTCTGGCGCTGAGGGGAGCGCAGCTCATAGCCCACTCAGCCAACCTAGTGCTTCCCTACGCTCAGACCGCCATGCTGGCTAGGTCGATTGAGAACAAGGTGTTCACGATAACAGCGAACAGAGTTGGGGAGGATGTCAGACCCAGCGGAAAGAGGATTTCCTTCACCGGGCAGAGTCAGATCACTTCCCCGAAGATGGAGGTTCTGGTGAAGGGACCAAAAGATAGGGAACACGTAACCTCCGTCGAGATAGACCCAACCGAGGCAGACAGTAAGAGGGTCACTGAGAGGAACGACCTGTTCCAAGACCGCAGGCCGGAGTTCTACCGCGACCTCATCGGGTAGCCGGGTCCCGGAGAGACCAAGTCGCACAGATCGATGAACCTGGCCAGCACGTCCCCCAGGTAGTCTGCCGCCTGGCCGACGGGCCCTCCCTCGATGCCGGAGAGCGATTCCACCAGGGCTCTAGCCTCCCGCTGAGCCTCCACAGCTGAGGACACATCCCTCTCCAGCAGGGCCTGGAGGCACCGTCCTACCAAGCTGGCCGCAGACTCGGCGACTCTTGCTAAGGTCTTCGCCGGGTCACCGTCGAGGGATTGACAGTAGCCTGCCAGCGAGACTAGGCTGTCTGCCGCAGACTCCAGCAGCATGCCAGCCACTCTGTAATCTATGAGCTCAGTCGGAGACAGGCCAGCCCTTGACATGAGCGAGAAGTCCTGAGACGCCTTCCTCACTATCCTGACCAGCAGGAAGTAGAGTCTGTCGACCTCGTCGTCCCTGTCTACAACGAGTCTGGCCAGCTCTCCGTCCCGCAGCATGGTGGCCTTGGACAGGTCCCTCAGCATGCCAGCAACGAGCTTTCCCATTCTGGTGATGAGGTCTCTGGGGCTGAGCAGAGAGGGGTCTATAACACACCTGAGGACGAGCCTGGTGGCCTCCTCCTCCATGACCTCGAGGCCAGGTAGCGCTGAGGCGGCCTTCTTGATGACCAACATGTCCGATGCAGAGATCACGGGCTCTGACGTCAACTCGATGACATCGTATCCGTCTAGGTAGGCCGCAAAGAGCTTCCTCACAGTACCCCTGGAGTCTCCGGTCCTATGCTTGAGGGTTACCTTGGACTCGCCTCTGCTGAAGGGTGCCACTATCAGCGCTCCACTTGGGGTCTCCTCGACGAGAACAGCGCTTCCCTTCGTGACGCCGTAGGCCTTAGCCCACCTCTTCGGTAGGGTCACTATCAGAGATCCTCCGCCGACCTCCTGGACTCGCCTGACCGGCATGATCCCTTTGTACTCTCTCAGCTTCCTATATATCTCTATAGAACTCTATGCCCTATGTAAATAGATTAAAATCCTTAACGATCTGATCGAACTGGGTGGGCTGAGTGAGCGTCAGGAAGTTCGGCACGTTCGAGGCCTCTCTGGCCGGTCTCGGCGCAGCCATGTACGCCGCAATAGGCTATCTCTCGTGGCTGGGACTCAACTTCTATGGCGTCAGGTTCTGGCCAGCCGTCGTGGTCCCATCTGCCCTGGCCACGCTCTTCGGCCCACTCGTGGGCGGGCTCTCCGCCGCCATCGGGATCTTCCTGTCCGACATGGCCATCCACGGCATGCCGCTCCTCAGCCTGACGGTGGGCGTGCCAGCCAACTTCGTTGGGTTCTACGTGATAGGCGCCCTGACCAACAGGGAGTCCAGCGTGGTCAGGCTTATCTTGGCCAACACGCTGGGGCTCGCGCTCGGGTCCCTCTACATAGGGCTGGGCCTCTGGATCTGGAGCCAGTACTTC
>CBEVRO010000133.1:0-3472 GCA_965552295.1 uncultured archaeon | reverse complement strand
CGGCGTTCTTGGCGCTGAGTCGACCCAGGAGGGCTAGACGCGAGAGGGAGAGAGCTTCGAACAGGCTTAAGATGTTGACCCTCCAGCCCCCTCGATAGCCGTGAGGCAGAGCGACTCCTCACCGCTCAGTAGGAGGTCCGTCTTGGCTGTCCTCTCGGTCGGATTGGGAGCGCTGGTCGGCCTCCTCATGACCGGCACGAGGGAAGGGGTCCTCCCAAGCGGAGGAGTGTGAAGGCAGGGCCGCAGTAGTGGAACTATAAACTCTTTGAAAATGATTAAATCGTGTGAGCCAATTGACCCATAGGAGAGTTCGATTTTGAGTTCTAGACCTCACTACACTTCAGTTCTGGCATTACTCGCCCTCGCTTCCGCCGTCGTCTGCCTGGCCTCCGCCCTCGAGGTCCCTCTACCATCCCCAGGCACAACCGCCGAGGCCGAGGTATCCGAGTTGAGCGTGGCGGCTGTCCCAATCGACTTCTCCGTCAGCCAGATCGAGATCGTCGAGTCCAATGGGGCCTTTTGGGCTTCAGCAAAGGTGTGCGGAGGGCCTGGAGAGGTTAACGTGAGCTTCATGGTCGACGGAGAGGTCTTAGAGTCGAGGGTCGTGCTCGTCGAGGGAGACTGTACGCTCGTCCCGTTTGCGACGCCCCCTCTCGACCCGGGACCTCACGAGATCTCGATCTCGGTTGGGGAGGACGACAACCCCGTTAACAACATCGTCAGGACTCAGCTGGAGGTTCTTCCTCCAACGCTAACTCCAGAGGCCGCTGAGGAGCCCTGTCCAGAGGAGACCGAAGCCCCGGCTATTCCAGCACTAGGCGCGCCCAGCAAGGCTACGATCGCCGCCTTCTTGGCTGTGCTGGCCCTCCTGTCAGCCGTGTTGCTCAGCTGGTTCAAGCTCAGGTCGAGCAAGAGAGTGAAGAGAGCCCCGAGCGATGGGGAAAGAGAGTAAGGAGCCTGCGCCGGAGGGCTAGCATGAGGCTTAGAGGTCGCTGCTCAGAAGCCGGCGCTAAAGGTGGCACAACTGTGCAGAGTCTGAAGGTGCCTAGCTCCCGCCGAGTTTATGCCAGCTCGCTTCTACGTGTCAATAACTTTAATTAAATGAGCGTAAGAAAGATCAGCTATTTAAGTTCTTCCATGAGTTTATTTAGTGATAAATGGACGGTAAAAGTAAGGAAGTCAACCTTGGTGTGGTGGGATGCCTTACAGAATCGTTGACGCCTACCCGCCCTTCAGGGAGTGCTGGGAGAGGGCAGGGTCGAACCCAGAGCGCCTACTGGAGGCCTGGGAGAGGGAATACATGTCCATGTACCCAGAGCTCCTCAGGCTGCAGGTGGAGAACTACGAGTCCATGGGGGTGGACTGGAGAGAGGTCGCCAGGGAGCGGGTATTCCCGAAGCTCAAGGAGGCGCTCCCGCGCATCGAGGAGGCGCACAGGAACCTCCTTGAGGTTATTCCTGGGGCGCTTGAAGGGTTCAGGAGCTTCTGGAACCGAGACTTCGACGTGACCATCGTCATCTACGTGGGTATCGGCTGCGGCGCAGGCTGGGCGGCAGAGTACGGCGGACGCTACGCCGTGCTGCTGGGACTCGAGAACATAGCGGAGCTGGAGTGGCAGAGCAAAGAGGATCTGGAGGGGCTGATTCTGCACGAGCTCTCGCACATAGCCCACATGGCCCTGAGGGGCGTCTCGGCTAAGGAGTTCGAGCGGCTCGAGGAGGACCCTCTCTTCCTGCTCTACAGCGAGGGCTTCGCCACCAGGTGTGAGGAATTGATGCTCGGCCGAGAGATGCGGAGGATCGCTCGAGACGAGTCCTGGCTGGAGTGGTGCAGAGACAACCTAGGCTTCCTAGCGTCTGAGTACCTGAGGCGCGTGGAGGAGAACGAGCCCGTCAACGACTTCTTCGGCTCCTGGCTGAGCGTGGAGGGCAGGAGCCAGGTTGGCTACTACATGGGCCACGAGTTCGTGAGGTCCCTCGAGGGAGGGATGAGCCTGGAGGAGATAGCGGTCATGAGCTTGGAAGACGTGAGGAGGCACGCTGAGAGGTTCTTGGGAGGCCTGGCGTCAACCTGATAGGGAAGATGACTTCTGTGCGATTTCGGTAGGCAGGAATCTCCGCACTGCGTGCTCAGATTCGGCTCGAACTCTCGTGACCTCGGGCGATTTGATTTAAAATCAGAGGACGGTTGATTTCTTGGGCTTTTTACATGGGGTCGATTTCGTGTGAGAATTCCAGCGATCTTAGAGTTCTGTTCCTCCAGCCTCAGCCCTGCATACGCGCCTTGAAGTACGCAAAGGGTCTCAGGTGGGCCCTGGGGGACAAGGTCAAGCTGATCTTCGGCTACATGCACTACAAGCTGAGCGAGCTCTACGGCTACGGAGATGAGCTCTTCGACTCCCTCGAGAAGCTAGATCCAGAGAATCTTGAGGGCTCCATAGAGAGGCTGGTAGAGAGGCACAAGCCTCACCTGATACACAGCCACAACGCTCCAGACTTCCTGACAGTCGCAGCCATAGAGGCCGTCGGCGGCTCCGTACCCATAATACACGACTGCCACGAGGCCCTCTCGCTCAGGATCACTGGGTACTACGTCGATGACGATGAGAGGAAGATCCTAGAGGTCTACCCCAGGGAGGAGAGGATCGCGATTGAGGGGAGCGACGCCAGGATCTACGTCTCTGAGGGCATGAGGGAATACATCCAGCGCAGGTACGACGTGGACCCCGAGAGGGACCTCGTCTTCCCCAGCTACGTGTCCGAGTCCGTCATCCCGAGGGTCCTGAGGCCCAGGCTCTCTGAGAGACATGGTGGAGTCCACGTCGTCTACATTGGGACGCTGACGGGCCTGAAGAGAGACAGCCAGTACTACCTGGTGGATATCTTTGAGAGCCTGGCCGAGAGGGGGATTCACGTCCACATATACCCATCGGGGATCAGCAGAAAGGACAAGACCTACGAGTACCTCGCTGAGGAGAGCGAGTTCATTCACTACCACGGATATCGAGAGAGGAGAAAGCTCCTGGAGGAGATAACGCAGTACGACTTCGGCTGGGCTGGCTTCAACGCCAACGAGAAGAACTGGAGGCATGTGGACGTGGCCCTTCCAAACAAGGTCCTCGAGTACGTGGTCTGCGGTCTCCCCGTGCTCGCCTTCCCCCACAGGACGATCAAGGAGTTCGTTGAGGAGCACGGGGTTGGCTTCACCTTCGACGACGTGAATGAGCTGGCTTGCTGGCTGGATGGGGAGGGGCCTCGAGAGGTCAGAGAGAGGGCGTTGGAGTCGAGGTTCAAGTTCACCATCGAGAAGAACATCTGGAGGGTTCTGAGACTCTATAGCATGGTAAGCGGGGCTATGGAGATCGCTCAGCCAGGAGGTCCAGAGGCGCGCAGCCAGCCTTCATAGGCTGGGAATTCACAACTGCCTGAGCTTACCCCTCAAATCGGACCATGTCAGAACCTCTCTCGGCCTA
>CBEVRO010000132.1:0-3502 GCA_965552295.1 uncultured archaeon | reverse complement strand
TTACCCAATTGGCCCATACTTAAATAGAGGAATTGATCCAATTGGTCATGAGAGGGATGAGGGCTGAGCCCGCCTACATCGTAATCGCGGGCCGCCAGTCCTGACCCATGCCCCGGGGCATCACTTTTCTGAAAGTTTCGTGGATCAATTGGTGTCACTTTTTCGCAGCGCTCACGCTATATATCGGATTTTTCTCCAGAATACGTGGTGAGCCTATGGTCGAGCTGGTGTCCACGCACTCCCTCGGCGATAGGCTGGACATCCTCCTGAAGGCCCCGAGGTTTGCCGAGTTGGCGAGCATAGCTAGGGACATCCAAGTCCTGCTCGAGGGCTGGTACGAGTTCGTCAAGGTGAGGGGAGAGGCGTACATAGGCGAGGATGGCCTGCCGACCGTCAGGCTGAGGCTGACGATGAGGAAGGGGCTGTCCAACGATGCCAAGAGGGTGGCCCAGAGGCACGCGGTCGAGCTGGTGGAGAGGCTGATAGACGAGTGCGAGGCCTCCACCTTTTACCCTCTCAGTTCACACGCAAGGTCGAGAGATGCCGGACCTGCCAGCCCGCTACTTGGGCATCCTGTACGCCATGGGCATAACGTTCACGGGCTGGTACGACATGCCGGAGGGGAGCGTGAAGATCTCCAGCGGCAGGTTCATGACGCCTTACGGCGGAACCTGGGCCAAGTGGGAACTGTGGCTGGGTCCGGCAGGCCTGATATTCAGGGTAAGGCACCTAGCAAAGGAGAGGGAGGGGCTGAAGGAGACCATCCTGATAGCACCAGGGGCTAGGTGGGAGCCTGGGAGGCCTCCTAAGCGTGGCAAGAAGCCACCGTGGGTTCCCTGATGTGAGCCGTAATCCTTATATTGTATGCATTGCATGCAAAAGTGACCCGCTATGGACAAGTGGACCTCCCTCAGGATTCGTAGGAAGACCTACCACAGGCTCCTGAAGTATATGCACGAGTTGGAGGGCATGACAAACCGCAGGATTTACTTCTGGGAACTTTTGGAGGCTCTCATGGATGCTTGGGATCTCCTAGAAGAAGATGACAAGAAGAACATAGCAGAAGCCTTCAAGGGAAAAGTCGTGGCGGGGGAGGTCCCCATTAGTTAGGCCCGAAAGCGCGGGTGCCGCCACACCCGCGCCGGGACCAAGGTATGGAGGGAGTATGTATGTCCCCGCCAGACCTCTTCCGAGACCCTAGCAGGACCTCCCCCAGTTGTAAAACTTTGGGGGAGGATATAGGTGTAGCGCCCAACGCGCGTTATGAGGCAAAAGACCCTCGTCGTGAAACGACACATCTTGCGACATTTGAACAGAAACTTTCGCCCAGCGTAAAAACTTTGACAACTTCGCCGAGCGAAAGTGAACTTGAAACTATACCCACATTCCCCGCATACAAGCTTCAGGCTCTGAACGAACTTTTGGCCGATCTGAAGGCCAAGAAGGAGGCCCTCCTCGCCTCTCTCCCGCCTCACATTGCCATCATCCTGAGGATGATCGACAGGATCGACGAAAAGCTCGCAGAGCTGGAGGAGAGGATCGGATACCTCGAGAACCGCGTTGACGCGATCGCTGGAGAGGTGGAACTGCTCAGCGGCGACTGGGAACCACTGGCCTACAG
This sequence comes from uncultured archaeon, assembly GCA_965552295.1. GTDB lineage: Archaea > Korarchaeota > Korarchaeia > Korarchaeales > Korarchaeaceae > DRBY01. The sequence goes on along the minus strand of CBEVRO010000132.1, from coordinate 1,881 downwards.
TTCCTGAGGGAGGGATAGACATGGCTCAGCAGGTGATCGCAGATCCCAACACGAGGTTGGTGGCGGCCATAGCAGCCCTGCTACTCGACCAGGCCCACGCCGCCTTCATCTTCACTCCGTCTGGCGTGAGACTGTACCTGTTCGACGCGGTTCGCGCGCTGGTGAACCACGGCCTCCTCACCAAGGAAGAGGCAGACAGGGTTCTCGAGATCGGCATGAGGGCCTACTACAAATCCGATGGACTCCAGAGAGACCGCCTCGAGGCCGTGAGGGAGGTGCTAATGCATGGCTGAGCTAGTCACTTCCCCGCTGATCGCGGAACTCCAGAGACGCGGCTACTCCGTCAGGCCACTCTCCCACGGCAGGGTGGAGGTCACCAAGGCTGACGATGGCAGGCGGGTGATACTGCGCGAGTCTCCAGCCACAATCGAGGTCGCCATGCTGGAGCGCGGCTGGCCCGGGCTGTTCAGCATCACCATCGCCAACAGCGATCACGGGCGCCAGAGACTCCTGCGGGAGATCTGCTTCTGGCTGGGAGGCGATGGCCGATGAACGACATGTCGCTTTTCGATCCTGACATCAAGGCGATGTTCGAGGCGCTACAGAGGGTCAACCGCGACAAGGACCGCATGATCGAGAACCTGAGGGCTGACAAAGGCGTGGAGAAGGTCGTCAGGGTTCACGAGTTGATCTACTGCCCCCTAAAGTTCAAGTTCGCCGAGGAGTACCCGCAGCTGGCGGAGAGGCCAGACCCGCGCTTCCTGCTCGGCGCCTTGGTTCACATCGGCGTCGGCAGGATCTTCAGGGAGGAGATAGACGCTGGCGATTCCCAGTTTGAGGTACTCCTCTGGGCCAAAGTCGATGACAGCACGATCGTCGCTGGCTTCGCGGATATCGTAGACCACTACCGCCAGAGAATCATCGAGATCAAGTACGCCAGCTCCGACCTGAGTCTACCCCACCCACACCACATCCTGCAGGTTCAGGCGTACCTAGCCCTAGCCAAGGCCATGGGGACGAGGTACAGCGGGGAGCTGTGGTACTTCACCCCGCAGAGGGTCGCGACCTACGAGGTTCCGCCATACAAGGGAGATCCTATCTCCGCTCTGAGGACCCTGCTGCATGACGACAGGGCACCCCGATACGACTGGGAGTGCCAGTACTGCCCCTACGCCATCCTCTGCCCGCGCAAGGTCGTGAACAACAAGGGGAGGCGGTGAGGCATGACTGAGGAGATACCCAACGAGTGGAACCTACTCCAGCCACCCATCCCGGAAGACGCCGACGCAGCGGCAGATCAGTACGAGCCAGAAGACCTCTCAGAGCAGATCTGGGCCATCAACGAGGCCGCGAAGGAACAGAACGTGCACCCAGTCTGCGCTATGTGCAGGAACAGCTGCAAGCTGCCCTACTCGTGGTGGAGTTTCCAGATGCCGCCAGATGTGTTCTGTGAGAATTGGGAGGCCGATGAGGCATGAAGGCCGACAGGCCTCTTCCACCACCCTCTTTCTCCCCGCCGCCAGACCCTAGAGCCAAGATCAAGCCAGCAGTCAGACCTCCCACGATAGACGAGCGACTATCTTGGCTCGCTGAGGAACTCTCAGAGCACTTCCCACACCTGGAAATCAAGCTCTACCTGAACAGGCTCGCGGTCAGAGATCCCAGGAGGGGAACTGCCGCCATCTTGGCATGGGAATATGGCCGCTGGTCTGTAATCGGAGGTAACATCAAGGGACAGTTCCGCCTGCTTAACGGAACATTCGACGACCCCTACGAGGCCATTGCAGTCTTCGTGAACCGCCTAGGGCTGAACATCGACCCCCTGTGGCTGTTCACTAAGATGTTCCCTGGGGTGGTCAAGTGAGCATAGAGGAAACCGTC
>CBEVRO010000131.1:0-3535 GCA_965552295.1 uncultured archaeon | reverse complement strand
GTCCTCTATGGCCTGCATCCTCTGAACGTTGCTCACCGCGTACTCCCTCCTCCCCTCCCTGCCGGTCAGTGGATTCACCCTGAGGGGGACGTTGGGGTAGCCGTCCGTGATAACCACAATAGTGGGCTCGGAGTCTGGGTCCCTCATCTTCTCAGCCTTGGCGAGCCTGAGCGCCTCCAGCAGCCCAGAGGCCAACGGCGTCAACCCAGCGACGCTGAGTGACTGCAGCCTCTTGGCGAGCTTCGCCACGTTGGTGGTCGGGTGGTGGACGACGAACGCGTCCATGTCCTTGAGCCCGACCACTCCGATCCTGTCCTTCCTGGCGCTGAGTTCTCTGTAGAGCCTCGAGAGGGCTCTGGCAAATTCCATCCTGACTAACGTCATCGAGTCGCTGAGGTCGAGCACTATTATGGCCGTGAGAGGCACCCTCCTCTCGAAGAGCTTCTCACGAGCGTCCTCCGGTCGAATGAGTATTCTGAGGTCTCCTTGGCTGGTGGAGCCTGCAGCCACCGCGGCCTTGATGGACGCGGGTATGTGGATCGAGGAGGGCTCCCCCCTAGGTATCTGCCAGCCCCTCACCCTCCCCTTCTTGATCTCTGGATCCGTCTTGGTCTGACCTCCCCTGGCCACGCCCACGGGCGGCTCAGATTCTAAGATGGGGACCTGAAACCTTCCAATCGCTCCGTGGATCCTAAGCTCCTCCTCTGGGCCCTTCCCAAGCACGGGGACTCCGAGCAGGGGAGGAAGGAGGGAGGTGGCCTTGGCTGGCTTGGTGAGCTCGAATCTCGTTCTTGAGACGACGTGCCTGTAGATCAGTAGAGCTACGCCTGACCATGCCAGCACGATGAGCCTCTCGATCAGGCTCATCCCGGGGAGGAGCATGGCAGAGCCGAGCCCTATGGCCGCCATCAGGAGGAGAAAGAAGGGAACCGGGACTGGCACAGCTGGAAGCCTTATCCTCCCCTTTCTCAGGGCCTCTTCACGGCTCGCCTTCCTCTTCTCCTTCTTAGGCCGCCTCTCCGACTCTGACCTGACGTCGGCGATAGTCTCTTCGATGTCCTCTGGACTGGGAGGCTCGAGCGTGCCCTTAGCCCTAGTCCTGTGGGCCAGAGCTAGCTTCGCCGCTATCCTGACGTCCTCCCAGTCGACCTCCTCGCTACCCCTAAGGGCCGCCAAGGCTCTGGAAGTCTCATAGATGGCTATGTCCGGCCTCACACCGTCCACTCTCAGCTTGTAACAGAGCTCTGCAATCCCCCTGACGATCTCATCTGGAACCCTCACTCGAGGCAGGATCTCCCTGGCTCGGGCTATCCTCTTCCTTATCTCCTCCTGCCTCTCCGCATACTTCCGATAGAACCCAACGGGGTCAGCCTTGAACTCTGCGTTCCTCCTTATGATCTCCTCACGCTCCTCGGGGCTGTACGAACCCTCGACCGAAACGGACAAGGCTAGCCTGTCCAGGAGCTGGGGCCTCAGCTCCCCCTCCTCCGGGTTCATTGAGCCGATCAGGATGAACTCAGACGGGTGCTCGACGGACACCCCCTCGCGCTCCACCACGTTAACGCCTGAGGCTGCCACATCCAGCAGGTCGTCCACCAGGTAGTCCGGCAGCAGGTTGATCTCGTCGACGTAGAGGATGTTCCTGTTGGCGTCCGCCAAGATGCCGGGCCTGAACCTGATTGTTCCGCTCTTGAGAGTGGCCTCGACGTCGAGGCTGCCCACGACCCTGTCCTCCGTGGCGCTAAGCGGGAGCGTGACCACCCTCGTGCGGATCCTCTGAGTGGGGAGAGGGTTCTCACCAGACGCGATCCTCTCCCTGCACTCCCAGCAGAGGTTCGGGGAGCTGGGGTCGCAGTGGAACCTGCACCCCTTGACGACAGTGATCTCTGGCAGGAGGTCCTCGAGGGCTCTGACGGCAGTGCTCTTCCCGCTACCCTTGGGGCCCCTTATGAGGAGCCCGCCTATCTTCGGGTTGACCACGACGGCTAGAAGAGCGAGTTTCAGCTCCTCGAGACCCACTAGAGCAGCGAAGGGATACCTGAGCCAGCGTCTGTCGAAGGTTGCTGACATCCCCTCATGAGAATATGCTCACTCAGTGTAAAAGCAAATCTCTCACGCAGCGGCCTCGTTGATTCTGCGCCCATATCCTGCAACAATCGGTCCGCTGAGACAGGACCTCTGATGCGGCAATTGGACTGCCTCAGCGCGCAGGGTGGCTAGCTCATTCCAAGGGATCTAAAGGCGCTCCTGATCGCGCAGGCGAGCAAGTAGATCCACAGAAGCGTGAGCGCGAGGCTGAGAAACGAACCCTCTCCCAGAATGAGTGGGAAGAAGACCGCCTCGAAGAGGACCTCCCCAATCCCATAGAGAGGCGTGGAGAGGAAGCCCAGCCCCAGAGCCTCGTCGCACACGAATCCGAGCAGGAGAATCGAGGGAGGGCAGGCGGCGATAACGACGGTAAGCACAAGGGTCAACGCGTTAGGCCTCAAGAACCCCTTCAGCTCGGTGAGAGCGTCACCCCCTCCGGCCACGAGGCTTCAACTTCTGGTCACGCCATAATGTTGTTTCGACGCTAGCATGGGGAACAGCGTCTATCAGGATAAGGGAAGTCTCCCAGGTCTCCTCCTTCGCCTCCTCTCCTCAAGAGCGAGTGAGGGTATGTACTCTGCGAGGGCCCTCCTCCTTCGGTTCGCCAGCGCCTCCTCGATGGTCCCCCTAGCTACGATCTCGTAGACCTTGGCCACCTTCCCCAGCCTGCCCCTGAGGATCCTCCCCACCCTCTGAGCCATCTGCCTGGGAGATCCGCTGCCGCTCGCTATGATAGCGACGTCGGCGTCTGGAACGTCTATCCCCTCGTCAAGAACCCTCGTGGTCACTATCACATCCAAGTCGCACCTCCTGAAAGCGTCGAAGATCTGCTCGCGCTCCCTCGTCTTCCCCACGAGCAGGGCCGATCCGATTCCTCTCCTCCTCAGCTCCTCCTGTATAGCCTCTGCCTGATCAACGTACTCGCAGAATATCAGAATCTTCCTCCCCTTCTCAGCCTCCACGATTCCGGCCACCACGGGGATCTTGGCCCTGGCCCTCAGGGCGTACTTCTTCATCACGGCCAGCCTTGCGTTCTCATCTTTTACCCTGGCCAGCTGAGCCATCATGGCTCGACGCTCGTCATCAGCTAGCTGAACCCTCAGCACCTTGTGCTCCAGCGGGGCCAGGATGCCGGCGCTCACCAGCTCTCTGTACCCTATCTTGTAGACGACCTCTCCTGCCGTTAGGAAAATGAGGTGCTCGTTTCCATCGCTCCTCTGGGGTGTGGCAGACAGGCCGAGCCTGTACTTGGCTTTGCTGACGAAGGCGATCTTTCTGAACGTAGACGCGGGGACATGGTGAACCTCGTCGAAGATCACGAGGCCGAACAGATCCCTCAGCTTCTCCACGTGCTTCGCCACGGAGTTGTAGATGCCAACCACGACGTCCCTACCTAGGGTCTTCTCCCTCCCGCTGAACTCCCCCACCGAAACGCCCAGCTTCGCCT
>CBEVRO010000130.1:0-3542 GCA_965552295.1 uncultured archaeon | reverse complement strand
TCCGAGCCCCGGCAGCCTTCAGCGCCTTGAAGAGCTCAGCCACGCGGTCCTCGAACTCGGGCCTCCCCGCTATCATTAGTGGAGCCAGAGGAGGGACGCTCGCGGGCTCAACCCGAACGCCAAGCGCCCTCAAAAGGGCTAAGGCCTCATCGCCCTCTCTACCTGGCAGGTAGATTGCCTCAGACCTCGGTATCAGGATCTTCCCTTCTAAAGATGCCTCAATGAGCTGAGCGGTTCTCTCGGGGGGCTTCGCTCCCGCCCCCGCGAGGTGCCTCCTGGCGGCGAGCACCACATCCACGACCCTGATCTTCGGAGGACACGCATCCTCGCATAGCCCACACAGGCTGCAGTTGAGGATAGAGTCGTAGAACTCGTCTGTAGGCTCCAGCTCGTCCATGAGGAGCCCGTACCCCTGGGCCACCCTCCCTCTGGGCGATTCTCCCTCCCAGAGCGTGGCCCTGTAGACTGGGCAGGACCTCCTGCAGAAGGCGCAGAACGTGCAGGCAAGCAGCTCTCCCTTCACAGATTCTATAGGCCTCATACCCAACCCTCCCCCCTGTAGGGATAGCGGAGCCTGAACACGAAGTGCTTGGGGATCCGCTCAGGGAACTTCCCTGGGTTCATTATGCCGACCGGGTCTAGAGCTTCCTTCGGGGCCCTCATAGCTTCTATCTCTGGTTTCCCGTACTGAAGGAGCGCGAATGGAGCCTTGCTAATGCCCACGCCGTGCTCTCCGCTCAGCAGCCCTCCTAACTTCACGACTGCCCTGTAGATCTCGTAGGCCGCCATGAAGGCTCTGTTCCACTGATCTGGGTCCTCAACATCTATGAGCACCTTGCAGTGGAGGTTTCCGTCTCCTATGTGCCCGTACGTCCCTATATCCACGCCGTACTTGGCTGAAGCCTCCTCGATGGCCCTTATCGTCGCGGGGACCTTCGAGGGCGGGACGGACAGGTCGTCTATCAGAGGGACGCTGACCGTGGTCTCGCTGTAGCGGGAGAGCACCGGTAGGACGGACTTTCTGGCCTTCCAGAGCTTCACCCTCTCCTTGGGGTCGTCTGAGCACTCCAAGCTTATGGCCCCGTGCTCTCTGGCTATTCTGGTCATCTCCTCGATCTCCCTCTTCGCGATCTCTGGTTCTCCGTCAGCCTCCATGATCAGCAGAGCGTCTGCCTCCGGCAGCTCCGGCGCCACGGCCTTTCGCACGGCCGCCAGAGTGTACCTGTCCATGAGGTCGAGCGCTGCGGGAGTTATGCCCGAGGCCATGATGGCCGCCACGGCCCTCCCAGCGTCTTCGAGGCTTGCGAAGGCTGCGGCGCAAGTCACGGCGTACTTCGGCTTCGGGATGATCCTCAGGGTTATCTCGGTTATCACCCCCAGGGTCCCCTCGCTCCCCACGAAGAGCCTGGCCATCTGGTAGCCAGAGGAGTCCTTGATGCACTTCCCACCAAACCGAGCGACCTCGCCGCTCGGGAGCACGACCTCCAGGCCCAGCACGAAGTCCCTCACGGCCCCGTACTTGACGGCCCTGGCCCCGCTGGCGTTGGTTGCGACGGCGCCTCCAAGCGTGCAGACTCTGGAGCTTGCTGGCGCCGGCGGGAAGACGAAGCCCTTTGGCTCCAGGACAGCGTTGAGATCGTCGTAGACCACTCCCGGCTCTACGACGACGTAGCGGTCCTCTAGGTTCACCTCCTTGATACGGTTCATCTTCACCATGTCCAGCGCTATTCCACCCAGTATGGGCGTGGCCTGACCGGCGAGGCTCGTGGCAGCGCCTCGAGGGACCACAGGCACTCCGAACTCGTTTGCAAGCTTAACTATGCGGGATACCTCGTCCGTGGACTCGGGCCTGACGACCACGTCAGGGATGAAGTGATGGGCGGACGCGTCGAAGGAGTATGAGTAGAGCTGTATGGGATCCGTGGTGATGTCGTCCTCTCCGACGACCTCGGCGAGGGCTTGGTAGAGCGAATCGCGGTCGACCGCTGGGATCGGAGTCACCCTCCATGTCGTAAATCAGCATTCGTATAAACTCTTGAGCGGATGTCGGGTCAGGCCTTCAGGATGGGTATGGTGGTGCTACCCTCCGGCATCACAACTATTCTGGGGCTTTCGAGGCCCTCGAGCGCCCCGTCTATGCCCTCTTGTAGGTTCCCCACGGGCTCCATCCTGAACAGGCCCTTCACTTCGTCTGCAGGTATAGACGTTAGAGCAAGGATGCGGTGTCTCTCCACGGCCCTCAGGTGGTAGTAGGCCTTGTGGCCTCCCAGCTCGAAGACCTCCTTGAGAGCCGCCTCCACCTCCTCTGAGGTTCTGTACTTCCGCAGGTAGTCCACGAACTTCTTGCTCCCAGCCCCATCCCTGCACTCTGCCACGAACACGATGGTACCGCCCGGCTTCGCCACTCTCATCGCCATGTGGAGGGCCTTGTAGGCCTGATAGAGGTCAACATCGTGAGGGTGGCCGTTTGCAGCCACTATCACAACGTCAGCTGGCTCTCCCTCGTACTCCACCTTGTACATCGAGTCTACGACCTTGGCTCCCTGCCTAACCACATCGCGGTGGTGCCCCGCGTGAGCGGAGACTATCTCATGCTCTGGGTTCTGGACCACGTTTAACGTGAACTCCGCTCCAGCTCTATCAGCAGCTTCCTGCATGTCCTCGCTCACCGGATTTCCATCTAGCACGCCGATCTCGGCGCCTGGAAGGAACATCAGCTTGTGGTTGGCTTGAATAGACTCGTAGGCGCTCACGCCAGGCAGTATGCTCTTCCTCCCTCCCCCGTAGCCGGCAAAATAGTGAGGCTCCACGTCGCCAAGCAGGATCCTGTAGTCGGCAGTCTGGTACAACTCGTCGACGAGCACTGGGGTGCCCCTGCTAGTCGATCCCAAATCGACATGCCTTCCCCTGCAGTCGTGGCTGATGGCGTGAACACGACCGTAGTGCTTCCCCAGTATCTCCTCAGCCTCCTCGGGTCTCACGGCCCTGTGCGACCCCGTGGCGAAGATCACCGTGATCCGCTCTCGCGGCACTCTCAACCTCTCCAGCACCTGGTCGAGCATGGGCTCGGTCGGGCAGGGGCGAGTGTGGTCGTCCACGACTATCACGACTCTTCCAGATGGCTCCTCGTCCAGCTCTGGGCTGGCTGATTCGATGGCTCGGCTTATCAACTCTCTTGCAGCGGCCTTCTGTGCCATGGGCTTGGGGTGGAGCACCACAACATCCGCTTCATCTGGTAGGTTGGCTGTGACGGCGCTCCTGCCGTAAGGGAGTCTTATCCTCATCGAGCGGAGTCTCTCGTCCTAGCGGATAAAATGTTTGGATGGAGGGAGGTCCAGCGCCTCCTCGCGCGCGATGCTCTAAGAGTTGTTAAATTAGATCCAAACGATCTCCCGAAGTTCAAGATAGAATCCACCTCGAGGGGTTAAAGAAGTCGCGGGGGTGTACGCTTGCCAGTTGTGGAGATAGAAGACCTCTGGTACAAGTACAGGGCAAGCAAGGACTGGGTCCTGAGGGGCATCGACTTCAGCGTCGAGGAGGGG
>CBEVRO010000129.1:0-3543 GCA_965552295.1 uncultured archaeon | reverse complement strand
CATTGTACTCCACATAGCCCGGCATGAGGGGGCCATCATAGTCCCACTCTATCGTATACTGAATGGGGTCACTGAGCTCAAACCACGGACCCTCATCCAGGTTCGTGCCAGCCCATCCCCAGTGCTTGTAGTTGAGAGCCCACGCGTCAGCGGTCAGCTCCTCTATGAAGTAGTCGGTGCCCTTGGTGTTGGGCGCCTTGCTGTAGTATAGGTGTGAGCCTATCTTCACACCTATCAGAGCGGCGCCCCTGACGTCCTCCGCCGCAGCGGCAACGCCAGGCTTCTGGCCTCCTATGATTATGGCTATGTCGGGCACTCCGTCGCCGTCGTAGTCAATGGTGCCGTCCTGCACGAATGGCTTCGGGAACTCCCTGATCAGTGGCTGTGCAGCCAGCGGGAGTACGGAGACCCCCACCAGCACGGCCAGCAGGGCAGCAAAGGCTGCCTTCCTCCAGCTCATATCTTCTTCACCTCCCCCTGCTCGACCCGTTCGGGTCAGCAGGGGCTGGCCGCACCATCGTCAGGAGACTATTAATGGGTTTCTACTTCAAACGTTGCAGACCGTTTCAGAACGGTTGCTGAGCGAGAAACAAACTCTGTTGACCAAGCTGGTCAGTCAGACGGTATTGGAAGGGCGAGTGGACATTTAGGGGCTCTATGTTGTTAGTGAAACGACGTCACATTATTCGTCGAACGTCTAACATTTAAGCTGAGTGCTCCTCCAAAGGCGCCTCAGAAAATTCATATACCGAGGCAACAGACCTTCGCATTGAGCCCCGGTAGCTCAGTCGGCAGAGCGGCGGACTTGTAATCCGCAGGTCGCGGGTTCGAGTCCCGCCCGGGGCTCCACACAACAATACCATTTCTTATCGCCTCCTCTTCTTCGGGCCCTTGTAGGGAGGAGGAGCTGGCGAGACTGTACGAGCGCCGCACCTTGGGCACTCTTCCTTGAAGGTGTACGTGGAGCAGGAAGGGCACTTCCGCATGCGGGGTTGGGACATGACCCTCTCAGTCCTCAGCAGTACGCCTCCTGGTCTCCCTCTCCGCCAAGATCTCCGCTCTGCCGCCGGCCTTCCGCACCTCCTCGAGTATCCTCTTGGTGACCGTGGTGGCAAACCTCCTAACCAAGGACGGGTCCCTGCTGCTGACCCTCACGACGTACCTGGGCGCGCCAGCAGCGAAGGCCTCGATTGTCACCTTCTCAGAGTGTATAGAGATTCCTTTAAGCAGGGCCCCCTTGATTATCTCGACCCCGTTGGGGGCCAGGGAGACCAGCTTGAGCGTGACCTCCTTAATGTAGAGCGGGGGCTTGAGCTGCTCCCTTATTAGGGGGATCAGCTGCTCAGCGACCTCTTTAGGCACCTCAAGCTCGTCCAGCAGATCTGGGTTACTTAAGGCGTCTTCTAGAGCGTCGAGAGCCGACTCGTACGACTCCTCTATCCTGTCCAGTATCCTCTGCGCAATAACCTCTGAATTCTGAACCCCAGCTCTCAACGCCGCGACCTTCAGCAAGGATAGAGCCCGAGAACGCTCCTTCCACTCCCTCAGCTTCTTCTCAGCTTGCTCCTTGCTGACGTACCTGAGGGAGAGGTCAACTTGCAGCCTAGCCCTGTTGGCCCGTATGACCCTCCCAACTACTCTGTCTCCCTCTTTGACGAAGTCTCTGATGTCCTTGATCCTGCCGGAGGCCACGTGCCCTCTGGGGATGTAGGCCTCCAATCCGCCGTACTCATCCAGCGTAGCGATGACGCCGTGATCTTCTACCCTCTTAACGGTGGCAACGACCAGCTCGTTCCGACGTGGAAAGTCCCTCGGCATGAGATTATCACTCCGCTAGCTTACCGTACACCGCCATGATAGGAGCGTGTATTCTCGCCTTGCCCCCGGTTGGCTCGGCGAGCACCTCGTCGCACACGAGGCACCTGACGACCCTTGAGGCGTGAGAGAAGATTATCTGCTCGTTTCCGCACTTAGGGCACTTTACTCTGACGAAGTAGGACCTTGGGAGCGGGATCAGGGCCTTCCTCCTGCCCATACCCCTCACCTCACTATCTCGGCCCTGCTGAGCCTCCCAAGGCTCCTCAGCTGCTTCCTGCCGCACTGCGAGCAGGCCAGAACTATCACGACCTTCTTGTTCACCTTGGCCTTGCGTTTCAGCATGCCTCTTGGCTCTCCACCGTAGCCCCTCCTTTTCCTCTCCAGCTGCCTAGCTCCCCAGGAGAGCGTTCTCTGCCTGCCCGCCTTGTACAGAGACACCTTGTGCTCGGTGTGGGTTCTGCACTTAGGGCAGTAGGTCCTAATCTTGTTCGGTATCTTCATCTTCCCTGAACACCTCCACAATCCCCCTGGCTTCGAGGGCTGCGGCGTCCTCCTCCGGGAGGAGGCAGACATCGCCCTCCCGGAAGGGGCCATAAACCCTAAGGTCCGACGCCACGAACTCACGCAAGGGCGTTTTAAAGGTTACTAGCACGGAGCCCTCTGGCACTCTTGGAGGCGCGGGTGGCCTCTGAATCTCGACCTTAGGTTCCAGTGCATCAGGGGCGTGTTTTCGAGCCTCCACAAGGCCTTGGGCATCAGAGTATCCCTCATAGATCCGTTTCACCTCTCGCAGCCGCCTCAACTGCGCCATCACCGCCTTGCAAACGGCAGAGAGCCTCCTCACCACCTCAAGCGCCTTCTCATCTTGAGCATCCTCTTCGAGCTTTCTTAGCCACTCCTCAACCCTCTCGAAGAGGTCGGGCTGGATCTCCACCAGCTCATCTGAGCTTATCTCTCTAAGCCACGCCTCTACAAGATCCCGGTAGGGATTCGACGTCAAGAGACCACTCCCCTACCCTTAAGCACCACCAGGGCGGCTGCGTATGTAGGCAGCTCGACCTCCTCTCCCTCGGCAAACGGTCCATACCACTCACCCTTAATGGTGAACTTCGGTACAGGCGCCGTTACTCTGACCTTGAGCGGATCCTCTCCAAGCCCCACCGCATCTCTAAGGGGCGAGAAGCGCTCAAGTTCTTCTAGTGAGAGGGCCATTGCCCTAAGTCCGGTCTTCCCGTGGAGGCTGTTCGGTATCCTAGTAAGTCTCGTGGTGTCGGGCGTCACCATCTCATCGATCTTCACAGCCTCCCTCGAGACGTACTCCGCTGCCAGCTCCCTCAGGGACTTTATCAGCCTCTTGTCGGGGTTGAGTAGAGGAACGCCGTCCCTTAAGCATTTGACAAGCTCTTCACGGCATCTCAAGAGGGTCTGATGTAGCGAACGGTCGACCCAGCGTGGAGGGGTTCTTTCGACGATATCCAGCAGGAACCTAGCTGCCCTGCCTCTCCACCCTCCCTCATCTACGGTCGGAGTGAGCAGGGCAGCCCCCTTCGTCTTGAATACTTCTTTGGGGTCAAAGGACCTCCCAATTATGTGGGAGGCTAACTCCCTTCTCTCATCCTTCCCAAGGCCAAGAACTGCTTCGCTAAGAACCCGTATGTGGTAACCCCTGTGGCCCGTGTAGTAGATCATCATACTCTCCTCGGAGACGCCTAGATCGTCTAGAAC
>CBEVRO010000128.1:0-3572 GCA_965552295.1 uncultured archaeon | reverse complement strand
CTGCCAAGAGGTCGATGCCGTGTCTGACGTGTTCAGGGTGTCTCTTGGCCCTGCTGGCTATTTCACCGATCAGCTCCTCTCTCCAAGAACCGGGGCCTAGTCCAGCCTCGGCCCTCGCCCTCAGAATGCCGGCGATCTGGTCCTCTGTGTACTTGAGGAAGTGGATCCGCGTCCTCACTCTGCTCGTGACGTCGGCTGGAAGGGAGGGGAAGAACGTGGGCTTGTTCGTGATCCAGAACATCAGGAGGTTCCGCACATCCATGAGAGCACGGAGGACCTCAGCTAGAGGTACTCTCCCCCTTCCGACGAGCCAGTCGATCTCGTCGACGAAGGCCACGCAGGGCGGCCCCCCGCGTAAGGCCTCGTTTGTGAGACGAACCACGTCGTCGACGTAGACGGCCTTCATCGCCTGGTCAGCGTTCAGCTCCCTGGCTAGCTTCTTCGCGAACGAGAAGGGGGTTAGACCGCGCGCGGAGACTATAATCGACCTCACGGGTGGGATCTTCCTCTCGTCTACAGCGCGCGGTATGTCCTCCTCGTGGAAGAACCTTGCGGCTGCCGTCTTCCCTGTTCCGACGGCCCCGAAGACGTAAACAGGCATGTTGACGTCAGGATTCTGCGCGAACGTCGAGATCCTGTAGCCCATGGCCTTCAACTCGTTGTCCCTGAACAGAGGGGGAGAGGGGATGTACTGAGGTGAGAACACAACGGGGTCGCGGATGATTGTGTGTCCTCGAGGAATGAACATCGCGCTGTGTACGCGCGAGGTAATACATAAGGTGAATTAGGATTGCTTCAGGTGTATGGTAAACCTGGGCGCGCGCGGAAATAGTAATCCTAAATTGAACAGCTATACCCTAATGTAATTCTAGGTATGCTAAAAATTAAACAAAAAGGAGGCTTAAGTCGATTATTCATTGAATATAACACATGACAAGTCCGCGAGGGGGTAGGGAGGGGGTGTATTTTGCAAATCATCGCCCACGCGGATATATGGGGGCCGGTATAACGCCGTTATTACATGACTGTAGAATATAGAACTCCCGTGGGGTACCCCCGTGGACCCTAGATTTGCAAAAGCGCTCCCCTCTCCTCCCCCCCTCCTTGGATCACGCGTGTTATACTCACTGATAGAAGCGTTATCGAGAGCATCCTTCATTTAGGTATCCAATATACGATGTAAGTGTTAATATTTTGGCGAACTTGAACTGACATTTAACTTGACGGCCCTGTTTACCTCAACATGCGAGTCGCGGGGACTGTTAACTGGTAGTAGTTAACAGTCTTCTGGCCTTGCGCGCGGCCCTAGAGTTCCAGGACGCGCGTGACCACGTCCCTGTCGACGGTCATCCTGACCAGGTACGGCCTCCCCCTCCTCCTCGTCTCCTTCAACTCTATTAGCCAGTTCCTCTCGAGGTCAGAGAGTATCTGGCCGAAGCTCGGCCTGCTCAGGGGCTCGATACGCCACGCCTCTCGGGCGAGTCTCACGTACCTTCTGTAGAGATCGGAGCTCAGCGCTGAGCCGCCGAGGCTGAGGAGGGCCTGCATGGTGAGCTTGGCATGTAAAGGAAGCTCGGAGAGTATCTCCTCTACCCTACTGACCTCCTTGAGTTCGAGGGCGCGCATGACGTGCTCCTCCTCGAGCCGCCCGTGGGGGTCGGCGAGCTGGCAGGCGGAGTACAGCAGGGACACGGCCTCCTTCGCCGAACCTCCTTCCTGGGCGGCCCTGGCCGCTATCAGCTGGAGAACCGAGTCGTCCCACGAGCCCGGGGTCAGCGCCATCTCCGCCCTCTCCTTGAGTATGTCGAAGAGCTGAGACGCCGTGTAGGGCTTGAACCTGACTCTCCCGAGGACGAACGGCTTGAGGTCGACGGGAATATTCTCCTCTTCCCACGTTAACTTATTCGTGACAAGAACTGTGGAGAGTCCCTCCATCCGAAGCAATGAGGCCAAGAGGTACTCCAACCTGTACCCCCGCGGGCTCTCCTTTATCCTGTCTACCTCGTCGATCACCACGAATCCGTGACTACCCCTTATCGAGGCGGCGAGCGCGGTCACGAGTTCGGCCGCCCCCCTGCCGCCGGTCCTGGGCGTGCCGGCGATCTGGGCCGCCAGCTCCACCAGCGCGGCGTAGGCGGACCTGCCCTCGCCGCTGACATATGCCGTGGGGATCCCAAGCCGACCCAGCACCCACCTGACCACGGCGGTCTTACCCGTACCTGTTAAGCCATCGACTACGAGGGCCCCGGGGTTCATCTCGGCTGCGGGGCGCGTTGCGAAGTCAGCTATCCTCTTAACCTCTTTCTCGCGGTGCGGGAGCCTCGGCGGGATGAAGGAGAGGGTCAGTGGGGCCCAGTCCTGCACTAGTTTGGGCATCTCGGTTTGTTAATCCCGGTTTTTATAAAGCTCAGAGGATCCCCGGCTCTAATGAGACCTGGTTCTTGGTAATGCCACCATTTTTGTTAAGAATGTGAGACCCCCTGGTCTTACGATAACGGCGGGATCCCGATCAGTAGGTGTCAATGATAACGCCGTTATATCGCCCCTAAGAAGATCATTCTACCTTCTTTTTGTTAGAACCAGGGGGGGTGTCTCGCTTAACAAATCTTCTACTTCCTCTTCCATCGGCCCAACCTTCTCTTCTCAGACCTCTCATAGAAGGAGCTCCACCCGTCTTTCACGAGATCTAAACTCACGCGCGGCCCCGCCCCCAAGCTTGCGCGCGAGAGGACACTCGGGCTTCAGTTACTGGTTTCACATGTAACCGTTGACGGTTACACCTGTAACCAACAATATCGTGGCCTGGAGATCCTTCAGGACAGCTCGAAGAGGAGTATCCTGTCCGACTTTATGGTCTTGGCCGCAGCTATGAACTGCTCTATCTCCCAGGGGGTCCCGTCCGGCCTCCTGAGGGGGATCCACCCACTCTCCACCATGAGCCTGCGGATCAGGTCTACCGCGTTGAACTTCCCCTTCTTCTTGGTAGTCCCTATCACCACGACTGCCCTGGCCCCAGGCCTGGCGACGCGGGTCATCTGGTCGACGGCCCTAGCCATGCTCTCGGCGTAGTGTTCCTCTCCCCTCCCGTCGACCCTCCTCGCCGGGTCGGCCTTCGCCCACCCCTCCGGGATCTGGTTCTCCTTCTGGTAGTCCACCGCGGTCAGGTAAGGCGGAGAGGTGACTATCCCGTCGACCGAGTCCGAGGGGATTCCGTCCAGCCGCGTCGCGTCGCCCACTCCATACTCGATCGGCGCGAGCCGGATCCCCCACTTCTCCAGAACCTCCCTGACGGCCAGGACTGCCTCCCTCGCCTTGGCGGCCCTGTCGAGGAATACACTCACTCTCTTATTCTCCGCGGCCCTCCTGTTCTTCTTCGCCAGCTTCTTCACCTTGAACCAGGCCCACTCCCAGAGGACCTCCATGGCCGGGTGGAACCCGTCCAGCACCTCCCTAGTCACTATCCCCGCGCTCCTCACGGCCTCGAGGAACTCCTGAGGCTCCTCGACCCCCCACAGCTCGCCGAAGAGGGCCCTGACCCTCGCCTCGATTATCCTCACGAAGAAGTGCTCTAT
>CBEVRO010000127.1:0-3610 GCA_965552295.1 uncultured archaeon | reverse complement strand
GCCCACCCCAGCAGGGGCCAGAGTTCGAGCGCCACCTCGAAGAGCTCCCTCCCGTCCATGCCGAGCCTCTCCCTCCAGACGTGGTAGCTCCTCCTACCGCCATAGAAACCCTCCAGGTAGACCATTCGCCTGCCGTCGTCTCCCCACCTCCTGTATATCTCCCTGAAGATGCCAGCTATCCAACTAACTCTGAACTGGATCACTCTGTCCACGCCGATGAACTGGAGACTGTGGTGCCTGTCCACTGCCAGCCTCCCGACATTGGCCTCCGATACAAGGACCTCTATCACACCTTGGAGCTCGCCAAGCATTTCTTGGAGCCTCTCAGCAGATATTGAGCCGTCGCACTCCACGAAGAAGCACCACCAGCCCTTCTCTGCATCCTCAGCCTCTGGACACTCGTGATGCACGCCTGAGAGGATGTTCACGCCCTTCTCCGCCAGCCTCTGGGCTATCCTGGCCATCACGCCGGGGACATTCTCAACGTAAACGGAGATCTCCAGGATCCGACGCCCACGGGCGTCAAAGAGTCTGGGGAATATCAGCGGGTGCCTGTCGATCATGTTGTCACCCCCCCAAGAGGAGTTTTGAGAGGGTTTATATGAATATTATTCAACATTTAATAGAGCATGCAGTATTGTTCGTCAAGGAATGTACTAGATCATTCAACAATTGACATTACCTTCACTTTCACCTTACGTAGGCGATCAAATTGAGAAAATCTCCCAGAGAGCCCCCTCGGAAGGCCTCGCTAACTGACCGTTACGCCACCAGCCCGAAGGCGCCTCCCCCGAGCGATCAGGTGGACGCTGTCGAAGGATTTGACGGCGGAGGCAGCCGTCTTCTGGGTAGGTCTGTTGTTCAGACTATTTCGACAGGGCCTCACAGGGCCGATGATATCTGAAGAGTTCAGAGAGCACTTAGCCGCCGTAATGGGAAGGCCTAACGTCCACATCTACTATATCCAACTGGGCCGGCCAGAACTTCGCTTCTATCCCTTCGTCTTGGTCACAGACTCCGTCGCGGTGACCACGCTCCCAGACCCTGAGATGTTTCGCACTTTCATGATAAGTGAGGATCCGGAATTCGTGAAGAAGGTCAGAGACTATGTGACTAAGCTAAGAGACATGGGCAGGAGGTTGAATCAGTACGAGGAGCTGGAGGAACTCATACGCTCAGGACAACTTTTAGTAAAGCCAAAGAGGGTAGCTAAGAATTAGATACGTAATATTACCTCTGTTATTCAATTACAGTATAAGATCTCTTCACTGAACACATCTCTAATTCAATCATAAGCAAGCCTTTCCATCAAGTTCGATGCCTGCGTCCTCTCTCAACACACTGATCCAAGTACTCGAGTCCTCCATTGATGATATATGCAAACTCCGAGACGAGAGACGCGTTCAGGACATCATAGCTGCCAGAGCGAGGGCGGTCGGTCTCCCGATCGAAACGAGGGCCGTCCTGAGATCGAATCAATATCCAGACATTGAGGTGGATCTCTCCGAGAGTGAGGGAAAGTTAGCGGTGGAGGTGAAGCTTGACTCGAGGTTCTATTCAGGAATTGGCCAAGCAATAGCCCTAAGAGAGCTGTATGACAGAGAGGCTGTGGTCTTGCACATTATGAAGTATGTTGACGAGATGACGGAGAGGGCGCTCCGCAAAGTGTGTGCAGCAGCTGGGTTAAAGATAATTCTGATCGACAGAACTGAGAGAAGGATAAAGGTGGTCCCCTAATGGGGGAGGGGCGCGGAAAAGTACTGGGCCTGTTCTCGGCTCCTGGCGGAGTGGGCAAGACCACGATCGCAGCCTTGACTGCTTGGTTCGCCAGAGAGGCTGGCAGCAGAGTTCTGGCGATAGACATGGACCCCAGCATCTCACTCTCCTGGCTGATCGTGAGAGATGAGAGGACCCTATACGAGCGAGAGAAAATGAGAAGAACCCTGTCTGAGATGCTCGTCAAGATAGCGATGAAGCAGGAGCCTGTGAACCTCTCAGAGTACACGCTGGCTAGGCCCTTCCCATCGCCAAGGGACCTAGAGCTGGAGGCGCTGGTGCCTGACCTAGAGCTCATCAATGTGATCAACAACCTGTGGTTTGGATTCAGGGCTAGGAGGGAGTACCTGCTTAGGGACTTCTTAGAAGCCCTCGAGGTTAGGCGAAACTATGGGTTGATCGTAGTAGACACGATACCCTTCTATGACATGAAGTACGCCGTGTTAACCTTGTACGCGGCTGATCACTGCCTGATCCCGCTCAGACCTACTGTGATCGATACCTATAGAACCACGCTAATGCTGAAGCAGCTCCCCGCGGTGGCTGGCATCCCAGCGGAGGAGATAACGTCGAAGGTTGCTCTGGTTTTCAACATGGTGAGGAGGAAGACCAAGCAGGCTGAGAATCTGGACAGATACGCCTCTTACGTCAAGATGCAAGTTTCACCCAAGCTAAAGGTCTTCTCAGCGTACCTGCCCTATAAGGTGAGCTTCTCCAGAATTGGAACAGAGGAAGAGCAACAGGGAGACAGGGAGGATGTGAGGAAGGAGTTCACCGCGTTCTTCGAGGAGTTCAAGGAGTGGATCAAGGGCTGAGCTTGAACTTGCTCTCGCTGGAAAAGTTTTGTGAAACTAATACACGAAATTTGAACAAATCGAAAAATCTAATACCAACGTACCCCTCACATGAAAAGGGTGGACTCTTGGCTTGGGATAAAAGGCGAGTAGGCTTTGAAAGGTTCAAATTGGCTGTGCTTTTAGTTGTAATAGTGCTAGTACTCGCGTATCTCCTTGTCTATCGCCCAACCCGCCTTCCCCCCGACCTCAAGTGCCCAATGACCGAGTCAAAGACGCTAGAGGACCTCTCTAGTTTAATAGAAAGAGAGCTCAGAATGAAGCGTTATAGTACCTATGAAATGTCAGATATCTCAATTGCGATGAATAGGCTCTCAGGGACCGATCTTGATGTTGTCTCGGAATCGCTAGAACTTTTTGATGCGTTAGAAAAGGCGGGAGTTGCTCACATTGTGGTAGTAATGCACCTGCCCGACGTCGCAGTATTATCCGTCGTTGACGTCGATAGGGCGTCGAGCGTAGAAGGCTGGAGTGATGTCCTGAAATACTGGGCGAGTCCGCCTTCACAGTCAGTAATCTCTAAGGAGTTTGTCGTGAAGTGGCTCATCCAAGTCGATCTTCCAGAGGAAGAGAATGCATACAGAATCTTCATTGTGGCTACAGAAGAGAGGATCATCGAAGACGTCGAATCAGTGATATGCGGGGGCTGACGGCGGATTTGGCAGACTTGAAGCAGACTCGCATAGACTTATTATGCGCTGATTAGTTTCACATATAGCTGAGGTATTAGCGTTGACCTCACCGCTGCCTAGGTGGCTCATGCTCAGGTACGCCAAGCTCTGGAGGGCCTTCGGCGAGTCCGAGTTCACGTTCAGTCAGGCCGGAGACGTGCTGAGCGAGGGTTCCCACAGGCTCAGCGTCGTCCTATCAGAGCTGAAGAGGAGGGGCTGGCTCACTGTCAGCATAGACCCATCTGACTCCAGGAGGAGGATCTACAAGCTGAGGAACCCCACCGAGTGCGTGGAGGAGCTGGGTGAGGA
>CBEVRO010000126.1:0-3642 GCA_965552295.1 uncultured archaeon | reverse complement strand
CTCACCCCCGCGCCCTGATCGCCACGGTAAGTCTAATGAGCACCACTGGAGACCTGTCCGCGCCTAGCCACGCGGCGTAACCCTGCGCGGTGGAGGCTTCAGTCATCGGCAGTCCCTGCGCGGCGCCAAACGTGGAGAACTCCACCCAAGACGTCCCGTCGTGATACAGCACGACACCCCTTACGGCGAATGAGGAGGGGTCGAGCCCGCACATCCTGGCGACTTCGTCTGTGCTCGCGGACTCTAACTCCGAGATCACGCTCTCATCCATGCTGTGGTTGATATTATCCAAGAATTCGGAGAGCGCTTCCTGCGCGACGGCCCCCGCGAGGCGTGCGCGTCTCATGTTCACTACGTTGGCGATGACGGCAGTGTAGGCGATGCCGACTAGGGCCACCAGCAGAACCATGCGCAGGGGCCTGTCGATGGGCATCAGCCTCCTCCCCCCGAGATCCCGACTTGACACCCCCTAAGCCAGACTGTGACCTTTCCCTCACCCGCTGAACTCTGTACCGCAGTCGCGCCTGGTGGCAGCGGCACCTCAATGCTCCAGCGCCAACTCGCCCCCCAAGGTCCAAAGGATCTTGTTACCGTGACCACGACCGTGGGGGGCGAGCCCGGCGCTAGGGTTATGCGCGCGTCGCCAGCAGTCTCGACGTTCACGAGGATCTCCCCCGAGGCTGAGCAGGTTGGGGGATCCGCTCGTGACGCGATCCGGGCCAGCGCGTCGGCTACCTGGACGGCGGCCGCCTTGGCTTGCGACTCACCCGCGCGCGGGAGAATGACGGCCCTCAACAATATGGCGGCACCGATCAGGCCGACCAGCAGGAGCAGCGCGGACTGGATGGTTCTGTGCATCTTCGACATTTACTTTAGGCCTGTTATGCTTATTTTACCGCTCGCACCTACTCTATCTCGATGGAAAAACTTGTGGTCGTTGCACTCCTCATAATGGTGGCCGTTGTAGCTACGCTCATCGCAGTGAGCGAACTCCAGTCGATACTTCCCTCTTGGATCTCACGCCTGAAGCCCCAGAAGAGCGTAGAAATAGAGATAGAATCCTTCAATCCAAACCAGGGAGGGCGGGCGGTTGTGGAGGTCAGAGTCGTATCTGGCACCGTGGAGTGGAGTTCTGAGGATGACTGGCTGGTGGTGGTGGACGACGAACGAGTCGACGTCTATGATGTCACGTCGCCGCATGGTATGACTGCTGAGCCGGGCGACATCGTGACAATCAGGCTGGCTACCGCCTTCGCGGACGCGTACCACGATATCTACGTGTCCTGCCCGGGCTCCGGCAGCGCGAGGTTCGGGTACTTCCCGCCCTAGTAGGGTGGTGTGCAGATGGAAGGGGATGAGGAGCTCGCGTTCACGATTCTACTTCTCTACGTATTCGGACTACTCTCAGGCGGGTACCTGCCAAACTTGTGGGAAGTTTGGCCAGTCGCTATGGACGGAGTGATTGCTGCGGCGCTGGCCGCGGCTATATCGTGCTTGGTCTCAGTTCGGCGGTACCCGCTGGGCGCTGCTGCGGCCCTGTCGGGTGTTGCGTTCGGGGTGGGCTACGCATCCAGCCTCCCAATGCCGCCGACTCCCGGCGACCTGACTATGGCCGTCGCGCGCGGCTTCGTCCCGTTGTGTGTGATTTGCGCTGCCGCGTTGGCTAGTTCGGCTATCGCGGAGGGCCTGCCGACGAAGGGAACAGTCGCGCTGGGGATAGCTTCCATGTCTTTCTCTGCGGTTCTACTATACGTCTTGACGCAGAGGCTCTTCATGCCCTTCCTCTTCGAGGCAATCAGTTTAATGAACTGTGAAGTTCCCGCGTGGACTCTCGCTGGATCCGCGATCGGCGTTCTACTTACCGTCCTCCCAGGGTCACGCTCGACACACGCGAGAAAGAGGAGAGAGGCCCTGCGAACCGCAGCAGAAGTTCTGAGTGTCCAGGAGAGAGCTAGAAGGGCGGAGGAGAGATTACGCAGGCTTAGGGAGGGGGCATGATGGGCATCTTCAAGGGGAAGAGAGAGGATTACTCGTGGGCACTCCAGGCTGAGCCAGTCCCCGAGGGAGCGGAGCCCGTGGGGGATGGAGCGTGGAGGCTCATGCAGCCCTCTAGGAGGTTCGGAGAGCCAGGCATCTACAAGCTGTACGAGCCCCCGCGCCCCCCTGAATCCCTGTGGACGCGAGCCCTCCGGATTTTCGAGGATGCGATCCTGATGGGTCTCGACCCGGAGGAAGCCATCGCGCGGGCTGTGGAGCGCGCGATCCCCTGGAGGGGGAGGTCTTGGTTCCGGAGAAAAGGGGAGAATCCCCCTGAAGATGTCGTCAAGGCTAGGGAGGCTCTCGCATACTACCTGAAGCGGGATCTCCTCGGTGTGGGTCCCCTAACGCCAATGATAATGGATCAGAGGGTAGAGGATATCGAGTTCCCGCTAACCGGGGACGATGCCATCTATGTCTACCGAGGGGGCTGGTTCAGGACAAACGTCAGGCTGAGCAAAAGGGATTCGGAGGCGTTGGCTAGGAGATTGGCGGAGAAGCTCGGCAGGCAGATCACACGCGCGCACCCGGTGGCTGAGGGGATCCTCGAGCTGGGCGGTCAGAGCGTGCGTGTCCACGCCTTACTCAATCCTGACGGAAGGGGAGGGGCGACAATCCATATCAGGCTGTATCGCCGGAAGCCCAGTCTCAGGGAGCTTGTGAGGCTGGGCATGCTCAGCCCGAGCATCGCTGCCTACCTCAAGCTGGCCACGGTTCACGGGATACCCTCCATCATCTATGGACGCGTCGGCGCTGGCAAGACGACTCTGTTGAACGCGATAGTGCTCGAGATCCCACCGTCTCGCCATGTTGTCGTCGTTGAGGACACAACAGAGCTGTGGTTCCCTGAGGGCACCAACTTCACGCGACTACTCGGGAGGGTGAGCGAGGAGGAGATCGGAACCCAGCCTACAATTGAGGAGCTAGTGCGAGCCGTCCTCAGGATGCGACCAGACTACATAATCGTCGGGGAGAGCAGGGGGAAGGAGGCTAGAGTTCTCGCGCAGTACGTGAGGCTCGGCGCATCCGGCGCTACGACATTCCACGCCAATACGGTGCACGAGGCAGTCGATCGACTTCGCGCGCTCGGCCTCGAGGACGACCTCATAGAAGAGTTCAGGATCTGGGTTCGAGTGGCGGAGGTTCCAGTAAATGGCGCGCGCGCAAGGGCCGTGGTGGAGCTCCACGAGCAGGTTGAGCCAACAGAGTTCCGTCTAGTGACGAGGCTGGACTTCGCGCGCCGCGTGTGGACCCCGATATCTATGGCGTCGCTCAAGATCTTTGACTGGATAATGGAGCGCGAGCCAGGCGTCACGCGCGAAGAGCTCACCCAAGAGTTCGCCGACTACAAGGCCCAATTCGAGGGGGTTTAGATGGTATCCCCCCTGTGGTTCCTCCCGGCGGGGCTTGCTGCCGCTCTATTCGCCGTCCGCCTCGCCAGGAGGAGAGGACCAGAGGGTCAGCTGGCGGACAGACTGTGGGTACTCGCCGCCGCGTTCTGGACGACGTATAAGACGGGCGGAGCCGTGTCTGCCGCTCTGAGGGCCGCTAGCGAGGTTACCAGAGGGAGGGACAGGAACTTCCTCAGCGCCCTAGCGACGCTTG
>CBEVRO010000125.1:0-3669 GCA_965552295.1 uncultured archaeon | reverse complement strand
AGGTAGTCAAACTTGACGCTAGGTGGAGAGAGGTCAAGTTCAGGCTGGACGAGCTTAGGAGATACAGGAACGAACTCACCACAAAGATAGCTAGGTCTGAGGGAAGTGAGAAGGAGAGCCTCCTGAAGGAAGCTAAGCGCGTTGCACAAGAAGTCAAATCTCTAGAGGCAGAGTACTCTAGGCTGACAAAGCAGAGACGGGAGGCACTGTGGGGACTGCCCGCGGCACCCATCCATCCCGAAGTGCCCGCCTGCCCTGAAGGTGAGGAGGGCGTGCCTATCAGATTCTGGGGCAGGCCAAAGGTATGGAAGGGCCACGTTGAGCAGTTCCTTCAGCAAACCGAGAGGTGGGGCTTCAAGGTCGACTACGAGGTCACGGACTGGAAGCCTCTAGGCCATGCAGACGAGGCAGAGAAGGTGCTGGAGCTAGCAGACACTAAGAGAGCAGCCAAGGTCTCTGGAGCTAGGTTCTACTACCTGTACGGCGACCTCGTCTGGCTCGATATAGCCCTGATACTATTTGCTGTAGACAGGCTGACCACGAAGGGCTTCCGACTCGTCACTCCACCCTATATGCTGAGGGGAGAGTTCTACAGGGGAGTGACGCCTCTGGAAGACTTCATTGACGCAATCTACAAGGTCGAGGGGGAGGATCTCTTCCTCATCTCCACTTCCGAGCACCCACTCGTCGCTCAGCACGCTGGCGAGGAAATTCAGGACGTGAGCCTCCCGTTAATGTACGTTGGAATAAGCCCCTGCTTCCGCAAAGAGGCGGGGGCCCACGGGAGGGACACCAAGGGGATATTTAGGGTTCACCAGTTCCACAAGGTGGAGCAGGTCGTCTTCTGCATGCCTGAGGAGAGTTGGGAGTGGCACGAGAGGCTAATTTCCAACGCCGAAGAGCTGTGGAGGGAGCTCGGCATTCCCTACCGAATCGTGGATATTTGCGCAGCTGAGCTTGGGCCGCAGGCTGCAAGGAAGTTTGATTTAGAGGCGTGGATGCCCGGGCAGGGGAAGTACAGAGAGATGGTCAGCTGCAGCAACTGCCTGGATTGGCAGTCCTTCAGGTTGAGGATTCGATACATAAGGGGAGACGGCAGCAGAGGATACGTTCACACTCTGAACAGCACGGGCATAGCCACCTCTAGAGCAATTACGGCGATTCTCGAGAACTTCCAGAGACCTAATGGGAGTGTGGAGATCCCAAAGGTCCTGAGACCATACCTAGAACTATTTGAGAAGGCTCCAAAGGACGAAATAGTTCCAGCCAAGAGGACGCCCTCGGCTTAAGGCAGGTCTTACCATCCCCCGCAAGTTATATCCGAAAGGCCTCTATAAAGCGCCACGAGGTGCCCCCCGAGTGGGAGTCATTAGAACTGGAGTTTCTCTCCCTCGTCAGCTGTTGAGGGAGCTTGACCGGATCGTCGAGAGCCTTGGAGTGCCAAGCAGGTCTAAGGCCATTAGCGAGGCGATAGCCCTCTACATAGGCGAGAGGGCCTGGCTACTGGAGGCCGAGAGAGAGTACGAGATTGTGGGGTCCCTCACTCTTGTCTACAGACACGACGAGGCTTCTGAGGTTTTGTCTGAGATCCAGCATGAGTTTGTTGATCTGATCAGGTCCACCTCTCACGTTCACCTCAGCAGGGAGCTGTGCCTCGAGGTAGTAATGATAGCGGGCCCCGTCTCGCGGGCGAGAGAATTCGTTAAGAAGGTCCACACGGTGAGGGGGATAGAAGCACTGAGGTGCTTCGTTTTCCCAGCGAGCGGAGGTGAGTCTGTTGGTCATTCCTGAAGCTAAAGAGGGAAAGGCTGAGGTGTGGTACACCGAGTACCACACGGACGACCTCAAGCTCTCGCTCAGGGTTAAGAGGTTTCTCCACACAGAGCTTTCCCGCTTCCAAAGGATCGACGTGTTTGAGAGCCACGAATTCGGTGTGACGCTGGCTCTAGACAGTAGGATACAAACCACGGAGAGGGACGAGTTCTGCTACCACGAAATGCTCGTGCACCCAGCCATGATGACGCACCCCAAACCAGAGCAGGTGCTCATAATCGGGGGCGGGGACGGTGGGGCTGCCAGAGAGGTTCTGAAGCACCCCACTGTGAAGCGTGTCGTTCAAGTGGAGCTGGATGAGAAGGTCGTGGAGGCCAGCAAGAAGTACATGCCTTTCCTATCCGCCTCATTCTCAGACCCCAGGCACCAGCTAGTGATAGGAGATGGGTTCAACTACCTAGACGGCGTGACCGAAGAATTCGACATCGTTATAGTCGATAGCACAGATCCGATCGGCGAGGCGAAGAAACTCTTCACTGCGGAGTTCTACTCAAAGGTGAAGAAGTCGCTAAGGGGAGAGGGCATAGTGGTAGGCCAGGCTGAGACGCCTTTCCTCTATCCCTCGATAACGAAGGGCCTGTACGACGTAGTCAAGGGTATCTTCTCGAACGTGCGGCTCTACCTGACCTTCGTGCCTTCCTACCAGAGCGGGATGTGGGGCTTCGTAATGGGATCTGATGGGAGCCTGGAAGTGGACAGAGCGACGTTAGAGGCCAGATACAGGGAGCGTAGACTGCAGACCAAATTCTACAATCCTGGAATCCATCTTGGGCTCTCAGAACTTCCCAACTTCCTCAAGACCCTGCTCGGCCTTGAGTGAGGATGTTCCGCCTGCACCAAGACTTAAGGTAGTGGCTTAAATCGTCGGGGTATACCGCGAGCGCAGTCTCCCTCACGTAGTCCGGGAGTAGCTGGAAGTACGTCGGTCGAGCGTATCTCTCGTCACCCAGTACGAAAACCCCTGGCTCCTCGCTAGATCTAATCACCCTACCGAGCGCCTGGGAAGCCCTTCGCAGGGCGGGAACTACGTATGCGAGGAATCTGCCTCTCTCCTTACCGTGGACCCGCTCTCTGTACTCTAGAAGTAGGCGCGTCCTCGTGGTCATTCTATCAAAAGGTATTCCGACGAGGTAGACTCCTACGAGTTCTCTTCCTGGAAAATCGGCTCCTTCAGCAAACCTTCCCCCCATTGGAGCAAGGAGAACCGCGGGGTTTTCTTCCGCAGAAGACTTGAAGGCGTCAAGAACCTCTCTAGCCTCGTCTCCGGACATCTCCTCTCTTTCGACAAAAATCTGCCTGCCCAGCTCGGCGCACTTCTCAATTACTCCACTCAGAATGGCATTCTGAATTCTGTAGCTCGCGGTAAACACAGCGACATTGGCTGGCACGGACCGGAGGAACTCCCCTATTGAGTCCACGTAGGCTTCCGCCATGGCGGGATCCAGACTCTCCCCCCTCGTGGACAGGCCCTTCAAGACGTAAGACTCAACCTTCTCTGGATCGACCTCAGAGGGTATCTCAATTGGTTCGCATGAGTCCAGTCCTGCGGACTCAGCAAACGCGTCTATTGGCGAGAGGGTCCCGGACATGAATATCCTGGCGTAGAACTTCGGCCAGACGTTGGAGAGAAATTCTCTCGCCCTCATGTCCCAGAGTTCAAACTCGATTCTATCTCTCGCCTTCTTAGTCGCTATGAAGGCGACCCCCTCCTCCCCGACTAGCTTTAGGCAGAGCAAGAGGAACTCCCCCAAGTGGTGGAGTGACGACCTCGGAGCCTTCCCCTCAGCGACTCGAAACCGCTGAACCTGAGAACCCAGCCTGACCATCTCCTTAAGA
>CBEVRO010000124.1:0-3737 GCA_965552295.1 uncultured archaeon | reverse complement strand
CCCCCTCCCCTCGGGGGGGAGCTGAGCGAGGAGGAGAGGGCGTGGGTGGCTAGGGTTCACGCGGTCGTGCACGGCCTCCACAGGGTCGACGTGGAGTACCGCCCGCCAGAGGAGGGCGAGTCGGTGATGGAGCTGGTGATAGACTACCTCAAGCGGAATGGGGAGGCCACACTGACCGCCGTAGTCGCCGACCTGCAGTCGAGGGGTCACGCGGTCACGGACTACGCCGTGGCAAACGCGCTCCAGAAGCTACTCCACCACGGACTCCTCGAGGGCAAGCTTGTTGGAGGCGCGGTCTTCCTCTATCCGACGGCCGAGTTCTGGGAGATGTACGGCGAATCGAGCGGCGAGACTAAGAGGGGAGGGAACATGGTGCATCGCTACCTGCTAGACCTCGCGAAGAGGAAGCTGGAGTCGGAGGGCTTCACGGTCAGGATAATCCCGCAGGGAGGCTCGTCAGCCCAGGCCGATGCGGTAGCCGTCAGGATCCTCCCGGACGGCACCAAGGAGGAGGTCTACGTCGAGGTGGAGACGTCCGCCAGGAACCGCCAGCAGGTTCAGACGAACTTCCTGAAGGCTATACGGAAGGAGAGACCGCTCTTCAACAGGAGTGTCTCCAGCGTCAGGAGGAGGGTTCTGTTCGTCGTCCCAGACGAGAAGGTGGCCGCCAGGGTCAGGGCCGCGGTCAGCCATCCCCTCGCAAGAGTTGTGACGGCAGCTGACCTCATGGTCGAGGTCGAGGCCACCGCGAGGTCGAGGCGCGACTTTATGAATCCGCCAGGGAACAAATAACGCGATGCGCTTACGCGCAATTTTGTCGACGCTGTGCATATTCTTCGCGCTTGTGAGCGCGAGCATGATCGCGGGCGACCTGCTGCGCATCACAATACTGTGCATCATCCTACTGGGCGCAGCTTACTTGACCCTCGGAGCCTCCTTCGCCGACAGCATCAAGTTCGCACTCCTCGTAACCTTGCCCCCTTCACTCCTGTCTGCGGCAGGTAAGATAGCCGGTCTGGACCTCTCGCTGATCTCTGTAATCTTGTTCCTCTCCCTTCTAATCACGGCGGCTGGGGTCCCCCTCCAGCCGATCCGGTACGGCACCCCCCTCAGCTTTGCGCTCTCCCTGCTCACCTACCTCAGGGAAAGTACGCACTACAGGTCCTTTGGGAAGATTGTCACAGCCGCCGGCGGCGGGCTCTGGGTGATCTCACTACTGGCGGCAGCCGCGATCCCCACGGTCGCCACAGCCATGTTCTTCCTCTTGATGTCACTGCTGGAGGCCTTTTTGATCGCGCGCGAGGCCGTAGCGCTCTTCCCTTTCAGACCGATGTACTCCGTGAGGCCTCCTGGGGCCGCGTCATCCGAGCCCGAGGAAAGCGAGGTGATCCTATGACTGAGGCGGTCAAGAGGAGACTTATGTGGCTCTCCGCGGCTGGCTGGCTCGGCTTGGGTCTCCTGTTTCAGGAGGTCGACTGGGGGACGATAGCGGCCAACACTCTAACGGTGATAATCACTCTCATCGCGTTGGTGGGCATTCTACTCACTTGGGTTACGACATTCAGCTACCTGATGACTGGTCTTGATTCGCTGACCTACAACAACCCGCCCATGTCCTTCCTCGTTTTCGTGGTGGGGATCTCTATCGCATTCAGAGCGAAGGCAATCCTCGACTGGATGTGGTCAAAGGTCCCCGACTTCGCGACGGAGCAGACGATCTTCGGATTCTTGTTCGGCGTAGAGCCAACTCAGGCGGTCATTCGCCCTCTAATCGACTTCTTCGGCTACTGGGCAATAATACTGGGCGCCATGATAGTCGCGCTGCCGAACGGCATCGCTGCCGCGCGTGAGATGATCGTGATAAGGATAGGCCACATCAACGCCACCGGCGTGATTATTGCCCTAATCTTAACCACGCTCTTCCTGGTTGGGCTCCCCACGATTCACGGAAAGCTCGCCCAGCTGGTCTCAACAATGCCCGACATCCTCGGTGTGATTCAGGGGCTGTTCGGCGGCGGCGCGTCCCCAGCGAATGCGACGGCGCCTCTGATAGCATCACCGCCACCTCTCTGAGCCCGGTGTGCGGCTTTGAAGGGCTTCACGGTCCTCGCCGCCATCGTCGGAGTGCTCCTGCTCGCCATAGCCATCGCCAACTACGCCCCCACGCTCTCCAGAGGCGCCGTCAACCCACTGGAGTTTGAGACGGGTTCCGCGTACATCCAGCTGGTGTGGAACACGCACAACTTCACGCTAATACCTCAGGGGTGTGGTTACGCCTACTACTCACACGGCAGAGTGCCGATCGGCCCACCCCCAGGCGCGCTAGTCGTCCGCATAGCGACTCCAGATGGGTTTGTGGAGTGCGCAGCCTGGCCCCGGCGGGCTCCTCCCCCAGCCGGGTAGCGCTTGAGAGGTTGACTGCTTGGCGCCGCGGCCCCGGATCAGCCTTATGAGGGGTTATCTCCAGTAGAGCAGGACGGGCCATGTCGGCGGCCGCCTCCGCGATCCCAGGCGCTGGGCAGAGGCGGGCTCAGCACCCGCTCGCGCTGGCAGCCCAGACCGGTGTGGGCGACCTGACGGGAGGAGCTCAGTCGCTAGACAGCCTCATGAAGAGCGACCTCCCGGACGCGATGAATGTCGGCCCGCGCGACCTCTACCAGTACTTGACTGCAACAATCGAGAGCCTGAGGACAGCGCTGACGAGTAAGGACAGCGAAATCAGGCAGGCGCTGGACAGGCTGGGTACTGGAATAATGATCTGGGGGCCGCCGGGCGTCGGGAAGACGTCGATAGTGAAACAGGTTGCGCGCGATCAAGAGATCCCCTTCGCCGCCCTAAGGCTCGGGAACGTGGCACCTCACCAGCTCGCCGGAGTCCCCTTCCCTGACGAGAAGAGCGGGAGGGCAGTCTGGCTCCCGCCCAAGTTCACCGCGGACGTCGACATCTGGAACATAGTGGAGCGGAAGCAGGATCTCTGGGTTCTCTTCTTGGATGAGATTACGACGGCAAGGCCGGATGTGCAGGCTATGGCATACCAGACCGTCCAAGAACTCCGACTTGGGGGTCACCGGCTCCCAGGCACACCCATAGTGATCTTGGCTGGGAACAGAGTCACTGACCGCGCGGTGGCCTATAGGATGCCCTCCGCCCTCAGGAGCAGGCTTATCCACCTCAACCTTAAGCCAGACGGGCATTACTTCGAGCAGTGGAGGGAGTGGGCACTCCAGACCGGGATCCACCCGGCAATCTTGGCGTACCTATCCAACTTCCCCGACGACATTTACAGATTCCCGGACGACCCGAGCGCCAACGCCTATCCATGCCCTAGGAGCTGGGAGAGGCTCAGCCTAGAGATAAAGCTCAAGCGCATAACCCCTGACTCCCCGACCGCCAAGGTGGCCGACGGCATTGTGGGAACTGGTGTCGGGGCGAGGTCCCCAACCCGAGAGCCATCCTGATAGACGGCAGAGTGGACGACGTGCCGAGCTCCCCCAATCCCGACATCGCCTACGCAGTCGTGATGTCGCTCCTGTCCTTCCTCTCACTTGAGTCGCGCGGGTGGGTCGAGGCTGGTCTTCCTGAGGCCAGGCTGAAGGAGATCATGGAGAACTTCGTGAAAGCCCTAGACAGGCTGGGCAAGGTTGAGTACACGTTCCTGGCCTTCCGACTCGTCGAGCCCATTGCGAAAAAGAACGGCTTCTGGGAGGTTCTCACGTCCATTGACGCGTTCATGGACT
>CBEVRO010000123.1:0-3789 GCA_965552295.1 uncultured archaeon | reverse complement strand
GTCAACCTGCATCTTGTATGTCGACCAAGCCTAAAAGGCTCTCTGAGCCTGTGCTAGAATAGTTTTCCGCTAGAACCTAGGAGTAGAGGTCCTCCCTCTTCCCGCCTAATCGTCGGAGATCGGGTTAGTGAGCGCTGGGCTATAGGATGAGGGATAAAGATCTAGAGAGGCTCAAGAGATCAAGAGACCTTTCAGGGGTTCGAGCGCAGTTCCTCGAGAATCCGCCCGCAATTCTCATGATGAGCCAAAATGCATAATAGACTGAGGGCCCGCTTCTATGCCAAGCAGACAATGACAAGGAATATTGCGGCGGAGAGGGGCGTGAAATGAGATTTGCAAAATACCACCAGAATTCTTCACAATGCTATAAGATATTTATGCATCGGCGGGAGGTGATAAATATTTGCGCTATGTGAAGCTGCCTCTCGAGAGCTTTGAGAGTTTCTTCGAGTCCCTGAAGCAGTGGGGGGAGGTACACGCTCCAGTCAAGAGGGGCAACATATACTCCTTTGAGAGGGTAGAGTCATTAGGCGAGGTCAGCCTCGACTACACGAGGACTGTGCTTCCGCCAAAGAAGTATTTTGTGAGGCCTAGGGAAGAACTCCTGAAACTAAAGAACGACGGATGGATTGAATGTATTGAAGCTAAACCGATAGTCCTCTTTGGCGTGCACTCATGCGACATTCACGGCATTCGGATTCTTGATGAGGCGTATCTAGCCGAACCTGCCGACCCCTACTACAAGAGGAGGAGAGAAAGCGCCGTGATAATCGGGATCAGCTGCATGCCCGACGAATACTGCTTCTGTAAGAGCCTGGGCACGGATTTTGCTATGGATGGCTTTGATCTATTCCTGCATCAACTTCCAGACGGCTATCTAGTGAGGGTCAGGAGCTTCAAAGGTCACGAGATCGTGTGGGCACGCAAAGAACTCTTCGAGAGCGTGAGTAAGGAGGACTTAGAACAATTCAAAGAGTTTGAGAGAAAGAGATCTAGATCTTTTAGACGATCCCTGAGCACGGAGGCTCTGGCCGACATCCTCGATTTGGTCTTTGATAGCCCAGTCTGGAAGAAGTACGAGGAGATTTGCCTAGGATGTGGCAACTGCAGCATCGTCTGCCCCACGTGCAGATGCTATGATGTCTGCGACCTGTGGATTAGCGCTTATGAGGCTGTTAGAGTGAGGAGGTACGATTCCTGCTTCCTAGAGAGCCACGGCTTGGTCGCTGGAGGATACAATTTCAGGCCAACTCGCTTAGAGAGGTTCCGACACCGCTACTACTGTAAGAACTACTTTGATCCTGCCGCTGGCATCAATTGCGTCGGTTGCGGGAGATGCGATGAATTTTGCCCAGCTAAGATAGAGCATGTAAAGGTATTGGATGAAATAGGAGGAGTATCAGAGTGAACCCTTACCAGACCTACGATGCCAAGATTTGCGAGGTTAAGGAGCTGACGCCGAGGGAAAAGCTCTTCACACTACGATTTGTCGACGAAGAGCTCAACAGAGAGTTCACCTACAGGCCAGGACAGTTTGTCATGGTTGACATCAGGGGTTTTGGAGAGTTCCCAGCGAGCCTGTGCTCATCTCCCTCAAGGAAAGGTTACTTTCAACTTTGCATTAGAAGAGTTGGAAGGCTAACAAATTACATGCATAAGCTCAAAGAAGGTGACATAATTGGCATCAGAGGGCCCTACGGAAACGGGTTCCCGATGGAGGAGATGGACCACTCAGAGCTGATCTTGGTGGCCGGCGGCTTGGGAATGGCGCCGCTACGCTCGGTTCTCTGGTACGCCATGGATACCAAAAGGTACAGGCGCATTTACCTCCTATATGGAACGAAGGGCTACGAGGATATTCTGTTCAGGGACGAAATAATCGACCTCTTAAGGCGTGGAGAGAGCCTGAATTGCGTTGCAATGCTGGCTTATGAAGTAGAAAGCCCAGCCTGCAGGCGCTTAGAGAGAGATTTTGCCCCTAGAGTTCGCAAAGGGCTGGTTACCGTTCTGCTCGAAGGATTGGAAATTGATGTCGAGAACACATACGCGCTGATCTGCGGTCCCCCAGTCATGTACAGATATGTCATAAGGGAACTCCTCGACAAGAATCTCTCTCCAGGGAGAATCTACATGACCCTAGAGAGGAGGATGCGCTGCGGCGTAGGGAAGTGTGGCCACTGCGCAGTCGGAACGAGCACCTCTATGAAGTATGTGTGCAAGGACGGGCCCGTCTTCACCTACTGGGAGGCGCTCTCCACGAGGGAGTTGATCTAGATGCTCAAGCTCGGGGTTTTTGAACTCACCGGTTGCGGCGGCTGTGCTCTGAACATACTCTTCCTTAATGAGAAATTCTTTGACATACTTCACTTCTATGAGATCAAGGAATTTCACATGGCTTCCAGTATAAGAGAGCGAGATCGCCTGGACGTTGCACTAGTCGCGGGGAGCGTCTCAACTCGGAGAGACTTGGAAATTCTGAAGAGAGCTAGGGCTAACTCCGATTTTCTAGTGGCTCTAGGGACCTGCGCGACTCACGGAGGCGTTCAAGGGAGCATTGAACACCCGATTGACGATAGGTTCGAGAGAGTCTACGGGTCAAACGCAGGCCCTACTGAAGTCGTGGGCTCCAAACCCATCGTAGAATACGTCACCGTTGATTACGCCTTACCTGGCTGCCCGTACGATAAGGACGAGATCTACCAGGTACTCATGAACTTAGCTAGAGGCGTCGAACCGCCAACGAAGGATTACCCTGTCTGCATTGAATGCAAGTTCAATGAGTACGAGTGCGTTCTAGTCAAGCGGAAGATCCCCTGCTTGGGGCCCATAACATTGGGGGGCTGCGATGCAGTTTGCGTAAAGTTCGGCGTCGGGTGTATAGGCTGCAGGGGGCCTCTGCCAAAGGAGGCAAACCCGGCGAGCGAGTTTGAAATTCTGAAGGGCCTTGGCTACGACGAGGAGTACATCAGGCGTAAGTTCAAGACGTTCGCGGGGGGCGAGCTAAAATGGTGACCATAAAGCTTGGAGAATTAACAAGAATAGAGGGGTGCGGAGAAGCAGAGATCGTAATAGAGGGGGATGAGGTCAAGAAAGCTATGTTCAAAATCGTCGAGGGCCCGCGGTTCTTTGAACTCTTGACTGTGGGGAGACACTATTACGACATTCCCGACATAGAGGCGAGGATCTGCGGCATATGCTATTTATCTCACGTGATCGCATCTGTTCTCGGTATCGAGAGAGCGTTAGGCGTCGAAGTGCCGAAGGAGGTAATGCTTCTAAGAGAGCTAGGCCTTCTAGGTGAGTTCTTAGAGAGCCACGCACTGCACCTCTACCTCCTCGTGGCGCCAGACCTGTATGGCTATCCAGATGCCGTGAAGTTGGCGAACGATCGCGAAGAACTTGTGAAAGAGGGCATTGCACTGATGTCATTCGGGAACTACGTTAGGGGGATAATAGGCGGGAGGGAAATTCACGGAATAAACGTGAAACCTGGCGGATTTGGGAGATACCCAACTGTGGAGGAGCTTGAGGAGATAGAACAGAACAGCAAGTCTCTACTTGAGCTTGCCGAGAACGCCGTTGATACGTTCTCCCCTCAGGAGCCTCTCGGCGCCAGAGTCGAGCACTTCATCGCTACGAATGGGTACCTCTATGGCGATAGGCTGATCGCCTCAGACGGAGAGATGTTTGACTACTACGAGCACATAGAGGAGGGAGTCGTTCCCCACAGCTTTGCGAAGCGGAGCCGGTACAAGGGAAGCATCTTCATGGTCGGGGCTCTATCGAGGA
>CBEVRO010000122.1:0-3831 GCA_965552295.1 uncultured archaeon | reverse complement strand
CGTGAAGCTAACGTTAACGGACTTTCTGCAAGAGCTTATGAGGAAGAAGGTGCTGCTGGCGCCCTGCCCCTGCACAGCTACAGTTACAGTCCAGGTGGTCTATTTGGCCAGGGGAGTAAGGCTTACCTTTAGGAGGGGGTTCCAAGGAGTACGGGATCGCCTGACCTTTGAGAAGCACTAAGCCGTTCTAGGGGGTCTGCGCTGATGCATTATCGGCGCGATGCCTGCCGGTCGCTAGACTGCGAGCGACCGGCGGGGGCCGAGAGCGGCGAGCCTCGCTAGCAAGTGGCAGTCGGTCCCCCTGAGCACTTTGCTGACGTTCCCCCTCGTTACCCCAAACTCTCTAGCTATGTCGCTCATCTTCTTGCCGAACCAAGCGTGGTGGTAGCAGTAGATCAGCTTCCTCTTGGACATGCTAGCCAAGAGGCCGACCGTCAGAGATATCACCCCCGCCAAGTGAGCATCGGAGGGGTCAGCCGATGGATCCAACCTGAGATCAATGATAGACTTCCTCCCCATTCCCCTGACACTGCTCTCTCCAAAGTGAGAGAGTTAGATGCTCTTTGTCTCCGAACGAAGGAAGAGATTGAAAGTAAGGGGACCTAGAATGGAGAAAGCATATCAGCCCAGCAGGTCCACAGTGACCTCGGCCACATCCGCTCCGTACTCGGCCACCCTCCTGAGGCTCTCGAGGGCTAGACCGAGCCTGACCTTCTTCCCCCTCAGGGCGTCTGAGACTAGGATGTCCTCGAGTATGCCGTCAGCGAACTTGGGGATCTTTGCGGCCTTCTTCAGCGCGTACCTAGCCTTCTTCATGTCTAGGGATACGAGGGCCTCAGTCGAGCTGTTCAGGATCTCTGCTCCGAGTCTAGCAAGTTCTCTCAGCTTCTCCAGATTTGGCAGCGGCTCTCCAAACTTTATGGCCGTCATAGCGACCTTGGTGGCGTGATCCCCTATCCTCTCTACAGCTTTGGCTGCGAGCCTGTAGCCTAGAGCGTCGACGGCCCACCTGAGGTCTACCTCCTCGGGGTCGAGCCTCCCAGACACCACGGCGGATGCCTGCCTCCCTATCAGGAAGTAGAACTTGTCGACCTCCTCGTCTCTGGCGACGATCTCTTCGGCCAGGTCCTTATTGCCATTTAGAAGCGCCTGCGTGGCGTCGAGAACCATGTCGCTGGCCAGGGCGCTCATCCTGAGGAAGGCTCTGGGAGTCGGGAAGTCCGAGTAGGTTCTGAGGCACTGGAAGGTTATCACGCTCCCCTTCTCGGCGACGACCTCCACGCCCACTAGCTTTGACCTTATGGCAGACTTGATCTGGTGGGCCCAGGCTGGCCTTCGATCCAGGTCTACCTTGATGAAATCCCTCCCGGCGAGGTACGCCGAGATGACTCGCATGATCAGAGATTTGACGTCGTCATCAGGTTCCACGGCAACCTCTGCCTCAAGGAAGTCCTCTCTGGCCTTGCCGAGCGGCACGAGCCTGAGGCTCATGTCTGGGAGCAGCCGAATCTCAACCAAGTCGTCTTTCGTCAGCCCCACCCTCTTGACCCAAGACTTGGGCAGGGTGACGGACAGTGAAGATCTCCCGAGCATCTGGACCTTGCGAACGTCTTTTCCCGGAGGCATCTCGACCTGCGGTTGCTCGTAATTTATGTGCTTATACGTATTTCTACCCGGCTCTACCAACACGAGCGACTTAGTATCCTGATTTTTAACAGTATCCAGCGGTGAACCCTCGTGCAGCCAGGCCTGGCTTGGGCAATCTTGGCGGCGCTGCTCTGGGGGATCTCGCCGATAATGATAGACGTCGCCATGAGGGAGCTGGACTCTCTCGGGGTCAACGCTTGGAGGAACCTTGGCGGGCTGATAGTGATCCTCCCAGCGGCGCTCGTGACTGGGTCGTTGGCCGTGCCTCTGCGTCCACTGGTACTTATAGTAGCCTCCGGCATCGTAAGTCAGGGCATAGGGCTTGTGACTTACTCCGAATCTATTCATAGGGCTGGCCCAGCTAGGGCCGTGCCCATCAGCTTCACCTACATCTTCTGGGCGCAGCTCCTCGGGTTGGTGTTGTTTGGAGAGCCAGTCGGGGTCGGCACGGTGGCTGGCGCCGCAGTAGCTGTGGCAGGCGTGTGGCTTGTCGCGAGTCGGTCTGGTAGGGTGGACAGGAAGAGAGGGGTGGCGTTTGCGATCGCGACCTCAGTGCTTTGGGCCCTCGGAGATTCCCTAGCCAGAGGAGCGCTGTTCGAGGTTAGTCCGCTGTCTACGACTTCTTGGAGGATGGTGACGCTCACTCCAGCCTTCTTCTTGGCGTCAGCCAGGGGAGACCGCTTGAAGGCCAGCCCCAAGGCCATCTTCATCGCCGCGCTCAGCGGGGCCGTAGGCTTGAGCCTGGCCCTCGTCGTCTACTACAAGGCGATGTCAGAAGTGGGTCTGGCCCTAGCCACGATCCCTACCTCCCTCAGCCCCGTCGTGTCGCAGTGGCTGTCGCGCCTCCTACTCTCAGAGAGGCTGGGCCTTAGGGAGGCGCTCGGCGGAGTTCTGGTGGCTCTAGGCATAGCGCTGGCCTCCTTCTAGCGTCTGCTCCTATTCCACCCCTAGCCTTCGCTCAAGTTCACTTATCCTCCGAGTCAACGCGACCAGAGCGCTCAGCAACACAACCTCCAGAGCGTCGGCGGGGGGCTCGACTTGAAACGCGTCCAGCAGGAGGGCGCCAGACGAGACGAGTTCCTCTAGCGCCCTCCTCACTTCTGGATCCCTCTCAGCCCTGGCTACCCTCGAGAGCCTCTCCAGCTCCCTCCTCACAGCCACTCTGAGAGTAGGCGCCGACCTCCCCAACTCAAACCCTCCAGCTTTGTCAAGCTGAACCACGCCGCTCCGGGCGGTAGAGATGGGTGCTTGACCAGGATCGCTCTGACGAGACTTCGACGACTCGCTTCCAGCCTGATTAGCGCGTGGACGGAGTGCGCGTGGTAGCTGCCGCCGAGCGGGGCCCACCGCCCCTCTAGAGCTCTGTTGAAGCTCACGACGGTTCTATCTTGGGTCAGACTCTTGAGGAGCCAGGTCAGGGTCGTAGCGAGCCACCTTCTCCTCCAGTCCCAGTGCATGTACGGATCGAACACGAGCGCGAAGTCGGCCGACTCCCCCTGAGCCTTGGCAAGTAGATTCACTACGTCTTCAAGCTTGAACGCTCGGGCCAGCTTGAGGTGGGACTCCACGGCATCCCAGGGGATCTGCAGCCTCTTGGCCATGGACCTGAGCAGGTAGGGGTCGAGCCCTCCGAAGTCCTGCACGTGGAGCGCCAGAACCTTCCCCACGTGAGCCGCCAGCACGGCTATCCTGTGGTAGAGAAGACTCAGAACTCGCAGGTCTGGCGAGTAGAACTCCGTCAAGGAGCCTTCTTCGATCCCTCCTCCGAGCAGGCGGTCCAGCTCTTCCACGCCGGTCTGCAGGGCCACCGCTCGCGTCTGGACCCGGAGCAGCATGGCTCTGCAGGGGGAGCGCGAGGGCGAAAAATTATATTGGTGCTAGATATGACTAGCATCTGTCGCAAAA
Source organism: uncultured archaeon (assembly GCA_965552295.1). Classification (GTDB taxonomy): domain Archaea; phylum Korarchaeota; class Korarchaeia; order Korarchaeales; family Korarchaeaceae; genus DRBY01. The sequence goes on along the minus strand of CBEVRO010000122.1, from coordinate 279 downwards.
GTTTCCAGAATAGTTTTGCTCAAGTCACGTGCTGCTCGAATCCACCGAGCTCATAAAAATAGATTCTGCAGGAACTCTCAGCGAGCTTGCGCGGATGGCTGATAGACGCCTCGATCAACGGAGACTTGCTGAGCCTGAAGCTCGTCACCGAGTCTGGCGAGTTAACCCAGCTCGAGCTGCCAGTACTTGAGAGGCTCTACCTGACTCCCAAGAAGGCTCCTCCAGGGCAGCTCGAGGCGGCTCTAGAGTCAGCCCCCGGGGTCGAGCGAGTGCGAGTGG
>CBEVRO010000121.1:0-3860 GCA_965552295.1 uncultured archaeon | reverse complement strand
GAACCCCGTCACTGGCTGCCTGCATATGTGTAGGTACTGCTGGGCCCGCAGGCTGGCTGAGACCAAACTAAGGAACAGCGAGGGGTATAGGAGCGGGTCCGTGCCTAGGCTGAACGAGGCGGTGTTCTGAGTGAAGTTTAGCCCAGGAGACGTGGTCTTCGTGTCGGACATGGGAGATCTCTTCGCGCGCGAGGCCAAGTCTAAGTATGACGCAGCTAAGGAGAAATCCACGCTGGAGGACTACGCCTCAGCCAAGAATTTGTTAGAGTTGGCACTTTCTGAGCTCGACCTGGCAATCGTGGAGGTCAGGGACAAGGCATGTTCCCAAATAGAAGCTAGGATCAATGATGATAGAAGCAAGACAGATGATCCTTACGCGCTACTACGCCTAGATGAGGCCGAGGGCTTGATTAATGAGGCTAGATCCTCGGTAAGCTTAAGCATGATCCTCAGTAAGCTCAAAGACTCTCAGTCGAAGTTAGAGGACGCCGAGGCAAGGATAGAGGAGCTGACCAGGCGGAGAATTATGATAGGAGCTGGTGTGGGAGTGGCTGCAGCCGTGGCAGTAGCGGCCGTGTTGATTGTATATCGCAGACTTAAGCTGAAGTCGCATTCTACGCAGTGAGATGCTCGCCTTAAGATCTCGGGGTGCTGCCGACTTGGTGCCTTAGGTTAGAGGGACTCTAACTAGAGAAGTCTGCAGCTGTGCGTATGCACATCAACACATATACAGACTGTCCCTTACGAGGGGGTAAAAACGAGCTAGCGGGCATGCCAGATATACGTCATACCCCGACGCACCTCCTTGTGGGATCGAGCGCCCTATTGGGGCCGTAGAATGCGGGCAAAACTCGGTTTTACGTAGCCTTAGCTTAGGTTAAGTCCCACAAACTTAACACACTCAAGAATCGTGGTGCGGGAGCGTCCGACTTGTTAACATCACAACATCATAAGACTTGTGTGCTCAGTTCTGAGCACCCCGAGATCCATAAGCATGACGGCGGAACCCTCTAGAGGAACTCCTTCTGAGCTGCAGGCCTCTACCCAACATACTCGGAGTTTCGCATGGATCTCCAGCACGGGAGCCCGTAATTCCAGCCGCTTGTCCACTTCTTGCATAACTCTTAGAATCCACTCTGCATCGCCTTGGATATAGAGGTCCCTCTCAGTTGCGTGGGGTTTCGGAGTCTGCAGAGGAGAACTCGCAACTTAAGAATAGGCTTAGGCTGAGCAGGCCAATATTACCTGCCCTTCTCGACCTCCTCGAGGACCTCCCTCAGGAACCTCCTGAACCACTCCTTCTCCCTGGCCGCCTTCACGAAGAGAGACTTGTATACATCCAGGGGCTCGGTCAGGGTTGTCTGGCTGGCCCAGATGAGCCTCCCGCCAGACCACCTGTAGTAGCCGAACCTGAGGGCCTCGAACCTCTCCAGCTCGCCGAACTCAATGAGATCCACCACGTCCCAGTAGGGAGCTCCGGTCCAAGAGGGAGCCCTCAGCACGCACCTGTCCTTCAGCCTCCCCGTGTAGACGCACCCGTTCCCGGGATACCTGAATTTGACCTTCCTCCCGACCCTGCCGAGTATCTTGGCCTCGATAGAGGCCCAGTCCACAGCGCTCACCTAGGGGCTCACCCACGCCCTACAGCGAGATGCTAAGCCTTAGATCTTGGGATCCCCCGCCGACGTGGTGGGCTTGTTGCTGGGCACTCCACCGTGGCGACTCGGCTGCACGTTGTCTATGCCGTGTCAGCACCCTGCCAGGTCACTCGGAGAATGCTGGCGATTGGGGTAATTGGGCCGGGTGGCCGTGAGCCAGTAGGTATGGTCTGGGGGGCAGATAGAGTGGCAGATAAGGAGCTCATGGACTGGACCAAGGCCTTACCTAACCGCAAGCCGCGGGGCAGGTTGGGGGTAAGTAAGCCACTAGAGAGGATCTTACCCGCCTAACAATCGGGGCCATCTGAGTGCTCAGGTTCCCAAGACCCAAGCCCCACCGCCGATCGACTATTGGTAACGCACCCACGCAGAGGGGTGTCCCTCAGCCCTAAGCAGGCTCAGAACATCCCTCCCCAGCGGGGTGAGTTCGTTCCATATGGCATGTCTGCCGTTCGCCTCCCCAGGAACCCTCCTGATCAGCCCCAGCGCCGCCAGCTCGAGCAGTCGCCTGTGAGTGTGGGTCCAAGAGCCGACCCTCCTGATTATCTCCCTCGTCCAGAGACTGCCTCCGGCGTCCTCCAGCACAGCTAGGATCCTCAGGAGGCTCGGCCTGCTGCGGAGCCTCTCGAGCAGATCCTGCGTTACCACACCATTGGTAACGGAGTTCACTAATCACCGCCCCCCATATCAGTCTCTCGCCACACGCAGGAGGTATTTCGCCCACGACCTCGGATCTTCAAAGCCCCCGTGCTGGAAGGAGTGATCCACCGTCTCCACATCCAGCCCGAGCAGGCGAGAGATCTTCTCGTTCAATCGGTCGATCTTCCAGAGGGCGGCTTCGTCTCGAGTGGCGAGCCATCGATCCCTCAACCTGAAGGCGAGGGTTGCCAACGAGAACAGGCTTTCCTCAATCGAGCCTTGGCCGTGAGAGTCTGTCGGATTTGGTGCGGAGAGCCCCTCCTCAGGGTTTGCCGGGGTGGATACAGGCACTCTCCGAGTGAGACCTTCCCAAAACTCACAAACTTCCCAACCTTCACAGCCGCGCCCTTGGGAATCTTGGGAGGTTTGGGAATTTTGGGAAGAGGTCTCAGAACTGATCGGATTTCCCTCTGAGGAAGCAGCCTCCCCACTCCACGAGCCAAGTGGCTCAAATATATCAACTGGATTAGCCTGTCTGAAGATGACGTGGAGCTTCTTGCCAACCCGCCTCACCTCCAAGCCGAAGTACTTCATCAGGCGGTCGTTGTGCCTCTCCGGGTTCCCCCTCAGCGCGTCCCTCAGGGCCTCGGAGAGGTAGGTGTACGCAGATGGCCTGTAGCCCCTTCCCAGCACCTCCACATCTACTTCGTCCCCCGTGTTGACGCCAACCCGTCTTCTGTAGTGCTCGCAGGCCGAGACGATCTCCTTCATGGACTTGGGCAGGGCTTCAAACACAGCCCGGATGGCTACGCCCAGCTCCTCCTGCCAGCAGGCCGCAATGTTCTGCAGGCTCTCCAAAACGTCGTTTAGGTAATCCGGCAGAAGGTCTTCGGCCAGAGTCAGGAGTTCGTCCACGGTAACGCTCCCCGCTGCCACTTCCTTCAGCCTGCGGAATATCGCGGCCCTCAGGGCGGCGTTCCTCAGCCTAGCCCCTCCGGCGGAGATGTATGAGTAGAGGAAGCCGCGCAAGAGTTCGTCGTCGATGTTTGAGATCACTCCAAGAGCCCGCCCCTTCCACGCCTCCATGGGCGTGTTGAGCCACTCCCAGACCTGTGGATCGGAGTAGATCCGCTCCACATTCGGCCTGGCGAGTTCTTCGACCGCTCTAGCGAGCATGGCGGCGGCTCTCCACTCCTCTCTCTCCTTATTGCTCAGCTTCCGTGGGAGGGGCTCTGCATCCCGGAAGTAGAGGATGATACCGAACCTCCTGCCAAGAGCTGGGTTCTCGCTGAGCTTGGCCACTAACCTGCCAAAGCTCTTCGCACTGGAGCCTCCAATGCCTGGGTTCGCCAGGAAGACCATCACAGGCGTGCCCTGCACAGTGAAGCTGATCCCGGCGGTGGTCACCTTGGCCCTCCCAGTCTCCAAGTAGTCAAACAGGTAGCGAGCGATCCGCCAGGAGGACTGCTCGTCGACCTGGTCTATGGCGTAGGGGAGGCTTATGCCGTCCAGCGAGCCGGGGTAGATTTCCCTGCCGCTCTTCGCATATCCAAGAAGGCCATT
>CBEVRO010000120.1:0-3922 GCA_965552295.1 uncultured archaeon | reverse complement strand
TAGGAGAGAGTGGGGGCTGGTAAGTTGGTTGAGTGGCCCTTAGATGCTCTGGGTCGCGGGGTGGGGGCCCTAGGTAACCAAGGAGTCGCAGAGACTGTGAAGAACACGCCGTATTCGATTGGTTACGTCGAACTCGCCTACACTGAGGGCCTGGGTGTGGCCGCTCTTCAGAATAGGAACGGAAAGTTCGTCCTCCCCACCGCGGATAGCATAGCGAAGGGCGTGGCCAATGTTGCTCTGAGACTCCCCGAGCCAGACGCAAATTGGGAGGGAGAGCTGGAAATCGTACTCAATCCCCCTGGAGATGAGTCCTACCCCATAATAGCCTTCAGCCACTTCATCGTCAAGGGGAAGGACAGCTATGACGCATTCAAAGCCAGAGCTCTGGCCGACTTCATCGAGTGGATAGTGACTGAGGGACAGAAACCTGAGCGCATCGTCGAGGGCTACGTTCCTCTACCCCCGGAGGCCGCCAGTATAGGGTTGAAGGTCGCTCAAGAGCTGAGGGGCTGAAATGGCAGCGAGGGACTACTACCGCGACGCTCTCGCCGGAGGAGGTGATAAGTAGGAATGCACGATAGGTTCAAGCTGTTCACTTCTGTTTTCTCAATAACCCTCCTCTTCTTGCTTGTTGCGATGCTTGTAGTCATTACGTACAAGTCGATACCAATTCTCAGCAGGGAGGGGGCTAGCTTTGTCTTGACTAATGTTTGGAGGGCCCCAGAAGGGAACCCAGAGGCAGAGAAGTACGGCATTGCCGCTGCTTTGTGGGGTACCTTCTACACTTCATCGCTAGCGATAATCTTTTCATTACCATTATCTACATCTACTGCTATATTTGTCAACGAATTTGCACCAGAAAAGATGAGAGAGGTGCTCTCGACAGTCTTGGATGTCATGGCCTGCCTACCGACGGTGGTCTATGGCTTGTGGGGGATGAAGGTCCTGGCTCCCTTCATTAGAGATCACGTAGCCTTCCCCATAAGCAGAATCTTTGGTTGGATACCATATCTCGCAACATACTCGCCGTCTGGGCAGTCCATATTCACGGCTGCGGCCGTTCTAGCCGTTATGATTACACCTTACACCACCGCGATCATCAGAGAGAGCTACGCGATGGTGCCCTTCACATACCGAGAGGCCATCTGGAGTCTGGGGGCTACTCGAACGGAGGCTATACGCCTGCTCATAGGAATGGTAAAGCCAGCTATTGTGTCTGCAACAGCGCTGGGCTTCGGCAGGGCCATTGGTGAGACCATCGCCGTGTCTATGACTGTTGGTAACGCGTTCAACATGAGTCTCTCGCCCTTCGCTCCGGGCTACACAGTCTCCAGCTTATTGGCCAGTCAGTTCGGTAACGCCTTCACGTACGGGTACATGTCGTCGGCCTTGTATGGAGCCACTCTGGTCATGCTCGCGATAGGCATGGCTAGCACTACTCTGGGGGTCTACATCGCGTCTAGATGGGTGAAAAGGTATGGAATCCGTTTCTAAGCTCAGGATAATTAAGGATAGAGTTCTGACGCTGGCTATTTTCGTGCTAACGGCCGCGTCCGTGGCGCCAATGCTCCACATGGTCTTTGAGGCGTTCTCAAGAGGTCTCCCCGTGATAATCTCGGCTGGCCCTAGGTTCTTCATAGACTCTCCCCCAGCCCCAGGGAGCTCCGAACTTGGTGGAATAGGACCAGTTATCAAAGGATCAGCAGCAATGGTAACTATCGCCTCCCTGATTAGCCTGCCCGTAAGTATCTTGGCCGGGATATTCATGGCCGAGTATCCAAAGTCAGTCCTTTCTAGACTCAGTGAGACGATTTCACATCTGCTAATTGAGTTCCCATCCATAGTCGTGAGCCTGTTTGTGTATGTAGTATTGGTAGTCCCAATGGGCACGCCGTCGACGCTAGCTGGCTCGGTTAGCTTGGCAATAATGATGCTGCCCTACGTGACCATCCAAGTGTGTGAGGCGCTTCGGAGCATTCCACACACGTATAGGGAGGCAGCCTTCGCGTTAGGCCTACCAAGATCGAAAGCTGTATTCTACGTGTTTTTCGGAATAGCCAGAAGAGGAATTCTCACAGGCGCTCTCCTTGGACTGGCCAAGGCCACTGGTGAGACCGCGCCTATCCTGTTCACAGCAGGCTCGGCATTTCACGGCTTCTACGGTCTTTTCGGCCCTTCTGGAGCGATACCGCTCCTAATATACAAGTTCTCTCAAACGAGCTATGAGAACTGGCAGCAGATCGCTTGGGCAGCGGCTTTCATCCTTATTGTGGCTGTTGTTACCGCAATTCTCGCGTTAAAGCGCTTGGTTAAGGAGGTGAAGTTATGAAGATGACCGAACCAAGATATTCGATCGAGACGAACGGTCTAACGGTGTTTTACGGCTCTCTAAAAGCCATAGATAATGTGAAGCTGCGCATACCTCATAATGCAGTCTTCGCCATTATGGGCCCCTCTGGCAGCGGTAAATCCACGCTACTCCGCACGTTCAACAAGTTGATAACGTTGAACCCAGAGGCCAGAGTAGAGGGCATTGTCAAGCTCTTCGGAAGGAACATCTATGCTCCAGACGTTAGCATGTCCTCAATTAGCCGAATGATCGGCATGGTGTTTCAGATGCCAAACCCCTTCCCCCACCTCTCAATCTATGACAACGTTGCCATCGGTCCTAGGCTCAACGGGCTAGTTAAGTCAAGGCGAGAGTTAGATGAACTCGTAGAGTGGGCCCTGAGGAAGGCCGCGCTGTGGGACGAGGTCAAAGACAGACTAAAGGCCCCGGCCCCCAGCCTTAGCGGGGGACAGCAGCAGAGGCTCTGCATAGCTAGAGCCTTGGCTATGAGGCCCAAGATACTCCTCATGGACGAGCCGACCTCCAACTTGGATCCTGTCAGCGCCAAGAAGATCGAGGATCTCATAGTAGAACTCAAGCGTGGCATGACCGTAGTGATAGTTACACACGATCAGTCACAGGCGCGGAGAGTGGCTGACTACGCCGCTCTGCTGCTCGCCGGAAGGCTCGTAAAGCAAGGTCCTACGCATGAAGTTCTCTCCAAAGAGTTTGACAAGCTGATTGAGAATTTTGTGGAAGCCAGCCGCGAGGCTAAGCTAATGGCGAAGCCCGGCTGACCGACACTCAATCGCGCGTACCCATAACAATCACTTTTGGACTCTTGGAGTTCGTCGCGAGGTTCTCCAACCTCTCTTTAACATCAGGATATACACAGCCAGACCGCTAAGCAGGATAGCAGCCCCATAGAGAACTGCAGTTATTATGGGAGTCCCAGTGGCCAACCTAACTGTGGTTTCAACTTGGCAGAGTGCCTCTCCATTCTCTATGAGCGTTACGTTTAGCCTTACTCTTCCTGCTTCTTTGAATGTAGCTAGTGGTACACTCTTATACCTCTGCTCTCCCGGACCCAGAGTGAGATTCAGCGACTGTGGAACAATGTCCCCCTCTACTAAGATTGTGACTGTGTGAGCCTTGTCGTCTAGGTTGGTTATGACCACGGCGAAGTTCTCCCCAGGCCTCATGAGCAGCGGAGCGGCGACCTCTAGAGTCAGGGAGTCGCAGGAGGCGCTCGGCTGGAGGGACGCGCTCCTCGCTCCAAAAGCTACCAAGGCTACCGCAAGCAGAGCCGCAGCGAGCGTCGACCTGAGCGTTGGCATTTTGAAGGTCTAGCGAGTGGGTTCTTTTTAACGGACGTCACAAGCTCTCAGCGCCCCTTCCTAAGTTCAGAGGTCTGCTCCCAGTCTATCCTTCCATCCGCAGAGACCGCCATCTTGTAGTGCTCGGCAGCCGCCTCTGGAGAGACCAACCCGTCCACCACATCTCGAGCCACAGCGTTCGGATCCCTCTCAAGGGGGTTCCCATAGCCTCCCCCGCCCGGAGTCCTAACCACGAGCACGTCCCCTCTCCTCAAGA
>CBEVRO010000119.1:0-3988 GCA_965552295.1 uncultured archaeon | reverse complement strand
GGCCAGGTAGGCGACTCCAAAGCCCAGCGGGATCTTAACGTGCCAGCGTCCATTTTCCGGTTCGGGGTGCTGAGCGTACCAGTTGGTTGCTAAGAAGATCATGCAGGCACCGCCCAGGAGCGTCGAGAACAGCTCTCCAACTATTCCGATCACGTGCGGAACCACTATGAACTCATCTAGTAGGTCCGTTAGGGAGCCTACCATGACGACGCCTATGACTATAGGAAGCGCATTCCATCCGATGAAAGCCTCTTCAGCCCCGAGCCTCTTGAGCACGATTGCGAATACCAGCCCCATGACTAGTACGGCGAGGCTAGCCGACTCAAATACCAGGTCGCTGGCGTCAAATGTTGCTGCTCGAGGCCAGGTCCAGCAGCGAGTTAAGAGGAATGAGGCTACAACTATCCCAAGCCAGATCCTGCAGATGGCCTCTATTTTCTTAGGGGACATTATTTACTTGACCTGGCGATTATTCCTCTCTACTTTAAGCTTTTACTGATGGGCCTGGTGGTTAAAATCGTTGAGTTTAGCCTGCTTAGCCACCCTGCATCCACCTATCCAGGGCTGTCCAGCCCGTTGAGGCGGGGAAGGTCTCTGCTACAACATCTACTATCACCGGCCTTGGCAGGGGAGCAGCGGTCGACTTCACGATGGCTCTGCCCTCTGGAAACAGCCTCACTGCCTCAGCCATGCTGCCTATCATCTCCTTTACCCTGTCCAGATCCACATCCTCAACCCTGTGGCTGATGACGTTCTGGCCGAGCTGAGTGGTCAGGGTCTTGTCTACTAAAGCGGGTCTCTGCGTGGAGATGAACGGCGTAATGCCGTTTCTGGGCCCGGTCGTGGCTATTATCTTCAGTGTAGACCTGAGTTCCCTCGTCGCCTGCTCTTCGGCCAGCGACACGCCTCCCCTCTCGGGGGCGAAGAGGTGCGCCTCGTCTATGACGACCAGTAGGCCAAAGCTCCTGTCAGCCAGCGCTCTCTTGTAGCACGCCGTGAGGGCCTCCGAGAGCGCCATGTATGTGTCGTCCCAGTCCTCCACTCTCGTGAGGTCCAAGACCAAGATCCTGCCCTCCACCAAGCTGGGTATGGAAGAAGCCGGGGTTCCCTCCCTAGCCTCTGGAAAGTTGTCTAAGATGGATCTCAGCTGGGAGGCCGCCGAGGCCGCCGCCTCCCTCTGCACCCCCGTTTGCCCTCCCCCGGCCGCGAGCGTTTCGAGCCTCTGGATGACTGCCTCGACAGTCTGACGAGTTACGGCGCCTTGAACCCCTCCGAGAGACGATATTACCGCGGCTTTCAGCGCCTTAGCCTCCCTAGACTGGCCAGAGAGACCAAGAGCCGATCTAAGGGCCGAGTAGACGTCCTCGCCGCCTCCTTCGTGGATCAGGGAGGATGCGTCCAGCACCTCGGCCCCAAGCCTCTCACTGAGAACTGGGCCGTACTCTCCGTCCTTATCCAGGACTAAAACCGAGGGAGTCCCGCCAGCGCTCCTGACCGCCTCGATCAGCCTGACGACAACGTTCAGCAGGGTCGTCGTCTTTCCAGAGCCGACTCCTCCGAAGACGACGAGCCCCCTCCTCATGAGGTCCCAAGCCCTGAGCCTCAGGTCCTGCCTGCCCGGCCTGACAGAGCCTAGGAGCACGCTCGGCCCCAGCGGGCCCTCCCTCTCCCACCCGAGGAGCGCGTTAAGGTCCTCTTCTTCCGCTCTGTAGACTTCAGCGTGCGGTCTAACCAAGCCGGTGTATGCGTCGAGCCTTCCAGCGTGGATGTAACCCACCTGCTCAACTCTGGCTCTCGGGAAGTCGGGCTCAACGTCGCTGATGGTTCTCCCGGTCTTCAGCATTATCTCGTCGTAAGCCGTGGGCCTCCTCCTGACCACCATCTCAACGACCTGGTAGTATACGCGAGTGCCCTCGACGTCGATCCAGAGGAACTCGCCCGGCTCTACCGAGGCGCCCTCCCTGAGCACCACGTCGAAGGAGATGGGTCTGTAGTAGCCCGACTCCTCGAACACGTACCCGACGACCTCTGGCATGCCTCACTCACCGTACATGGGGGTCAGTAGTTGAAGAACTCTCCGGACGTCAGGGGCGGATCTGGAGGCTTTGGCCAGCATCCTCCTCAGCGACTCAAAGTAGGCGTCGGTCGCTATCTTTCTACTGACCTTGACGGACTCGTCGGCCTTCACTACGGCCAGGGGTATACCCTCAGCATCCGCCGTCGCGACGAGGTAAGCAGCAACGTCGGCAGGGCCGCCAAACGGCTCGTGTATGGGTCCAAAATCTATCCGGTAGGGAGGCCTCCTCCTCGAGGTGCGGAGGAAGGCGAACGATATGGAGCCGGGGTCGATCGCCTCCCTTATTTGCTCCTCCCCGATGACTAGCTCCAGCTCCCTCTCGTAGAGAGTGATTGGGTCGCCCGGAGCCATCTGTCCAACCCTTTGGAGCACCTCAGATGCTATGGCGCTATCGCCCAAGGCGACCTCCTCGACATTCGCCAGAGCGCTGAGGTAGTGCGCCCTGGGCCTCTTGACGAAGCCCACCAGGGTCACGCCCTCCTCCTCGGAGGCTCTGATCAGCTCGGAGTGCGCCCTGAGGTACCTAGAGACCGCCCTGGCGGCGAGCCTCGAGTGACCGGTTGCTCTGTGAGCCAGCCTCACCGGCTTCGGAGGTATCAGCGGACCGTCTAGAATCACTATCTCTGGCTTCTCCGCCAGCCCTCCCCTTACTGCGGACAGAGCGGCCTCTGCAACCATGGCCTCCCTGAGAGGAGCGAGCACGAAGTCGACCTCCTGCGGGGTCATCTTCACAGCCTCCGAGGGATCCTCTGGCACAACTTGAGATCGCGCCGGACCGCGGATTACGGACCCGCCCACCCTGAGCTGGAGCGAAATGGCCACGGCAACGCCCAGGCTAGCTGAACTCAGGCTGTAGATGGCGCTCCCCCCGTCTGCCGCGGCCGCCAGCAGGTCGACGTCCTCCCACATGCCCACGTCAACGGGGTCTCCCAGCATCGCCTTCACGTCTTGCGACGCCTTGGAGTGGACGCTGGTTCCTATGCTCTCCGCCAGCCTCTCCAAATAGCTAGATAAGGCCTCTCGAATGGCCAAGATGGCTTGCTGAGAGGGAAGGGGTCTCTCTTGATCGAACTCCATTCGAGTCGGTCTGGAGCGGCGACGTATATAGAACCCCTGGTCCGAGGCTCGGTGTCGCCGAGAGCCGCCGGAGTCGACCTGGCCGCTAGGCAGACCAGACCCACGGGCTTGGCCCTCCTGAGCCGCCGCCTCCTCATCACATCCACCGTGAGGACGGACGGCGAGATTCTCGAGTTCCTGCAGGCTGAGAAGCCTGACATCATCGCTATTGACGCTCCTCTGTCCGCGCCGGAGGAGGGATCTCTCAGGACAGCGGACAGGGAGATGATCAGGAGGGGGCTCCGCGTCCTGCCTCCGGGCCTAGGCCCGATGAGATCTCTGACGGAGAGGGGAATCGCCTTGGCAAGGGATCTGAGGTCTAAAAGGTTCAATGTAATAGAGGTCCATCCAAAGTCAACCGCGAAGGTACTGGGAGTTCAGTGCAGCAGAGAGGGCCTTCTGAAGGCTCTTAGCTCATTAGGAATGGAGGTAGAGGTTAGGGGGTTGAGGAATAGACACGAAGTTGACGCAGGGTTCGCGGCGCTCACGGGCATGCTGCACCTCGCTGGTCAGACTGAGATCGTTGGCGGCGCCAACGGTATAGTGATCCCCTCCCGCAGCCTTTCCAAGCCGTCACGATAGAGTATACGTCTAATCCGAGGATCGCTATGCACGCTTGGTTTGCCTTCTCGAGAGGCGGTTGTGGTTCTCCTCCACGTGAGTTACTCCTCGGCAGTTCACATCCTTAACAACCTCACCAGCAGCTGTCGAAAGGCTGAGCGCGAGGTCTCTCTCCCGCGTCACATTGGAATCCATGTTGAAACTTGGTCAAGTGGAGGTCGGGGCTATTGAGGC
>CBEVRO010000118.1:0-3997 GCA_965552295.1 uncultured archaeon | reverse complement strand
CCATAGCCTCCCCCGCCCGGAGTCCTAACCACGAGCACGTCCCCTCTCCTCAAGACGACGGTAACCTTCGAGGGCAGCCTCTCCTCTCTACCATCGGCCCTGATCACCAGGTACTCCGCCCTGGCTCCTGGCATTCCGCCGTGGAGGCCCCAAGGCGCGGTCAGCGTCCTCTCTCCAAGCACGCTCACCACGGCTTCGTCTCCAAGAAGCCTCCAGGATCTCTCTATTCCGCAGCCTCCCCTCCACTCGCCCGGTCCTCTAGAGTCGGTCCTGAACTCGTACCTCAGGAACAGGATGGGAAACTGCGCCTCCACAGCCTCTATCGGCGTGTTCATGGTGTTCGTCATGTTGACATGCACTCCGTCGATCCCGTCCGACCCGGGCCTCCCGCCCGAGCCGCCCCCTATGGTCTCGTAGAAGGTCCACTGAGCTCCGCCTTCCAGCGTACCTCCCACGGCGATGTTGTTCATGGTCCCCTGCGAGGCCGCCGGAACCACGTCAGGCAGAGCCTCGGCCAAGGCTCTGAGCGCCACGTCCGCTATCCTCTGGCTGGTCTCCACGTTCCCTCCAGCCACAGGGGCCGGCCTCACTGGGTTGACCAAGGTTCCCTCAGGCGCCAGCACGGATATCGGCCTCATCGCGCCTCCGTTCAGGGGCGATTCGGGGTCGACCACGCTCTTCACGGCGAAGTGGGAGGCCGCCAGCGTGACTCCAAACACGGCGTTGATGGGATAGGAGACCTGCGAGTCCGTGCCGCTGTAGTCGAGGGTGAGAGAATCTCCCTTAGCCTCGAGCGTCAGCCTTATCCAGGCGAGCTCTCCGTCTGGGAGTTCAACGGCGTCCTCGGCCCTGTAGCGTCCGGGGGGTATGGCGGACAGCCTGGCACTCATCCTCCTCTCTCCGTAGTCCAGTATCTCTCTCATACCATCTAGGAGCGTCTCCAGCCCGTACTTCTCCACCAGCTCAAGCACCCTCTTTTCTCCAACGTCCAAAGCCGCCAGCTGAGCCCTCAAGTCGCCCTCCCTCTCCCTGGGGGTCCTCGTGTTCGAGAGCATCAGGCTGAGCAGATCGCGATCTAGGGAGCCAGACCTGACGAGCTTCACCGGCGGAATGACGAGACCCTCCTCCAGCAGCTGCCTGGCCTCGACGCCAAGGCTCCCCGGCGCAACTCCTCCGACGTCGCTGTGGTGGGCCTTGTCTGCGACGTAGGCGACCAGCTCACCCTCGGCGAAGACCGGCTTTATCGCGGTGATGTCTGGCAGGTGGGTGCCGCTCACGTAGGGGTCGTTGACGATCACGATGTCTCCCGGCTCTAGCGCCTCGCCCCTGCGCTCTAGGTACTCCAGAGTCCTGGCCAGACCCCAGGGCAGGGACCCAAGGTGGACCGGGATGTGCTCAGCCTGGGCTACCGTCTCGCCCCACGGCGAGATTATGGCGCATGAGAGGTCTACCCTCTCCTTTATGTTGGGCGAGTACGCAGCCCTCCTGAGCACGATTCCCATCTCCTCGGCCCCGTAGATCAGCGCGCCGCGGATCACCTCGAGAGTCGCCTTGTCCACCATGCAGATCACCTCCTGAGCCTCAAGTTGCCGTGAGGATCAACCTCGGCGGACCAGCCTAGAGGGACTATCGTCGTCGAGTCGTACTGCTCAATCACGGCTGGCCCCTCCACAACCGCGCCGGCCGGCAGGAGGGACCTGTCATACACTCTCGCCTCTGCCCAACCTCGCTCTGCAAAGAAGACGGTCCTAACCTCCTTCAGGGCCTCCTCTGGGATGCTAACCCTCTCTGGAGGTCCCCTCTGCTCTGGCTTGGGCATGGCCCCAATAGCCGTAACACGGGCTGAGACCACCTCGACTTCTTGGTCAGGCATCGAGTAGCCGTAGGCGCGCTCGTGCCTCCTGTGGAAGAGCTCTCTCAGCCCGTCCCTCCCGACCTCAGACGGGGCCGCCGGGAGTTCCACGGCCAGCTCATAGGACTGCCCCTCGTACCTGGCCTCAACCCACCGGACGAAGGCCATCCTCTCTGGAGCGACTCCCTCTCTCGATAGGACCTGGGCGCCCCGCTCAGCCATCTCACTGAACTGAGCGTCAAGCCAGCCGAGGTCAAGGTCTCCAACCTTCTTGAGCACGCTCCTCATCAGGTCGTGCCTGATGTCGGTGACCAGGAGGCCCAGCGCGGAGAACAGGCCTGGCGACTGAGGGACGACTACCTTGGCGATACCCAAGTCTTCGGCCAGCTCCGCGGCGTGCATGGGGCCAGCCCCGCCGTAAGCCACCATGGCGAAGTCCCTCGGGTCGTGGCCCCTCTCTACCGTCACAACCCTCAGCACCTTCGCCATGTGGCTGTTGACGATCCTGACGGCCGCCTCTGCCACCTCGACGGCAGACATCCCCAGCCTCTCGCCGACCTTAGCCAGGGCCTGCTCAGCGAGCGTCTTGTTTAGCTTGAGCTCGCCTCCCAGGAGTTCCTCGCCCAGCCTCCCGAGTAGCAGGTTCGCGTCAGTCACGGTCGGCTTGTCTCCCCCCATCCCGTAGCACACTGGACCTGGATCTGCCCCGGCGCTTATGGGACCGACCCTCAGCGCCCCGCCCTCATCGGCCCATATCACGGTGCCGCCGCCCGCGCTGACCTCTGCCAAGTCGACGAAGGGGAACCTAACCGTGTACCCGCTCCCCTTCACTATCCTCCCCGCGTGGATCGAGCCTCCCACCTCGTACTCGGTGGTCACCTCTGGCCTCCCATTCACAACGACGCCAGCCTTGGCCGTGGTACCGCCCATGTCAAACCCGATGACCCTCTCCAGCCCCAGGAGAGATCCCAGCCACGCTGACGCCACTATGCCGGCGGCTGGGCCGGACTCTATCAGGGAGGCGGGCTTCTTCGCCGCCTCATCGAAGCTGGCCAGCCCGCCGCTGCTCTGCATAACGTAGCGAGGGGCCGAGATCCGAAGAGAGGAGAAGGCGCCCTCTAGCCTCTTGAGGTAGCCCGAGACCACTGGGATCAGCGCAGCGTTGACAACGGTGGTGCTCGTCCTCTCGTACTCCCTGTACTTCGGGTCTATCTCGTGGCTGGCGACGACTGGCAGGCGCGACGCCAACTTCTGAGCTATCTCCTTGGCTTGCTTCTCGTGGGAGGGGTTTGCGTAGGAGTGCAGGAAGCTGATCGCTATGGCGCCCGCACCTCTCTGAAGCGCCGTTGTGACCGCTCGCTCGACATCTTGCTTGCTCAGCCGAATCAGTACGTTCCCCTTGTAGTCGATCCTCTCCCTAACTCCGAACCTTAGCCTCCTAGGGGCGAGGGGTCTTGGCCTCCGGAAGAACAGGTTGTAAAGCTCTGGCCTCCTCTGTCTGCCTATCTCTAGGACATCTCTGAACCCTTCTGTGGTCAGCAGCGCAACTAAAGGAAGCTCCAGCCCCTCCTGCCCTAGGAGGGCGTTGGTCGCGAGCGTAGTGGCGTGAGAAACCAGTGAAACCTCCCTAGGATCTGTACTTCGGAGAAACCTCGAGAGCGCGTCTATGACCCCAACCTCTGGGTCTCTAGGGGTCGTTGGAACCTTTACCAGCGAGACCTCTCCGCTCCCCTCATTGAAGGCCACCAGGTCGGTAAATGTCCCGCCCACGTCAATTCCTACGCGTATCCCCAAAGGCCCTCGCTGGGTCTGGATCTTGGATTAAAAGGAGGTTTCACTCAGCCACCTTGACCGCACTTCCTCCGACTTTCACCGCCTCAATCCTACCCTCGCTCACTTCCAATTTCACGAGTATCTCGCTGGGTCTTCCGAGAAAGAAGCCCTGTTCAAACCTTCGCTGAGGAGAGCGGAGCGGGGGCGGGTCGATTAATCCAAGATCCAGATCAGCAGATAGCACTCTTTCTGGATCTACATGTGTCATTTAACTCAGCAAATATTCAAGCGCTTCTCTAATTCTAAGTCCTATAGCCCTGAGGCACGCCCCTCGGAGCGAGAGTCATAATTGCCAGCCTAGCTCTGCAAACC
>CBEVRO010000117.1:0-4091 GCA_965552295.1 uncultured archaeon | reverse complement strand
ACGTCTCAACCACCTCTTCCTTCTCATCCTGGCGTAAGTCCTCTCGCCTATTAAGTATGCCGTCCTGGCGAGCCCCTCCCGCACGATCACGCAGAGGCGCAGGTCGTCCGCTCGAAGCAGAAAGAAGAGTGAGCCTCCGTCGTCGACGTAGATCTCGTCGGGCGCCGACACGGCCGAGGACAGGAGTTCCACTAGCCCATCTTCGGACACGCCCAGAATCCTCAGGACATCCGGGTGCTTCCTCGTAACGTGCTGAACAATCGCGCTGGTGATTCTCACTTTAGCGCCGTCTGGCGATCTCACGACCCTGCCCTTCAACCAGTCTGCACCAAAATACCCCTCAGTCGGGCCTTCTTAAGGCTAGGCCGCCGCTGCGGCGCGAGTCCTCCCAGAATTAGTTCCCCCCTCGACGCTCTTTATGTCGACCGCTCGAATCTCCCAGAGTGAGTAGGCCGGGCGTCACGATCGCGCAGGTCTCTCGCGCTACTCCGGTAAGGTTCGGCGTCTCTGTACCTATCTCCGTGTCCGAGGTTCCATGCATCGAGCCGAGAGCGGCGGCCGCCGGAGTCGAGATCTTGAGGGACGGAGAGAGCGCTACGTTCCCGCTGAGGACTGGGGCCTACCTAGAGCTTCTCTGTAAGGAGGAGTCTGGGCGTCGTGTGATATACGCCTCGCTCCTGGAGGCTGGCGAGAGAGTGGAGCAGAGGTTGGTCGGGACTCCGAGTGAGGCTGCAAAGGCGATTCTCCAGCTCGCCAGTCACCGGGCCGCTGGCGTAGATCGCTCAATGCCCCACCCGTGGGCTGAGGCTCCGCGAGTGGAGGAGATCGTGAGGGG
This sequence comes from uncultured archaeon, assembly GCA_965552295.1. Taxonomy (GTDB): domain Archaea; phylum Korarchaeota; class Korarchaeia; order Korarchaeales; family Korarchaeaceae; genus DRBY01. The sequence goes on along the minus strand of CBEVRO010000117.1, from coordinate 3,256 downwards.
CATCTTAGGAGGAAAGGTCGTGACTCTGAGGACCGAGAGCGGCGGCCTAGAGTTGAGGCTCATTACTCGCAGGGGCCGCAGGTACATCTCTGTGCGGGGGAGAGACACTCGAACTCCAAGCTTGAAGGTCAGGGTTAGGGGGACCCTAGAGGCCACAGCTAGGATCCTAGCCAACGCTCTGAGCAACAGCCTCCCGCCTCAAGCGAGACCCAGGCTGTCTAGCCGTTAGACGTCTCGCCGATTTTTTGAGCGGTGACCCGCCAGCTCTAATGTGGCTCACGGGTCGTTTAGGCTCTGCACGAGCCTCTTGAAGAGACTCCGTGGGATTCCTTGCAGAGAACCGTGACATCCGTGTGGGGGCCGCTCGAGCCTGCCGTACAGCCACGCCCTGCTCTGGGTTATGCTCATCTCCTTGAGCTTCCTTCTGATGCCCTCGGGGGTCCTCGACCCTCCTGAAGGCGGTCCCCTGAGCGGGATCCTTCTCGGCTAGCAGGAGGAGCCTAGACGGGTGGATCAGGCCGACGATCGCCGGAGAGTGAATCGCGCACGAGGGATCTTACGGGACGTACCTAACCTCGATCCCCAGCCTCCTCGCGGCCTCTGCCTGAGCCGAGTCGCTGGTCACCAGGACTCCGATCTTCTCCGCCTGGGCCAGGTAGAGCGCGTCGTAGACCGAGATCGCCTCCTCAACCGCTATCTCCACAGCCCTCCTGAGGTATCTCCCGAAGGGCTCGAGCGTCAGGACATCCTCCCCCAGCCTCCTCAGGGCCTCGAACATCACCTCCGCCTCCTCTCTCGAGGCCCTCTTGAACAGGATGTGGTGCTTCCATATCGCGTTGGAGATCTCCGCCAGCGCCAGATCCAAGGAGAGCGGCTCCTCAGCCAGGTGCTCCCTGACCCCCCTCCAGCCCTCCTCCCTGAGGATGTACTTGGCCAGCGAGGACGCGTCAACGACCTTCACGGTCCTCCCTCACGTACTTGGCTGCGGTACCCCTCTCGGCGGCAGGCAGTCTCTCGAGCATGGAGTCTATCTCCTCCAGCGCCCTCTTCCTCATGTGCTCTCTCACCTTGGCCTCGATGAACTTCCTGATCTCCTCGCTCCAGTTAACGTCCACATTCTTCATTCTCTCCCTCAGCTCTCTCGGTATCCTGAAGCTGACGACCTCCGTTGACCCCATCGCTTACATTATTGTAATACAAAAGATAAACATTGCAGTAATATGGAGTTTTCCCGCACTTCTTGAGTTCCTTCGGGCCAGAGGGACGCGCGCCCGAATGCACAGACATGGGCGACCTAGTCTTTGAGGTCGTCTCAAGGCTCGGAAGGCGAATTCGGCTCACCGTGCAACGTCGATTAGCAGGAGGCAATCCTCTCTGGGATGGAAGGGGGGTCGAGTTAACCTCCAGAGTACTAATGAAGGCGAGACGGGTGGGCTCAATGTTGTGCTTGGGCTCACGGCCGCACCCACTGAGGATTCCTCTGAGTGGTGAACGACTGCTTCCTCCCTCAAGGACTTCAGAGGAAGCCCCCCGGCGAGTGCCCCTGGCTTGCTATCGGTGATCTGCAGCCTAGGCGGGGGATCGGACAGGGCGTCGAGTCAAAGACTGTATCGTGGGGTGAGTTACCCCGCGCTCCGAGAAACTTTTTTGCCGCGGGAGGCGCGAGTCATCGAATGCCTAAATCTGAAGGGGACATGGAGAGGCTCGAAGCAACCATATCGGAGCTAGAGAACCTCTTAGAGAGGAGGAAGTGGCTGGTTAAGAGGATCAGAGAGAGGGAGAAGAGGTACGGCCTCTCGACGCGCGAGTTCCTAGAGGCGTGGAGATCTGGGAGGCTGCCGGAGCCCGAAGACGCGGAGGCCCTTGAGGATTTCCTTGGGTGGGAGGCAGATGTAGAGGAGCTGGGGTCGCTGGATGAGAGGCTGAAGTCCATTGCCCAGCGTGTTGAAGAGGGTCTCTGACTCTTCCGATCTCCCCTCCAGACTGGGGCCTGTGAGGCTCCTCAGGATGGACATAGATCCGACCGACCCGTCTAGCGGAGACTACAATCTGAGGGTGACCTTGAGCGGCGACCTGAGGTTGGATTTCTATGAGAGGCTGGTCGGCGGCAGGGTGGTGAAGTACAGCTACTCGCTGATCAGGGGTGAAGGCGTACTGCTGAGGTACGATAATGCCCCGCACCACCGGGACCTGGAGACCCATCCGCACCACAGGCACGTGAGGGGGAGGGTACTCCCCCTCTACGATCACAGCCTCTCGGCCTTCCTTCAGGAAGTGACCGAGTTCCTCAAGGGGATTGACTCCGGAAGTTCAGAGGGTGAGTAAGGCTTTCAGCGGCCTCTAACCTCCCCTGCCCACAGGACACGAACCTGATGGGCTAGAGGCTCCGGCTGCGTTCCTCCCGAGGTCACGGGCATCTTCACCTTTCGCTCCCCTAGCCAAGAACACGGTCACCCGCGCGCCCCCTCCCTCCGCCGTGCAGCACTCTCCCCCTACGTGTCGACCGCCTGGCAGGCGATTCCGCTAGAGAGCCCCTAGACAAAAGTTTATCAGGGCGGGAGGGACATTGGGGTTTGATGATAACGATTCCCGAGGACATCTTGGCCGCTATGAGGCTGCCCGAGGAGGACAGGGAGCGCGTCCTGAAGGTCGAGCTGGCCATCGCCCTGTATCAGAGGGGGATCCTCTCGCTGGGAAAGGCGAGGAAGCTGGCCGGGATGACGAAGTGGGAGTTCATAGAGGAGCTCGCCAAGAGGGGCGTCAAGAGACACTACTCGGGGGAGGAGCTTGAGGAGGATCTCTCCTTCGCCGAGGGTCGTTAGCAACTCGTCCCCGCTCATCCATCTAGCCAAGATAGGGAGGCTGGATCTGCTCAGACTCCTCTTTGGAGAGGTGCTCGTACCGGAAGCTGTCTACAGAGAGTGCGTCGTCGAGGGGGGTGGTAGGGAGGACGCCAGAAAGATCGGTGAGGCTGGCTGGATTAGGGTCTCGAGCGTTAGAGACGTGAGGCTGAAGAGGGTTCTGTTGAGGGAACTGGATGAGGGAGAAGCTGAGGCCATAGTGCTCGCCCTAGAGGAGTCTGCCGACTTGGTGATCCTCGACGAGCGCGAGGCAAGGAGAATGGCGAGGAGCCTGGGGCTCAAGGTCACGGGTACCATTGGCATCCTGATGAGAGCGAGACGGGAGGGAGTGATCCAGAACCTTCGTGGGGAATTGGACAGGCTCCTGAGATCTGGCTTCTGGATAAGCAGGGATC
>CBEVRO010000116.1:0-4136 GCA_965552295.1 uncultured archaeon | reverse complement strand
TGGGGGAGCTGGAAGATAAACTGAAGTTCTTGCAGTCTAAGGACGGAAAGTACTGGTTCTGGAGAATTGCATCGATTAAGGATCAGATTGATGCTGAGACCAGAAAGATCCTCGAAGAGGAGCGAGATATTGCTTTGTCCCACCTGAGGAGCTATGTGGAGAAGCTCACGAGGCACCGAGTCGTGCTTGCCAGAGGTCGTAGGAAGATTGATGAGAGAAAGCGGGTGGAGGCCAAGATATTCAAGAAGATCATAGTTTCTAGCCGCGTCCTCGGCTTAGAGATTCCCGATAGGGAGAGAGACGAAACCCCCCAGTACAAACTGGTGGTACTGGTGAATCCCATAGTGCCCGAAGAGGAGCTCTCCAGGCTGATATTCAGGTTCGGCCAAGGTCTCAGGAATTTCCGTAACACGGTGGCTGTGACCTACCCCTCGTCACCTAGAGCCTTCGATAGAGCTGTCGAGCTGGCTGCAAGGCTCACGGCCTGCGAGAGAGTGGTCGGAAAGATACCTGAACTCTACCCTGACGCCCCTAAGGAAGTGCATGAAATTCAGAGAAGCATAGCAAACAACGTAAGGGTTCGAACTGAGGAGAATCTTCTCATGACCATTCTCTCAATGTATTCCTGCGTTGCGTATCCTGACCAGAGAGACTCCGAACCTACCGTAAGTAAGGTGGAGGGCGTTAGCACAGAGGGCTTCGGATCAATTGTTGAGATAGTTGAATCTGCGCTTTCCCAGCGGGGTGTTGACAAGGTTGAAGATACCATGTCATTCGAAGGTCTGAGAGAAGAACTGAAGAGAGTGGGCATAGACCTCTCAGAGGGAGAGAAGACGTATCTTGTCCGAGAGATCGCCTCCAGATTCAAAGTAAACCCTCGCCTGCCCATGGTTCCTGAGGATGTGATTTACGAGGCGCTAAAGGAAGGCGTTGATAGATTAGAGATGGGCATTAAAGATCAAGCTGGAAAAATTTGGTACAAACGAATCTACGACGACGATTCCGAACTCCCCCCGACCGATGTGGGAGTAAGGCCGAACACAGTCTCAGAGTTGTATACTGTGCTCCCGTGGAAGTTAGCCGCAAGACTTCAGGCAGACCTCCTAATCAAGGAAAGCGGGTTAAGGGAAGAAGAGTCGGGAGGGGTTGTAGAGACCAGATATGAGGTTATGTTCTCAGGGAGCGCCTATGAACTATCTAAGCTGATAGAGCAAGAGGACTGGGAAGAGCTCTTCCGCGCCGGTTACGTGGTTAGGAGGGTCAAGAGGAGGGAAGAAGGCTTCCTTCTGAGCCTTGAGCCGTCGGTGATCACAGTGTCCGCCGGTTCAGAGGTGGAAGTAAGCGTGGATGTTCACCCCGTGGGTGAGTACAACTACGAGGTGAGCCTGAGCCCTGAAGAGGGCATAGTCGAACCAAAAGCTGGAACGCCTCCCTTCAGGGCGAGCTGGAAGATCCAGGCCCCGACTAAGGGGGGCGAGCGCCTAATAACGATAGAGGCTTTGGGCTCAGATCCAAAGGGGACTAGAGAGTCTGCCCATCTGCGGCTAATTGTTGAGTCTGAGATAGAGCGGGTCAGGCAGCTAGACGAGCCTTACGTTGGGTGGACGCTGCTGGAAATTGAGGGCGTAGACGATCTGATGGTCCTTAAGGAGGTACGTAAGATAGCTGAGGCGGCTGACTGTATGGCTAGGGGCAAGGGCGGGGCTAAGGTATCTGGATCTGCTGGAGAGGTTGCCATGTCCTTCGAGGATGCCGACTTAAGCGTGATAGAACATCTGATTGACACGGCCAGAGAGGATTTAGGTGGCGAGGTAGGGTCGCTGAGCGTCGATGTTTCTCTGGAAGAAGGTATAGCGTTGACAGATCCTATGTTGAGGAGGCTTAAGCCTCTGTCAGATAAAGTCAAATGGTTTAAGCTGAAGAGGCCGAGGTGAAGCGAGATTTGCTGTTCAGTGACGCCGAAGCTGATAAGAAGCCGCTGTATGCCGTCAGGTTCAAGTACGCCAAGAAGAGGGGAGGGACTAACTCCCGAGACGTGAAGATCGCCGAGTTTATTCCCCTCCTATCCCCCGAGATTAAGACCGAGCCAAAGAGAGAGATCCCGGAGATAAGGGCAAAGGTCAGCCTTGCAGAGTTCGTCAGGTATTCCAAGTCTCTTGGGTGCAAGGAGAACAGATCTGGAGGCAGAATCTTCCTAACCACCGAGGATGGCGAGACCTACTCCAGGTTGATAGTGTATGCAGTAGTCCGGCAGACGATTTTTTCCTCAGAGAAGGTCGCCAGGCTGCAGGAGATCGTGGCCGACCTGCCGCTGTTCGACGTGAGGTACTGGGCGTCCCTATTTGTAAACTATTTCAAGGAGTTCAGGAATAGAAGATACCTTTGGAGGCCGGCGAAGGCGTTCAAACTGGTGTATGGAATTGACTGAGGCGTGGGGGCTCGTCAGGGAGCTTCTGATCGACCTGACCAAGGGGAGCCCCCTCCTTTACCCCTACTACATCAAGGCGCGGAGACCAGTCGAGTCCTTTCTGCACCAAGCCGACCTAGTGGGGAAGCTGCTGCTCAGGAGGCCCATAAGGGCCCTCATAGGCGATGAGATCGGCCTCGGAAAGACTATAGAAGCCTTACTCATTGCCAGATACCTCGAGGAGTTGGGAGAGGTTCAGAGAATCCTCATCCTGGTGCCCAGGATACTCGTTGCTCAGTGGACGGACGAAATCATGAGGATGGGCGTATCAAAGGTTTACCAAATCGAGAGCTCGAATTTCCAGAGACTCTGCTCCGAGAGATTTCCACTAGGCTACTACGTAGCCTCCATCGACCTGGTGAAGAAGGATAGACCTCCAAACAACTTCTTCTCAGTCATCACGCGAGTTCTCTGGGATCTGATTATAGTGGACGAGGCCCACAACGCCACGCCGGGGAAGGCGAGCAAGGACAAGCCCAAAAATCAGAGATTCCAACTTTTGGAAGAGCTGATCGCCAGACACCCTGAGCGGCACGCCCTCCTACTGAGCGCGACTCCTCACCGCGGCGATCCCCGAGATTACCTCGCGAGACTCAGACTGTTGGATCCTTACCTCCTAGACTCGGAGAACTTAGACGACAGGTGGTTCTACAGGCTGACCCATGACGTGCTCGTGTTTCGCAGAACCAAGGAGGTTGTTAACGAGGCGGAGGGGGAGCCCATCTTCAAGAGGTGCAACTTCTACGCCATCGCCGTTCAGCCCTCGCCTGAGGAGGAGGAGTTTGAGGAACTCCTCAGAAACTTCCTCCAGGCCAAGCTCTCATCGATATACGAAGAATTCAGCGACAAGCCGACCCCTATCTCCTTGTTGATCACTCTCATAAGGAAGAGGGCCAGCTCCAGTCCCTACGCTGCCCTGAAGACCATGGAGAGAATGCTTCAGGGCTACAGACTCAGAAGGATCTATGGAGATGAGTTCAGGAGGTACCTAGAAAGGGAGGCAGTAAGTCTGGCCAATGCCGTGTTCAGTCCGAGCTTTGAGGAGCTAGAGGAGGCCATTGATCTTGACGATCGACTAAACAAGTTTGCCGAGAAATGTGGACCGCTTCTCTCGGATCAGGATGTGAGAGTCGTGAGGAGAATAGTCGAGCTGGCAGAAAAAATCTCAGTTAAGGGAGATACAAAGCTGGCCGCGGTCCTCGAGCTGATCAAGAGGAAGCTGAGCGAAGGCAAGAAGGTGATACTGTTCACGGAGTACAGGGACACCTTGGAATATGTGCTTAGGGCCTTAGTCCCCGCGGTCGGGAGAGACGCCGTGGTCTGCATCTCAGGCGGGTCAACCATCTCGATAAGCATTGATGGAAGGCCCTTCTCATGTTCTAAGATAGAGGAAGTGAAGACCAGGTTCGAGCAGGACCCAAGTTGCGTGGTGCTGGCTGCCACGGATGTTGCCTCTGAGGGCCTAAATCTCCAGGTGGCCAGCGTTGTGATCAACTACGAGGCACCCTGGTCTCCGATCAAGCTAGAGCAGAGGATCGGCCGCGTTTGGAGGCTGGGACAGAAGAGAGATGTCGAGGTTTACACGCTCTTCATGGCCACTGCTTCAGACATGGACGTCCTCGACAACCTGTACAAGAAGCTGATCGCGATGAAGGACGCCCTCCAAACG